>CAYWYB010000167.1:0-11483 GCA_964462145.1 uncultured Rhodospirillaceae bacterium
CCCGCCGATGCGGTAAAGGATGGCGACACCGCCAGCTTTGCCGCGGATGTCATAGAGGCAAGCAATGAAGTCCCCGTCATCGTTGATTTCTGGGCCGAATGGTGTGGCCCGTGCAAAACCTTGGGCCCGACCATTGAGAAAGCGGTCAAGGCGTCGGGCGGCCAGGTCAGGCTGGTCAAGATCAATGTTGATGAGAACCAGCAACTGGCGCAGCAATTGCGCGTGCAATCCATCCCGGCTGTCTTTGCCTTCAAGAATGGCCAGCCGGTCGACGGTTTCGTCGGCGCGCAACCGGAAAGTCAGATTAAGGCCTTTATCCAGCGTCTGACCGGCGATGCTGGCCCCTCGCCCATCGAACAAGCGTTGGAACAGGGCGAAGCCGCCCTGGCGGCGGGCGATGTCAGCACGGCGGCGGATATATTTGGCCAGATCCTGCGCGCCGATATGGAAAATCCCCGTGCCATCGCCGGTCTGTGCCAGTGCCTGATCGACAGCGGCGATCTTGCCGAGGCGCGGCAGATGCTGGATGGCCTGGAAGGCAAGCTGGCCACCGATCCGGCGGTGCAGTCGGTGCGGGCCGCCCTGGAGTTGGCCGAACAGTCGGCGGATGCCGGTGATACGGCGCCCCTTAGGGCCCGCCTGGAAGCGGACGGCAATGACCATGAGGCGCGTATGGAGCTGTCCACCGCCCTTTTGGCGGCGGGTCAGCGCGAGGAAGCGGTGGATCAATTGCTGGAATCCATCCGCCGCGACAGGAACTGGAATGACGAAGCCGCCCGCAAGCAGCTGCTGACCCTGTTCGAGGCTTTTGGTCACGCCGACGAGCTGACGGTCTCGGCCCGGCGCCGGCTCAGTTCAATGCTGTTTTCCTGATCTGGCCGAAATCTAATTGGAGCGGGCCGCATGGTCGATGACAGGGAACAGGTTGAAGGCGCAGCGGATGTCCTGCCGGCGCGGATTCCTATCTTTCCCCTAAGCGGCGTTCTGCTGTTGCCCGACGCCAAACTGCCCTTGAATATTTTCGAGCCGCGCTATCTCGACATGGTCCGCGACGCCATGGCCGGGGATCGCATCATAGGCATGATCCAGCCGCTGAAGGCCGGCGATGGCGGCGGCAGCCCCGCGCTTTATGGTATTGGCGGCGCGGGACGCATTACCGCCTTCGAGGAGACCGAGGACAATCGCTTTCAGATCACCCTGACCGGGCTGTCGCGCTTTGCCGTTATCGAGGAATTGCCCGCCACTACCCGCTATCGCCAGGTGGTGGCTGATTGGGATCGTTTCGCGGCCGACCGGTGGGCCGAGGATGAGGCGCCCGGGATTGATCGAAACCGGCTGCTAACCGCCCTGCGTGCCTATCTGGAACTGGCGAAGATACCAGCCGAATGGGAGGCGATCGTCGGCGCGGAAACCGGCCCGCTGATCACCTCGTTGGCGATGATCTGCCCCTTTGGCCCGTCCGAGAAACAGGCCTTGCTGGAAGCCCACGATCTGTTCGAACGGGGCCGTATCATGACCGCGTTAGTGGAAATGTCACTGTTGCAGCGGGCCAGCGGCGGCAGTAACCAAGATGATGATGACGATGATCACAGGATACATTGACCATGAGTGAGGACAACCCCGCCGACGGCGGCGTCGACCCGAAACTGCTGGAGATCCTGGTCTGTCCCTTGACTAAGGGGCCGCTTCGTTATGACCGCGAGGCCCAGGAGCTGATTTCGGAGCAGGCGCGCCTGGCCTATCCGATCCGCGAAGGCATTCCCATCATGCTGGTTGACGAAGCCCGAAGCCTGGACGACTAACGGCTTGCCGGTGATCTAGAGCATCTTCGATATTCGTCGAGTCGCCAAGCCGCCCGCTCCCCCTCCCGGCCACCCCCAGGGCGCCTTTGGGAGTATAATCCCAATGGGTGGCCGGGAGGGGGAGCGGGTGGGTAGTTCAAAATCGAAATTGCTCTAGGGCCTTTCCGCCGGCTTGGCCAAGGTGGCGCCCAATAGGTGGTGCACCACCGCGTCATCGTCCGAGAGCGGCAACAGGACGCGCTCGTAATTGAGCAAGCGCTCGTATCCAACCGAAGGGTCATATTTTCTATACTGGTTCAGATAGAAGGTCGGCGCCGCCTTTTCGACGGTTTCGACGTACTGCCGAAGCACATTCTCGTGCGCCAGCTGGATTTCATCACTGAATTTACCGGTCCAATCCTCGCCCAGCAGATCGGCGATAGCTGTGCCCATGAGCCTGTAATAAAAGCGTAGCGGGTCGTGGAAAACCTGGATTAACAGGATACTTGGCAACAAGTGCCGCGGCATATCTATCGGGTCGATATCAGCACGCGATGGCATTCGCCGGTCCTGCCGAAGTTCCGCCCAGTAGTCCAGCAATAAACCAAGGTTGGGGCTTACGGCGACTTCTTCAAAACGCTCCATGAACTTGCCTTAACAAAAGATATTGGCCGTATCTTTGTACCATAAACGGCTGCCGCTAGCTGGATTATGTCAGTTGTTTCAACGAAGCCGTAATGCCCCAGCAGCGCGTCAGCCTCGCGTCTTCGGTAGCTCGAAATCCGCGGCACGCTCCACCACCCGGACGATGTCGCTCAGATCGCCATCGTGCAGGCCCATGGCCAGCGCCTGGCGCAGGGTGTGATAAGTGGCGGCGGCGACGTTTTGCGGCACGTCCAGGCGCTCGGCCTCCATGCGCCACAGCATCGCGTCCTTTTCGATAATGTGCATGGGCGCTTCCATGTTGGCATCCCGCTTCAGGATAAAATTGGGCATGGTCAACAACGTGGCCCTATTCTGGCCGGAACCCGCATTGAAAACCCCCAGTGCCTTTTCCGGATCAACGCCGCCTTTCGCCGCCATCACCATGGCCTCGGAGGCGATCACCAGATTGGTGAAGGACATGATGTTGTTGGCGATCTTGACCAGTTGCGCCTGGCCGATCTGGTCGCCCACATAATGAATGTCGCGGGCGACGGCCTGCAACAATGGTTCGACCCGGTCAAAGACCTCTTGCGGGCCGGAAGCGACAACCGTGATGTCGCCCGCCTTGGCCCGTTGCACGCCGCCGGTGATGGGCGAGTCCAGCATGGCGAGACCCTTGGCCGCCAAGGCGGCCTCGATCTCGGCCACGGCCTCCGTGCCCATGGTGCCCAGATTGACGAAGGTTGTCATTTTGTCGCCCCTCAACACGCCGTCGGCACCCGAAACCACGGCGTGAAAACTATCGATGCTGGGCATGCAGGCAAATACCACCTCTGCCTCGGCGGCGACTTCAGCCGGCGAGCCCACGACGCTGGCCTGTTTTTCCGCCAGGGCCTGTGTCGCCTCTGGGTTGATGTCAAAAACCACCAGTGATTTTTCCTGGTCCAGAATATTGCCGGCCAGGGGCGCGCCGATGCTGCCCGTGCCGATAAAACCCGCTTTCATGCCAAATCTCCGATAAAATCTCTCGCTGAACACAGTTGCGAGTGTACCATAGCAGCAAGACCCACGATCCAGAATGGAGCACGGAATGCGCATCGGCATGTTCACCGCATCGCAATGGCAGGCGGACGAGAATCCCAAAGTGGTCCTGGCGCATTTGCGCCAGCAGGTTCAGGCGGCGCAAAAGAACGGCTTTTCCTCGCTGCTGCTGGGCCAGCATGTGGTCTGCGGACCCATGGGCATGTTCCAGACCAACCCCCTGCTGGGCCAACTTGCCGAGGATGCCGCCGGCATGCAGATCGGCCCCGGTGTGTTGCTATTGTCCATGATGAACCCGGTGCTGGCGGCCGAGGAAGGCGCCACCATCGACTGGCTGTGCGACGGCAACTATGTCCTGGCGGCGGGACTGGGGTATCGCGGCGAGGAATTCCAGGCCATGGGGGTGGACATCAAGAACCGCGTTGGCCGCCTGACGGAAGGGTTGGACATCATCAAGCGGCTGTGGACCGAGGATTGCGTCAATCACGATGGCCGCTATTTTCAGCTGACCGATGCCCGCCCCGGCGTGCGCCCGCAACAACAGCCGCGCCCGCCGATCTGGCTGGGCGGCGATGTGGAGGGGGCAGTGCGCCGGGCCGCCCGCTTGGCCGATGCCTGGCTGGTGGCACCGACCATGTCTTTCGAGCGCCTGAACGAATGCATGGCCATGTTTCGCGAAGAGCGGCGGCAAGCCGGCCTGGACGACAGCGTTAAATGCCCCATCGTGCGCGAATGCTTCATCGGACGCGACAGCGCCCATGCGCGGGAAATATCGCGCGGGCCTTTGTTAGCGAAATATTCCGCCTATGCCGCCTGGGGCCAAGAAGGTGCGGCCGCCGGCGATTTCGAAACCGCCTTCGACGACTTCGTGGCCAGCCATTTCCTGGTTGGCGACGCCGTGGAAGTCCGCGATCAATTGCAGCAATGCGCCGAGCAAACCGGCAGTGATCATTTCCTCATGCGCATGCAATGGCCGGGCCTGGATCAGGCCGAGGTATTGGCCAATATCGAACGCATTGGAAAGCTGATCTCATGAGCAAAAAGATGCAA
This sequence comes from uncultured Rhodospirillaceae bacterium, assembly GCA_964462145.1. Lineage (GTDB taxonomy): Bacteria > Pseudomonadota > Alphaproteobacteria. Next base: position 4,518 of record CAYWYB010000167.1, read on the forward strand.
TTCGGCGTCATGCAACGCGGCGTTTTTGAATGGGGCGATGATATGTCGGCTCATTTCGACGAACTGATGGAGCAGGCCCGCGTGCTGGACAACCTGGGCTACGACTCGATCACCACGGGCTCGCATTTTTCCACCTTTCCTCATCGCGAATTCATGCAGGTACCCTACCTGTGCCGGGTCATGGCCGAGGCACCGAACGTGCGCCTGAACGCCGGCATCGTGCTGTTGTCCCTGCACAACCCGCTGGAGGTGGCGGAGAATTTCGCGGCCATGGACGTGATGTCCGGTGGCCGGGTGATCTTTGGCTGCGCCCTGGGCTACCGAGACGTGGAATACAAGGGTTTCGGCGTCAAGAAGGGCGAGGGCGTGGCCCGCTTCGAGGAAAATCTGGAGGCCATAAAGCGGCTCTGGAGCGAGGAAAAGGTCTCCATGAAAGGTGCGCATTTCGAGCTCGATGAAGCGGTGGTCTCCCTGCCCTTGGTGCAAAGGCCCCATCCACCGATCTGGATCGGTGCCAATGCTGACAACGCGGTCCGGCGCGCCGCCCGCCTGGGTGACTGCTGGTATCTGAACCCGCATCAGAATTTGCCGACGTTGTCGCGGCAGATGGATCTGTACCGTGCCGAGCTGGACAAACTAGGCCGGCCGTTCCCGGAAGAACTGCCGATCCGCCGCGAAGTGTTCTGCGCGCCCAGCCACGACCAGGCCATCGAGATCGCCGCGCCCTATATCAAGGCGCAGTATGATTTGTACAAAACCTGGGGCCAGGACAAGGCCATGGCCAAGGGCGACCAGGACATCACCATGGACTACGAGGATCTGGCCCGGGACCGTTTCATTGTCGGCGACCCGGACGAGGTTGCCGAAGAGATGCTGCGTTATCATCGGGTGCTGGGCGCCAATCACATCATCATGAGCGTGCAGGGCGTCGGCATGCCCCAGGCCCAGGTGCTGGAGACCTTTCAGTTGATGGCGGAAGAGGTCTTCCCGAAAGTCCGCCGGGCAGTCTAAGATGGAAATCAGAGCACCATGCTCTCGAGCATTCAAAAAGGTGACGATATGACGGAACAGGAAACGTTCGCTCTATTGGAAGAGATTGGCGCCGCATTTGCCCGCCACGATGTCGCCGCCATGGTCGGCTATTTCGCCAAGGATGGCGCCTTCGTCAATGCCGTGGGTCCGGACCCGTTTGGTACCCGCTATGTGGGGCATGACGAGATCAGAAGCTATTTCGACAATCTCTTCGCCACCACCGAGGAGGTGAGTTGGGACAAGCTTGATGCCCGCGTCGTTGGCGACAAGGCCTATACGGAATGGCACCGCCGAGCTACTTTGAAAAGCGGCGAGAAACAGGATTGGCTGGGCGTCGATGTTTACACCTTCGGCGAGGGCGAGATCCTTAAAAAAGATACCTATATCAAGGTGGTCGGCTGAACTCCGCACGCCTTTGCTCAAGTTCCGCCAGGATCCCGCTAAACCAAAGCGCTTTTATAGCAAACAGCTTCAGACCCATAACAAAAGAGCAATTGAACCAATTCCTTAAATCGCCTGATTAAGCCGCTGCCGCGACATGGATTCATGGGTAATTGTTTCGAACAGAAAGGACACACATCATGGTCATCACGATTGTTCAAATTCCCCGCAACGCGCCGAAACCGGACAAGGCGGCCTCGATAGCCGGCGCTTCTAAGAGCGCGCCGCAATACCGGCATGTAAAGGGCTTGCTGCGCAAGGATTTTCTCAACGGCGAGGATGGCGGCGGCGGGGTTTATCTGTGGGAATCACGGGAAGCGGCAGAGGCCTGGTTCAACGATGATTGGTGGGGCTGGATTGAAGAGCGCTTCGGCGCCAGGCCGACCCTGACCTATTTCGATCATTACCTGACGGTCGACAACATGCTTGGAGAAATCCGCATCGATGGCCAGCCGGTCGAGCTTACCGAGGACGCCGCCGAATAAAGGTGGCAGCGGGACGGAAAGCATAAGGGCGGGTTGCGTCATTGATTGATAAGCGCGTTGACGGCCTGGACGCGGCCCTGGCGGGGATCGCGCCGGGCGCTTCCATCATGATCAGTGGTTTCGGCAATGCGGGTATCCCCGCCAACCTGCTGGGGGGCCTTGGCGCCATGGGGCTGAGCGGCCTGACCGTGATACTGAACGCCATCCGCCGTCTGGAGGAAAGCAATCCGGTCTTCTTCACGGAACAGCAGATCGATCATGTCATCACCACGGCTTTTCGCGGCCCGGGCCAGGAGACGGCGGCGTTCGAGCGGCAATGGCAAGACGGCAAGCTGACCTTCGAGATCGTACCGCAAGGCACTTTCGCCGAACGCATTCGCGCCGGCGGGGCGGGCGTTCCCGCCTTTTATACCCCCACCGCCGCCGGCACCCCCTTGGCCGAGGGGCGGGAGCAGCGCGATTTTGATGGCCAGACCTGTATTCTGGAAACGGCCCTGACCGCCGATGTGGCGCTGCTGCGGGCACAGAAGGCGGACCGCTATGGCAATCTGTTTTTTACTGGCACCCAGTCGAACTTCGGCGCGGCGATGGCCACGGCGGCCCGTCTGACCATTGTCGAGGTGGAAGAGATTTCGGCCCAGACCCTGCCGCCCGAACAGGTGCACCTGCCCGGCATCTATGTCCAGCGGGTGTTGCAGGCCGCCCGGCAGGACTAGGGACCAGAAATGAGACAGGATTAGGGACGGAAATGGCGACACCTTTGACCCGGGAGCAAATGGCCTGGCGCGCAGCCCAGGACCTGCCCGACGGCGCCTATGTCAATCTTGGCCTGGGCATGCCGGTACTGGCGGCCAATTACGCGCCCAGGGACCGGGAGATTTTCTATCATTCCGAAAACGGTATCCTTGGCGTCGGCCCGGTGGCCCAGGGGGACGAGGTCGATCCGGAACTGGTGGACGCGGGCAGCCAGCGGGTGACCCTGCGGGATGGCGCCGCCGTCTTCGACTCCGCCGCCTCCTTCGCCATGATCCGGGGCGGCCACATCGATATCACGATCCTGGGTGGCTTTCAGGTCGCGGGCAACGGCGATCTGGCCAACTGGGATGCAAACGTGCCCAACAAGGGGCCGTTGATCGGCGGCGCTATGGATCTGGCGGCAGGCGCCAAGGCGGTGCACGTGATCATGCGGCATTGCACCCGCGACGGCGGTGCCCGTCTGGTCACCACATGCAGCTATCCCCTGACGGCGCCGGCCTGTGTCAAACGGGTCTACACCGACCTGGCCGTGCTGGATGTGGATGCCGAACGGGATGGCGGCAGCTTCGTGGCGCGGGAGATCATCCCCGGCCTAAGCCGCGAAGAGCTGACCGCGGCCACCGGCGCGCCATTGATTTTCGCCGAAGATTGCAGCGACTTAATGGCGCCCGAATTGCCGGTTAGCTGAACAGAGCTGGCAAGCTGCATATGCGCGAGGCCCAGCGGCCTCTATCTAATAACCAGCCAGACCCAGTTGCAGTGTCAGCTTTCTTAGCAATTGCCGCTTTCCGACTTTGCTTATCCGCGGGAAATGCTGATTGAGGGGGCCGAGAATTTTGGCGCTGAGGCCGACAAGATTATGTGTCTTTTTGCCATCAATCGCAGCCCAGACCGCCGCAACCACATCATCTATTTTGTTGACCGCCATACCCGCCCCGATAACACAGTCTTTCAAAGTCGCGTTTGTACTGGCGCCATGGGTCTCGGAGTCTCGAAGCAATGGCGTGTCGATGAACCAAGGCATGATGTCGCAAACACGAATGTCATGGGCCTCGAACTCCAGGTCCAGAGAATCTGTAAGCCCGCGAACACCGAACTTGCTCGCGGCATAAGCGGCGAATGTGGGCCCGCCAAGTTCTCCCGCGATCGATGATGTATTAACGATACATGCGTTCTGGGTATCCTTGAGAAGCGGAAAGCAGGTTTGGATACCATTTATCACGCCAATTAAGTTCACCTCGATAATTCGGCGGTTCAATTCGAGTGGAATTTCCTCAAGCCTGCCAACATGAACAATGCCGGCATTGTTGAACAGAACATCCATCCTCCCGCCAGTAGCTTCATTGAACTTTTGAATGGCCGCTTGCCACTGACCGGCATCGGAAACATCGAGTTCGCCGGAAACCCAGCCGGCATCGCCGATGTCCCGCGTGACCACTCGCAGGCCAGCTTCATCAATATCAAACAGCCCAACGAACCAGCCTTTTTCAGAAAACGACATCGCGGTCGCCCTGCCAATGCCCGAAGCTGCTCCCGTGACAAAAATACATTTTTGATTTTCGCGCATGCTTGCCCCCATAAATCTGTCCCCATGGATCCCATCGAGGGGACGCATTGAACTCTAGATTTTTGGCACGGTAGAACCCTACCGTTTTAATACGCGGCATTTCAACCAATGGGATTCCGGCATGATGCCAGCCGGCTGGTCGTTTAGACCACCGCTAGTCCCCCTCAAACATCCCAGACCGCGAAGATGGCGCGCAGGGCGGTCACGAATGCCAGCGGTTGATCCATGGTCAAATGATGCTGGCCATCGGGAATGCCGATCATGGGATTGGCGGTATCGAATATGGGGGACATGTACTCCACCACATCGGGGCCGAAAATGGCGCTGTCGTCACCGTAGATCATGGCCTTGGGGCAGGCCAGCTGGCGCAGATAATCCTCCAACGGCTCGTCATGCAATCCGGCGACCCGGGCGGAGGTATCGAATTTCCAGGTATATCCGCCTTCGCATTCCTTGAGGGAGTGGCGGGCGATATGTTCGACAATATATTCATTGTCGCAGAATTGCGGCGGAATGGGCCGGAAGCGATAGATCATCTCCTCCTTGTCGGTATAGACCCGGTTGGGGGGACGCTTGGGCGGATCATATAGCCGGGGTTTCTCCCCGGTCGGCCGATTTTCCGGCCGCAGCGGGGAATCAACGATAACCGCGCCCGATAGTTCCTCGCCGTGTGCGTGGGCATAGCACATGGTCATATAACCGCCGAAACTATGACCCACGATAATCGGCTTTTCGCCCAATTTGGCATCGGCCAGGACGGCGGCGATTTCAGGCACATGCACCTTGCTGCCATAGCTTTCGCGCCAGCCGCTGTCGCCCATGCCCGAAAGGTCAATAGCCGCGATCGGCCGGTCGACGGCAAAAAACGGCGCGATGAAATCCCACCAATGGGCGTGCGCGCTAGCCCCGTGAATGAACAAGATGCCGGGCCGGTCGGAAGTTTCGGGGCCCCAGCGCAAATAGTTGATATCACAGTCCATGACCTGCAACTGGTGCTCGGTCGGGGTGTTTTTCAGGGCCTGTTCGAACCAATAGGGCGGTTCCATTGGCGGTGGGTCCTGGGGCGGCTGCATTGGCGGCGGTTCGTCATACATCACTCTGGTCCAAATCCTGTTTTCCAACGCCTTATCATACACAGCTCATAACACCGAGCGCCACCACATTGCCGCCGCCCCTGTCGTGACATCGTTTTGACCTTGGGCTAGGCTTTGGCAAAACAGGAGAGGTGGCGCAACGACATGGCACGCATCGCAATGGCCGGCTTCATGCACGAAACCAACTGTTTCGTACCCGAACCAACCGACTATGAACATTTCGCCCGCCCACCCGACCGGCCCGGTATTCTGCGTGGTGACGAGGTCTTGACGGAATTCGCGGTCAGCGGCGCCTCCACCGCCGGTTTCATGGCCGGCAATGATGGCAATCATGAACTGGCACCCCTGTTGTGGACCTCGACCACGCCGGGCGGCATGGTCACGGCACATGCCTACGAACGCATTTCCGGAGAGATTATCGGGCGGTTGTCCGATGTGCTGCCCGTGGACGGGGTTTATCTGGACCTGCACGGCGCCATGGTCTCGGCCCAGCATGCCGATGCCGAGGGTGAGTTGCTGCGCCGGGTCCGCGCCGTTGTCGGCGACGAGGTGCCCATCGTGATCAGCCTGGACTATCACGCCAATGTCAGCCCGGCCATGGTCGAACATGCGGACGCCATCCTGCCCTACCGCACCTATCCCCATGTGGATCAGTACGCCACCGGGCAGCGCGCCATCGCGGCCATGAAACGGCTGTTGATCGAAGGCCGGCCCCAAGGCCGCGCCCTGCGCCAGTTGCCGTTTCTGCTGCCGTTGAATTTTCAATGCACCTTGGTGGAGCCGTCCAAAGGCATCGTCGAGGCGGCGGCGGCACGGCAGACAGAAGAGATGCTGTCCCTGGCCTATCTGGCCGGTTTTCCGCCATCGGACGCGGCGGCCTGCGGCGTCACGGTCAGCGCGCACGCATATAGCCAGGAAGCAGCGGATGCGGCAGTGGACGAGATCACCCAGATGATCGCCCTTAAAGAATCTGAATTCGCCCAGCCGGTGCTCTCCCCCGACGATGCGGTTATCGAGGCCATGCGCCTGGCCGAGAGCGCAAAAAAACCCATCGTTATCGCCGACACCCAGGACAATCCCGGCTGCGGCGGCAGCGCCGACACCGTGGGCATGCTGGCGGCCCTGGTCGGCAACAATGCCCAGGACGCCCTGTTTGGCGCGATTTGCGATGACCTGGCCGCCGCCGCCGCGCATGAGGCCGGCGTCGGGGCGGAGATTGAGCTGGACCTGGGCGGGCGCACGGACCTGCCCGGCGTGGTGCCGTTTCATGGCCGCTTCAAGGTCGAGGTCATCAACGATGGCCGCTATCAGACCACCGGGCCCGTGGCCCAGGGCAAACGCTTCAATGTGGGCCCGTCAGCGCTGCTCTCCATCGGCGGCGTCAAGGTCGCGGTCAGCAGCCGCCGGGTACAGGCCCTGGACCGCACCGTGTTCGAGCATCTGGGCGTGGTGTTGGAGGATCAGAAGATCATCGTCCTGAAAAGCACCTGCCATTATCGGGCGCACTTTGATCCCATATCCGAGACCACCTTCGCCGCCATCGCGCCGGGCGGCCACGCCGCCAATCCCGCCGATTGCGCCTACCAGAAAC
>CAYWYB010000168.1:0-11435 GCA_964462145.1 uncultured Rhodospirillaceae bacterium
CTCTGGCCGCAATATATGGCGGTGATCGGCTGCATATAGGCGGCTGTCGGTGGCCGCGTCCGTGTCCAAAACCCGGCCAACCAGGACCAATGCCGTGCGGGTCAGCTTGGCGGCGCGAGTCTTTTCGCGAATATCGGCCAGGGTGCCGCGAATGATCTCCTGATCGGGCCAGCTGGCGCGGTAGACCAGGGCCACGGGACAGTCTTCGCCATAGTGAGGGATCAGATCGCGGCAGACCTGGCGCAGGTTCCGGGCCGAGAGATGAATTGCCAGAGTGGCGCCGGAGCGGCCAAGGCTGGCCAGTTCCTCACCCGCCGGCATGGCGGAGCTTTTCATCGCCGTACGGGTCAGGATTATGGTCTGGCTGATATCCGGCAGGGTCAGCTCCAGCCCCAGGGCCGCCGCCGAGGCGGCGAAGGCCGGCACGCCCGGCGTAATGGTGTAATCAATGTTCAAAGCCTTCAGGCGCTTGATCTGCTCGCCGATGGCGCCATACAGCGACGGGTCGCCTGAATGCACGCGGGCGACGTCGTGGCCTTGTTCATGCGCGGTCTTAATCTCCGCCATGATCTCGTCGAGATTAAGGGGCGCGGTATCGATCACCCTGGCATCGTTGGGCGCGAAGGCGACGACCTCCGCAGGCACCAAGGATCCGGCATAGAGGCAAACCGGGCAGGCAGCGATCAGATCGCGGCCGCGCAGGGTGATCAGGTCCGGTGCACCGGGCCCCGCGCCAATGAAATGCACGGTCATCTTTAGTTTTCCTTCGCGATAGGGGTTTTTTTGACGGCATAGCCGCGCGGGGTATAGACCGACCAGCTGCCATCGCCGCGCAGCCGCGCCCGAGTCTCCGACGAGCCGATCATCACCAGGGTCAGCATATCCACGTCGTCCACCTGCAGATCGACCAGGGGCAGCGCGGTAACCTGTTCCTCTGCCCGGCCCAGATTGCGGGCCAGGATCACTGGGGTATCCTCGGGCCGGTGGCGCAGCAACAGATCCCGCGCCAGCACCAGCAGGTCGCGCCGCCGCTTGCTGACCGGATTATAAAAGGCGATGACGAAATCAGCCGACGCGGCGGCCACGATACGGCGCAGAATAACCTCGCGCGGCGTGAGAAGATCGGAAAGCGAGATGGCGCAGAAATCATGTCCCAGGGGCGCACCTGCCCGCAAGGCGGCGGCCTGCATGGCCGAGATTCCAGGTAGCAGCTCCAGCGAGATACGGTCCCAGTGCGCCGGCGTATCGTCGCGGTCCAGCAGTTCATGCGCCAGGGCGCCCATGGCAAAGACCCCCGCATCGCCCGACGAGACCAGCGCCACATTGCGTCCCGACGCCGCCAAATCGATGGCGGCGGCCACCCGCGCCTCTTCCTCGCCCAGTTGATAAGCGCGGCGATCCTTGTCCACGATCAGATCGGCGATCAGATCAAGATACAGGCCGTAACCGACAATTATATCCGCCTGCCGCAAGGCCGCCTCCGCCGCGCCGGTACGCCAATCGGCCCGGCCCGGCCCGATGCCGACGATGGCCAGATGGCCCCGCGCCGCGCCCAGCATTGCCGGATCGATGATGTCATCAGCCCGCGCAATGGCACAGGTGGCGCGCCGGCTTTTACGTTTCTCCACCACCAGTTCACCGCCTCCGGTGCCAACCGCCGCCAAGGCCGCTGCCTCGGCCACGCCGCTGACGCCAACCTCGCGCTTCACCACTTCGGAGGGGTTGGCAAGGTTGCTTTCCTGGGCCTGAAGGGCGCCCAGGTCAAAGAACCGCGCCGGAATATCGAAATGCGCGGCGGCGGCATGAATGGCCGCCTCGTCGGTCTTTAGATCCAGCGAAAAAATACCGGCCAAGGATTGGGCGGGAAAATTTTCCCCTGTCAGGGTTTCGTCGATCAGGCCGATCAATTCCTCTGGGCTCGCGTCCCGTTCACAGCCAACGCCAAGCGCCAATGTCTGGCGGTGATAGACCAAGTGCCCCTCGTCGCCCGCCAAAGGCACATCCGAAACGGTTATGCGCAAGGCGCCGTCTTCGGCTTGCGGCAGGTCACTGGCGCGCAGCCAGGCGGCCTCGCCCGCGATCGTTACCGCCGCGCCGGCGCGCATTTCGGCAACAAAGGCCTTCATGTCCCCTGGATTGGCCAGACGCCAGCCTTGCGGCGGCTCGTCCAGGGCAACGGCGAAGACGGTATCGCTGGCCGTGGTGATGGCCGGCGCGGTGTCAAGAATTTCGCCCAGGCGCCGGGCCAGATCGTTGCCGCCATGATGGCCGCCCAATAGGGGCACCACCGCACTGCCGTCCTCGGCCACGGCCAGCACCGGGGCATCGTCATGCTTATTGCCCAGGCTCGGCGCCAGATGGCGGATGACGATGCCGGCGGCGCAAAGGGCAACCAGCGGCTCGCCACTGGCAAAGCAATTCCGCAAGGCGGCCGCTGCATCATCGAATGGCCGCACGTCAGCCGCCTGCACACGCTTGTCATAGCCGTGGATAACGCCGCCCAGTTCGGACTGCAAACGCCGCGCCGTGGCCAGGCCGGTTTCGCCCAAAATCAGATAATTCATAGGCCTACTCCAGACTTGCGCACCAGGATCATGGCGAAATAGGGAACCTCTTCCGGATTGATATCTGAAAGCGCCATCACCTGCTGGTCCGGCATGCTGGCATGCGCCACATAATGGGCCCGGTGCAACAGATTCAAATCCCGCAGCACATCGAAAACCTTTGGCGCATGGCGGCCCAGCTTGATGATCGCCGCCGCGTCCGTGCGCAAAAGCCGCTCGCGCAGATCGTCTTTCGCCATCGGCGCGGGCAAGATACTCAAGACTTCATTGCGCGCTGCCAAGGGTGTCAGCGAGGCACCGGCACAGGCCATCAGGGACGAAATGCCAGGCACCACCTGGACCGGGAACTCATCGGTCAAACGATTGAACAGATACATAAAGCTACCATAGAAAAACGGATCGCCTTCGCACAATACGGCGACATCCTCGCCACCGCGCAGCACGGCGGCGATTTCCTCCGCGCCCCTGTCATAAGCGCCACGGTCGGGAAAACGTTTTGGATCAAGCGGCATGCGGATGATGATCTCGCGGCGGCCTCCGGGCAGATGCGGCGCGGCGATGCGCCGGGCCAGGCTGTCGCCGACCTCGGGCGCCGGATAAGCAAACACCGGCGCGGTCTGCAGTATCTTGTGCGCTTTCAGGGTGATTAAGTCTGGGTCGCCGGGGCCGACACCGATACCGTAGAGCGTCCCGTTCATGACTGTGCTGGTCATGATTTAACACCCCGATATTGCGTTACCGGGCGCATGGCGCGCCAGGCATGCAGATCGCCCATGGCGTCCAGGTGGGAGACCTCGATCCGCGTCATCCCGCCGCCTCTAACTCGCACAAACTCGAACAGTTCGGTCTCTCCTTCGATGGTCACCGCATTGGCGATCAGTCGCCCGCCCTTGGACAGGGCGCGCCAACAGGCACTCAAGATCTTGCGGTCGCTGACCCCGCCGCCAATGAAAATGACATCCGGCCTGGCCAGGCCCTTCAGGGCGGCGGGGGCCGCGCCTTTGACGACGCTTAAATTCCGTACGCCGAGGTTTTCCCCATTGGCCTGGATATAGGCGGCGCGTCTCGGTTCTTGTTCGATGGCGATGGCCTGGGCCGTGGGTTCGGCGCGTAGAAATTCAATGGCGATGGAGCCCGCGCCCGCGCCCACATCCCACAGCAACTCGCCAGGCGCGGGCGCCAGGGCGGCCAGGGTAACGGCGCGCACATCGCGCTTGGTCAGCTGGCCATCGTGTTGAAACAGATCATCGGGTAGACCGGCGGGCCGCATCAGACGGGGCGCCTTTGGATCGGCGATACAATGAACCGCGATGGTATTCAGATCCGCCGTCTTACGCCGCCAGGTCTTGGCGCCCCCATCGTGGCGCTTCTCCCGCGGCCCACCCATATTATCGAACACGCTGATGGTGCTGTTGCCGTAGCCCGCCGCCCGCAGCGCCGCCGCGACCTGCTTTGGCGTATTGCCATCCTCGCTCAAAATCAAAATCCGCGCATTGGGCCGCAGGTGCCGGTTCAACCGGCCCAGAGGGCGGCCATGCAGGGTCATGCAATCGACCTCGGCCAGCGGCCAGCCGAGACGGGCACAGGCTAGCGAGAAAGCTGAGATGTGCGGGATCACCCGGCAGCTTTCGGCACCAAATTCCCGGCACAAGGTGACGCCGATGCCGTAAGACATGGGATCGCCGGTGGCCAACACGCAGACCTGTTTGCCTTTGAAAGCCGCCAATTTGGCCACCGTCGCATGCAAAGCGCTGTCCCAGGTCAGGCGCGGCCTTTGATCATCCCCCAGCATGGCCAGGTGCCTCTTACCGCCGACCAAGACCTCGGCCCCGTCAATGGCGGCGCGGGCGGCTTCGCCAAGGCCGGCGAGGCCGTCTTCGCCGATGCCCACGATGGAAAGCCATTTCTTCATGCCGGATTCCTTGCCGGTATGCGGGCCAATGCGTTGACGGCGGCGGCGGCGATGGCGCTGCCGCCCCGGCGTCCGCGCAGGGTCAGATATGGGATGTCGCCGGCGCCATCAATCAGGGCCTGTTTCGATTCCGCCGCGCCGACAAAGCCAACGGGAAAGCCCAGTATGACCGCGGGCTTCGGCGCGCCGTCCGCCAGCATCTCCAACAATCGGAACAACGCTGTCGGCGCATTGCCGATGCAAACAACAGCGCCCGCCATATCCTCGCGCCATTTCTCCACTGCGACCGCGGAACGGGTATCGCCGCGCGCCTTGGCGGCTTTTTCCACGCCGAAGGTATTCAGGGTGCAGATAATCTGGTTTCCCGCCGGCAGCACCCGGTCGATGATGCCATGGCGCACCATCATGACATCCACCAAAATTGGCGCACCCCGGCGTAGCGCCGCGCTTCCCAGGCCCACGGGATCGCCGCCCCAGGCCAGATCGGTGGGCAGGTCGGTCATGCCGCAGGCATGGATCAGGCGCACCGCGACATCGTGCAGGCTTTCCGGCAGGGGAGAGAAATCCGCCTCGTCCCGCACGATGGCGAATGACCTGTCGTAGATCGCCTGGGGGTCGCGTAGATAATCGTATGTGGCGCCGTCGCCCATGGCCGCCCTATTTTTTCAACATGCTGCGCGGACCCAGGGGATGGTCCGCGTGCGGATAGGGATGATGGGCGTGATCGTGCCCGTCGCCGTCGTCATGCGAGTGATCGTGGCCGTGATCATGCGAATGATCGTGCCCATGTTCATGACCGTGCTCATGACTGTGCTCATGCTCATGGCCCTGATGCACGTGCGCGGTGGGGTCGAAATCCTCGTCCGAGATCTTGCCAGTACCGATGCCTTCCACGTGATGGTGATGGCTTTCCTGGGGCAGGCCGATCTCCGCCTCGAAACCGAGGACCTGTTCCCGGTATTTGCAATTCAGGCAGTTCATGTTGTTGGCGCCTTCCAGGGCCTCGTTGACCCGGTCGGCGAAGGCATCCAGCACCAGGGGGTGATCATTCAGATACGAGGCCTTGACGAATTCGATCTCCGGATGATCGGCCGCAACTACATCGGCGTAGTGGTAAATGCGCCGAACCAGAATGCCGGTGAACAAGAAATACGGAAAAACGATGATCCGCTTATAGCCCAGCTTGGCCGCGTGCCGCAGGCCCGGCTCCACCAAGGGGAAGGTAACGCCGGAATAGGCCACCTCGGCCCAACCAAAGCCGAGGCCTTCCCACAACAGGCGGCAGACTTTCGAGATATTGGAATTGGCATCCGGGTCGGAGGCACCCCGGCCCACCACCACCAGCAGGGTTTCCTCCGGGCTGATGTGATCGCCGGCTTCCGCCATGGCTTCGCGCACCCGGTCGCCGGCGGCGCGGATCAGCTTCATATCCATGCCCAGGTCCCGGCCATAGGTAATGTCCAGCTCCGGGTGCTGGGCGCCATAGGTGTTAATCACGGACGGCAGGTCGTTCTTCACATGGCCGGCGGCGAACAGCATGCCGGGAATGGCGATAATGCGTTTGTTGCCCCGCTCGCGCAGGGCATCCAGGCGTTCGCGGATGATCGGCGTGGCGAATTCCAGAAAGCCGCTGTCCACGTCATACTGGGGCAGACGGGCCTTAATGCCGTCGGCGACGCTTTGAAATTCAGTAACGGCGTCCACATCTCGGCTGCCGTGACCACAAACCATAATACCAATGTTCGTCATGATTGCCTCATCCACTTCCGGTACGCCACGCTTGCTCTCTGTCGGGTAATGCGGCAAACCTGCTGGCTTCGCGGCTTAGCACAGCGGTAAGCATGATTGAATTCGTTTTTCCCATTCAGGCGGTATTTCTCGCCCTGGCGCTGGATCTGTTGTTCGGGGAGCCGAAATGGCTCTACGCACGCATAGCACATCCCATCGTCTGGATTGGAAATCTGATCGCGGCGCTGGAAACGCGCCTGTACCAACCCCATGGCCAGATATTCGCTGGTACGGTGTTGGTCGTAGTTGCCGTTCTGACCTGCGCCCTGGCCGGCGCGGCTATTGCCTGGCTGAGCGCACAGACGGCTTATGGCTGGATTGTGACCGGCATCGTTGGCTCGATCTTCCTCGCTGCCCGCAGCTTGCATGACCATGTCACCGCTGTCGCGCGCGGCTTGTCTCAAGACCTGGAAACGGGGCGCAATGCGGTCAGCCACATCGTTGGCCGCGATCCCGCGCAACTGGATGAAGCCGGCGTCGCCAGGGCCGCATTGGAATCCCTGGCCGAAAATTTTTCCGACGGCGTCGTTTCGCCCCTGTTCTGGTTTCTCGTCGCCGGTCTGCCGGGTCTGCTGGCCTACAAGGCCATCAATACCTTGGACAGCATGATCGGTTACCATAACGAACGCTATTTGCGTTTTGGCCGCGTCGCGGCCCGCCTGGATGATCTTGTCAACTGGCCCGGCGCCCGGATCACCGGCCTGTTGCTGTGCCTGGGTGCGTGGTTGATGCCGGGTGTCCGCGCCGGTGCCGCCTGGCGCATCATGTGGCGCGACCGGAACAAACACGCCTCGCCCAACGCCGGCTGGCCAGAGGCCGCCATGGCCGGCGCTCTGGACGTCGCCCTGGCCGGGCCGCGCGTCTATGACGGTGCTGTCACCGATGGTCCCTGGCTGGGCGAAGGCGGCGGGCAGGCGACGGCGGATGACATCAGGCGCGGTTGCGCGTTGTACAGCTGGACCTGCAGCTTGATCGTGCTGGCCCTGCTGACGGCTGCCATGATGTGAATCAGGCTGCATTGGCGATCTCCAGCATGCGGTCCAGGTCCAGGCTAGCTTCCAAGTGTACAGCCAGATCATCCAGCGTATGGTCCACCAGGGCATCGTGATTGAGGCCGCTTTGCTGCCGTGCCCGCAATGTTGACAGGTAGGCGTGGCGAAAGCCATCGGCCCTCATCAGACCATGCAGATAGCAGCCTTCAACCCGGCCGTCGGCGCTGCGTGCACCGTCGCTTGCGCCATCAATCTCCAGGAAGGGCCGGGCCCGGTCGGGGCCATCGCTGCGGCCCAGATGAATTTCATAGCCTCGCAGGGCCTCGCCGCTTTCGACATGAACACCCCCGCGTTCGCCCAGGCTTTTTTCCAAGCCCAGCACGGTTTCAATATCCAGCAGACCAAGGCCTTCCGCCGCCCGTACGTCGCCTTCGATGCCGTCCGGGTCGGCAACGGTCCGACCCAGCATCTGATAACCGCCGCAGATACCCAGGATGTGGCCGCCGCGCCGGTGATGGGACAGAATATCGATGTCCCAGCCCTGCCGCCGCAGAAAGGCCAGATCGGCGATGGTCGCCTTACTGCCGGGCAGCAGGATCAGATCCGCATCAACCGGAATTACTTCGCCCGGCGCGATAATCCGAACCTCGACGTCCGGTTCCGCGTTCAGGGGATCGAGATCGTCGAAATTAGCTATGCGTGACAGCTTCGGTACCGCAATCAGAATAGACCCGCCTTTGGCCATGGCTGGTTTATCCAAGGCGACTGCATCTTCCGCCGGTAGATGTACGGCGCTTGAAAAATACGGCGCGATTCCAAGGGACGGCCAGCCCGTGCGTGCCGAGATTTCTTCCAGGCCCGTATCAAACAGCGTGACATCGCCACGAAATTTGTTGATGACATAGCCCTTGATGCGGTCCCGCGCGTCATCGTCGATTACCGCATGGGTGCCGACCAGGCTGGCGATGACGCCGCCCCGGTCAATATCCGCGACCAGAATTACAGGAACACCAGCGGCGGCGGCGAAACCCATGTTGGCGATATCACGGCCCGGCAGATTGATTTCCGCCGGACTGCCGGCACCTTCCACCAGGACCAGATCGGCGCCGGCTGCGTTGATTTGGTAACTTTCCAGGACCTCGTCCAACAAACCAGCTTTTTGCTGTTGATATTCCCGCGCCTTGGCGGCGCCGCGCACTTGGCCGCGCACGATGATCTGGGCGCCGATATCGGTTTGCGGTTTCAACAAAACGGGATTCATATGCACGCTGGCGTCCACTCGCGCGGCCAGGGCCTGCAAATGCTGGGCCCGGCCGATCTCGCCACCGTCATTGGCGATGGCCGCATTGTTGGACATGTTCTGCGGTTTGAATGGCCGTACGCTTAGGCCCCGGTTGGCATAGGCCCGCGCCAGACCCGCGACCATGAGCGATTTGCCCACGTCGGACCCGGTGCCTTGGAACATGAGGGCCTTTGCCATTGCCGAACCTAAAACTCGATGCCTTTCTGAGCCTTCACGCCGGAGCGAAACGGATGCTTTATCTGGGTCATTTCCGTCACCAGATCGGCGATCTCGATCAACTCGTCCTTGGCATTGCGGCCTGTGACGATGACGTGCAAATCCTCGGGCTTGTTGGCCAGGGTCTCGATAATTTCATCCAGGGGCAGGTTGTCGTAGCGCAGCACGATGTTCAATTCATCCAGCAGGATCATATCGAACGCCGGGTTCGGCCCGCGCGAGGCTTCAATCATTTCCTTGGATTTGTCCCAGGCCTTGCGCGCGGCGGCAATGTCGCGGGCCTTGTCCTGGGTTTCCCAACTGAAGCCTTCGCCCATGGCGTGGATCTCGATCTGTTCGGGGAAATGCTCCAGGATATCGCGCTCGCCGGTCTCCCACTTGCCCTTGACGAACTGGATCACGCCGACCCGCATGCCGTTGCCCATGGCGCGGGCCACCAGGCCAAAGGCAGCGGTGGATTTGCCCTTGCCCTTGCCGGTATGGACGATCAGCAGGCCCTTTTCGATGGTCTTCGACGCCAGCATTTTCTCGCGCGCGCGTTTTTTATTGGCGGCCTTTTCGTTGGCGCGGGCGTATTGATCTTCAGTCATCGTTGTTCTCCCATGTTCACGGATTGATTGGCCGCGATCAGATCACGCAGGGCATCCGGCGTGGAATTGGACCGGGTCTGCCACAGGCCGCGTTCCAGCGCTTCCGCCAGCCGCTCCGCCATTTCCCGTAGTGCTGCCGGATTGTTTTGGCGCAGGAAATCCAGCACCTCTTCGTCCTTCAAATAGGCCTCGTAGACCGCATCGAAATGATGGTCCGAAACCACTCGCGCCGTGGCCGCGAAGGCAAACAGGTAATCCACCGTTGCCGCCATCTCGAAGGCGCCCTTGTAGCCATGACGCATAACGCCGGAAATCCATTTTGGATTGACCACCCGGGCGCGGACCACGCGGCCGATTTCATCTTCCAGGCTGCGGATTTTCGGTGCGAAGGGCCGGCTGTGGTCGTTGTGATAGATCGCCGGCTGGGCGCCCGAATAATGCCGCACGGCAGCGGTCAGGCCGCCTTCGAACTGGTAATAATCATCGGAATCCAACAGGTCGTGTTCCCGGTTATCCTGGTTCTGCACCACGCCTTGGGTAGAGGACAACAAGGACTGGAATTGACCATGGGCGGGCCGGCCGGATGTCTTGCCGCCATAGGCATAGCCACCCCAGGCCAGATAGGCCCGGGCCAGGTCGCCGTCATCCTGCCAGCCCCGCTCGTCCATCAGGGCCTGCAGCCCAGCGCCATAGGCCCCCGGTTTGGAACCAAAAACGCGGGCGGCGGCCAGATGATCGGCTTCGTCACCGGAATGGCCGGCCTGGCGCAAACGGACGCCGTCGGCGCGGGCACGGGCAGCCAGCGGATTGTCCCGCTCGCTTTCGTCCAGGGTCGCGACGTCCCGCGCGGCGCTGTCGAACAGGTCGATCTGGGTGGGAAAGGCATCGCGGAAAAAGCCCGATATGCGCAGGGTCACGTCCACCCGGGGGCGGTCCAGCATATGGATCGGCAGAATGTCGAAACCGATCACCCGGCGTGAGGCCGGTTCCCACTTTGGCTGCACGCCCATCAGGGCCAAGGCCTGGGCGATGTCATCGCCGCCCGTGCGCATGTTGGCGGTGCCCCAGGCGCTAAGCGCCAGGTGTTTCGGCCATTCGCCGTGGGTCTGGCGGTATTCGTCCAACAAAAGGTTGGCGGATTTCCAGCCCAGCTGCCAGGCTGCGGGGGTGGGCACGGTGCGGCTGTCGACGGAATAGAAATTGCGCCCCGTGGGCAGCACGTCCAGACGCCCCCGCGTCGGCGCTCCCGATGGTCCCGGTTCAACGAACTTGCCGTCCAGACCACGGACCAGAGCCGAGATTTCCGCCGCGCCACAAGCATCCACGGTGGGCGCGACCTGTTCCGCAACGGCGTCCAGCACGGCGCGGGTCGCCGTCCATTCGGGCCGCGCCGATGTCTTGCCCTCAACCAAGGCTGCCGCCAATTCCTCCAACTTCTCCACGGTGTCGCCATGACTGCGCCAGGCTGCATCGCTTCCCAGTGCAGCAGGTTTGGCGCCGTTCCAAGCATCGCCCAGGGTGCAATCCAGCGGATCGAAGGCAAGCTCCAGATCGTCGGCCAGCGCCCTGATCAATGATGCATCACGCGGGCTATCACCCTGCCGGGGCAGCCTGGTCAGGGCCACCAACAGATCCCGGCGCAAGCGGCCTTCCAGCGGTTGGCCCAGAACGTGCAGGCCGTCGCGGATCTGCATTTCCTTCAGATCACAAAGGTAATTATCCAGCTTGGCCAGGGCCGCTGCCTCGTCATCGGCCTCGGCGATGCCGGCGTCCTTGTCCAGGCCGATATCACGGGTCAATTCCAGGATCTGCCCGCGCAACAGGTTCAAACGGCGCGGGTCCAGCCCGGCGGCTTCGTAGAACTCATCGACCAACAATTCCAGCTCCGCCAGGGGTCCGTAGCTTTCCGCCCGGGTCAGGGGTGGCGTCAGATGATCGACGATCACCGCCTGGGCCCGCCGCTTGGCCTGGGTGCCTTCGCCGGGGTCGTTGACGATAAAGGGATAAAGGTGCGGCAGGGGCCCGAAAACAGCTTCCGGGAAGCAGCCATCGGAAAGTGCGAGGGATTTT
>CAYWYB010000169.1:0-11410 GCA_964462145.1 uncultured Rhodospirillaceae bacterium
GGATCATAGGACGGCGCCTTGAAGGATATGGTCAGCTCGTCGTAGTCCCGGCCCTCGGCCTCCGTCAGCCGCTTTAATTCATCCAGCAGGCCCTGGAATTCCTTGGGCGGCAGGGGCGAGGCGGAGGTCGCGCCGACGGGATGCCAGCCGTCGGCGTATTTCGCGACCCGGCGCAAGGCCGCGCGGCTGTGACCGCCGATCCAGATCGGGGGATGCGGTTTTTGCACCGGGTGGGGCACGCAGCGCAATTCCTTGAAGGCGTAGAACTCGCCCTCGTGGGAAACCGGGTCCTGGGTCCAGCATTTCTTGAAAATTTCGATGTATTCGTTGCTCGACGCCCCGCGCTTGTCGAAATCCGGCGCGTCCAGGGCCTCGAACTCCTCGCGCATCCAGCCGACGCCGACCCCGACCGTGACCCGGCCACGGGAGAGGACATCGATGGTGGCCAGAATTTTCGCGGTAACGAGGGGATTGCGGTGCGGCAGGATCATCACCGAGGTTACCAGGCGCGCGGATTTGGTGAAACCGGCCACGAACGACATCAGGGTCAGTTGCTCCATGGCATCACCGACACCGGGAAAGCCGCCGTCGACGGTGTAGGGATAGGGCGAAGATACTTCGACAGGAAAGACGATGTGATCGCCGAAAACGATCGTCTCATACCCCAACCGCTCACCCGCCAGGGCGATTTCCGCGATGTCGTCGGGATTGCCCAGGGGTCCCCTTGTCGGCAGGTAAAAGCCATAGCGCATTTGTTCGTCTCCTCAACTTTTGTTGTTCTTAAAATAGCTCTTAATCGTCATAAAAGATCGCGGGCGGCGGCCGCATCGACATGTTCTCGTGCTCCCAATCCCAAAGCACTGGCAGGCGGTCGGGGTGGGCCGCGCGCAGGGCGCGAAGGGCAATCATGGGCTCGTAAGTTTCGTACAATAGGCGCAGTTCGGCCACGGCATCGAACTTCATGTCGACACGCAGATCAAGCAAGGGAATTTCCGGCAGTTCAGGGTTCCCGATAATCTTGACCGCCGCGCCCCGTTCGCTGAAGTGACGGCCATCCGCGGCCTGTTGGCCGCCGGCATCCCGGCCTGCTTCCAGGGCTGTGATCAGACGGGATGCCAGGCTGGCCCCGGCGCTGGCCTCGAAAGCTTCGGCGATTGCCGCCACCACCTCCGGGCCCTGCAATACGTTGCCGAAGGCGAGGCAGTCCTTGCCCTGCCGCTCGCCGGCCCAAGGCTGGTTGTCCTTGCCCGTACGCGCGATGACGGAGCCATCCCGGCGCATGATGGCGATCTGGCGGTATTCTATATGGCTGTCGGCGCCAACGATGCTGGCCAGTGCCTCTTCCAGGGAGCGGCCCGCATCCAGGGCACGGACACCGGCGATGGCGGCGCGCGGATTGCCCTTTGCCTGTACCACGACAATATCGCCACCATAGCCATAGCAGGGGGATATGCCGCCCACGCCCATGGTGACCGAGGTCAGGGCCAGCCCGATTTGACCGCTGTCGCGGCAGTGACCAAGAATTGAAAAGGTCATACTCAGATGCTCCGATACGGGATGCAATGTCAGAACCTGCGGGCAACCGGTCCGTAAGGGCGGTAATACATTGTTGTCTGCCGATGCCGGCCATCGCTGTTGCTTTATTGTCAGGGAGTTCAGGCGATGTGGCAAGCGCCGCCATGCCCATCTCTAGAGCATGGGCTGTTATCCGCAGCGCGCCTGGGGTAGACTGGCCCCACCCACCAAATCCATGACGAAAAGTGTCGATCCGTAATGGCATCGCATGTACCCGTCGCGATGACCGAGGAATATAAAATGTCGACGCCCCGCCGAGGAATCTCTCTGACGCCCATGGAAACCCGCCGCGATGTCATCGTCCGCGCGGCGGAACTGGCGGATCGCCTGGGCTACGAGCTGTTCGTGGTGCCCGAGGGCTGGGGCCTGGATTCCACCCTGGTACTGACCGAGATCGCCCTGCGGACAGAGAATATTCAGTTAATGTCCGGAATCTTATCTGTCTGGAGCCGGACGCCGGGTGCGTTGGCGATGAATGCGGCGACCCTGTCCGAGATCAGCGATGGCCGCTATATCCTTGGCCTTGGCGCCAGCACGAAGGCACTGGTGGAAGGTTTCCACGGCATAGAATTCGCGCAACCCGCCAAGCAGCTGGGCGAGACGACAAAGGCGGTGCGTCGGATTTTGCAGGGCGAGCGGTCGGATATCCCTGACGAGCTTGATACCCGTGCTCTGAAGCTGGGCCAGGCACCGCAACCGGAACTGCCGATCTATATCGCCGCCATGGGGCCGCGCGCTGTTACCGTCGCGGCGGAGCAGGCCGATGGCTGGTTTCCCTACTATGTGGCCCGCGACCGGTTTGAAAGCTGGGTGCCCGAGTTGCAGGCGGTGCGGGAAAGCGCCGGCGATCTGGACGCGCCCTTAACCGTCATCGCGGGGCCTAACGTCTCTGTTAATGCCAACGAGGCGGATGGCCGGCAAACGGCGGCGAACAATCTCGCCTGGTACCTATGTGCCATGGGCGATGTCTATGCCAAATCCGTCTCCGCCCAAGGGTATGCCGACGAAGTTGACATGGTGTTGCAGGCCAACCCCAAGCCAAGCCCAAGCCGTGGCGAGATTCCGGATGAAGCGCAGATCCTGCTGGACCAACTGGCCGCCTATGGCAAGCCGGAAAAGGTGCGGGAGGAATTGCAGCCCTGGGATGACGTGGTCGATATCAACGTTCTCGGTATCGCGCCGGGTATCCCCTGGCCGGATATGGAGGCAATCCTGCACGCCGGCGCGCCGGGCTAGCTGATACCGAACGGCGCTAAACCGACTGATCCTTGGTGGCGGCAAAGGTTAGGTCGGGCCAGTCGCGGGCCAGATCATCCAGGTGCCAGGCGTTGCGGGCCAATAGCACCAGATCGCCCTCGTGATCGTCGGCCACCACGGCGCGTTCCTTGTCGGCGAAGCGCTTTAGGGTCGCCTCGTCATCGCAGAACACCCAGCGTGCGGTGTACAGGCTGGACGCCTCGAAATGCACGGGCAGTTCGTATTCGGCGGCGATGCGGTCGGCCAGGACATCGAATTGCAACGCGCCGACCACGCCCACGTACCAATTCGCCCCAAGGCGTGGCTTGAAGACGCTGGCTGCGCCTTCCTCGGCCAGTTGCTGCAGGGCACGGCCCAGATGCTTGGCCTTCATGGGATCGTCCGGGGCGACGCGCTGGATCATCTCGGGCGCAAAGCTGGGGATGCCGGTAAAAGTCAGCTCCTCGCCCTCGCTCAAGGCATCGCCGATGTGCAGGTTGCCATGGTTGGGCAGGCCGATGATGTCGCCGGCATAGGCGTCCTCCGCCGTGCCGCGATCCTGGGCCAGGAACAGCACCGGATTGTGCATGTTGATCTGCTTGCCGCTGCGGATGTGTTTCAGCTTCATGCCCTTGCGAAAATGGCCCGAACAGACCCGCATGAAGGCCATGCGGTCGCGGTGTTTCGGATCCATGTTGGCCTGGATCTTGAAGACGAAGCCGGAGACCTTTTTCTCGTCCGGCTGCACGGGACGGGAGGCGGAGGGGCGGGGGCCCGGCGGCGGGGCCAGTTTGGCCAGACCGGCGAGCAGTTCCCGTACGCCGAAATTGTTGATGGCGGAACCGAAATAGACCGGCGTCATATGGCCTTCGCGATAGGCCTGCGGATCAAACGCCGGGCACAGGCCCTGGGCCATCTCGACCTCTTCGCGCAGGGTATCGGCATCTTCGCCCAGGAAGCTATCTAGCTTGGCATCATCCAGGCCGCTACAAACCTCGCCCTGGCTGATAACGTTCTTGTCCGCCTTGTCCATCAAGACCAGACGGTCCGAGAACAGATCGTAGCAACCTTTAAATCTGCGTCCCATGCCGATGGGCCAGCTGGCCGGCACCACGTCCAGGGCCAGGCTCTGTTCGATCTCGTCCAGCAAATCGAACGGCTCGCGGCTTTCCCGGTCCATCTTGTTAATGAACGTTACGATGGGCACATCGCGCAGGCGGCAAACCTCGAACAGCTTACGGGTCTGCTCCTGAATACCGCGGGCGGCATCCAGCACCATGACGGCGCTGTCGACGGCGGTCAGCGTACGATAGGTGTCTTCGGAAAAGTCCTGATGGCCCGGTGTGTCGAGCAAATTGAACGTACAATCCGCGTAATCAAAAGTCATCACGGAGGTGGCGACGGAAATGCCGCGCTCCCGTTCCACCTTCATCCAGTCCGAATGGGCCCGGCGGGCATCGCCCTTGGCCTTGACCGCGCCCGCAAGATTGATGGCGCCGCCGAACAGCAATAGCTTTTCGGTCAGGGTGGTCTTGCCGGCATCGGGATGGGCGATGATGGCAAAGGTGCGGCGGTGCGCCACTTGGGCGGCGATATCGTTCATGGTCTGGGTCCGGGAATTTGGCTGCGAGGGCCGTATAACACCAAAGCGCGGCGCGGAAAAGGTGGTTCAATTGCTTCGATGGCAGCTTGGTGGCGCGGCAATTTCTGCTATATGTGCCGCATGGCGTTTTGTTAGGGAGTTTTGGACAGTGGATTTGGCGAAACAGCATATCGATATCGGCCTCTATACCAACCAGCGCGAGGAACAATTGGCGTTCTGGCAGGGCGAAATCGGCTTGGAATTCGATCATGTGGGCAAGCTGGGCGGCGGTGTGCATCAGTTGCGCCATCACATGAACGGCTCAATCCTGAAAATCAACCATTCGCGGAACCCGTTGCCGGATCTGCCGCCATCGGGCTATCGCCGTCTGCTGATCGCCAAGCCGGACCTGACCGAAGTACGCAGCCTGACCGATCCCGACGGCAATGCCGTCGATCTGGTGCCCATGGGCTATAAGGGCGTGGTTGGTATCGGTATCGAGATCGCGGTCAGCGATCTGGCCGCCGCCAAGGCATACTGGGCCGGTGCCCTGCAATTTGAGACCGGTGACAACAATACGGTGATCGCCGGTGATACGGTGCTGTTCCTGATACAGGATGATAGCGTAAAACCAACGCCGGATGACAAGAACGCACCAGGCTACCGCTATACCACCGTGCAGATTCACAAATGCGATGCGGAACACGCGGGCATCCTGGCGCGTGGCGGCCGGGAAGGCGGGCCGCCGCGTACCATCGGGACGACCACACGGTATTCTTTCGTGCGCGACCCGGACGGCAACTGGCTGGAAGTTTCCCAGCGCGCCCAGTTGACGGGCACCCTCGAGCAATAGGGAACAATGGAATTGGAGAGCAAGATGACAACGAATGGGCAAAGCTGGGATGTATATCTTTCAGGCGAAATTCATACCGATTGGCGGGAGCGGATCATCGATGGCGCGGCCAAGGCAGGCCTGGATATCGATTTCAGTTCTCCGGTGACCGATCACGCCTCTTCCGACGATTGCGGCGTGGCCATTCTGGGTGGCGAGGAACAGGCCTTTTGGCATGACCACAAGGGCGCCAAGATGAACGCCATCCGCACCCGAACCTTGATCGAGCGGGCCGACATCGTCGTGGTTCGCTTTGGCGACCAATACAAACAATGGAACGCTGCCTTCGATGCCGGCTATGCCGCCGCGCTGGGTACCTCGATCATCACCCTGCATGACCCGGCCCTGCGCCATGCCCTCAAGGAAGTGGACGGCGCGGCCCTGGCCACGGCGGAGACGCCGGAACAGGTGGTGCAAATCCTGGCCTATGTCATTGATGGCCGCCTGGCCGCCTCCGCCTGAGGTGAATGCCAGCGACCATAGTTCGGGCCGGCGGCCCCGCATCACGCGGGCCGACGTGGAAGCCTCGTTTAACAATCAGGTCCGCAACATGGCCGTGGTGCGCCATATTGGCCGGCCCATCGGCAACCGGCTGACGCCGTTTTTCTACAATCGCGGCTGGACCGCGAACCAGATGACGACCTTGCGCCTGGGCCTGGCGGTGTTGGCGATGGTTCTGCTCATGGCTCTGCCGCCGGCCTATGTTTGGCTGGTCGCGGTTCTGTATTACCTCTGCTTTATCGGTGATTGCCTGGACGGCAACCTGGCGCGGTTGAACGATGGCGCCTCTTATTGGGGCAAGTTTTATGACGGCGTCGCGGACCGCTTCTATTACACCGCCGCGCCGCTGGCGGCGGGTATCGGCCTGTGGCGGGCGGGTGGCGAGGATTGGCCCCTGATCGCCGGCGCCGCCGCCACCGCTGTATTCACCTACAATGATCTGATCTCCAACCGGCTGCAGTATTTCAAGCTGTGGATGGAGGGGCAGAGCGGTCCGGCCAGCTACCGCACCGGCAAACTTCTGAGCAGGTTGGAAAGCCTCAACGACCGGGTCATGACCAATGGCTTTTTCGTCGCGCCATTGCTGCTGTTGCTGCCCGGAGTTGGGCTTGACGGGTATTTTTGGAGCACCCTGTTGCTGCAAGGTATCCTGGGTGGTCTTGGCCTGTTGTCGTTGCTGTATTTGTCATATCGTAGTCTCGCCCGAGCCCGTAAGAGCAAACACGCAAAGGGCGTTGACCCCGGCCAGGCAGGCAGTCCCGGTCTGGAGTAATTAGTAAAAGGATTTCCTCCCTCATGTTTCTGCATCCCGCCGATCCCGAATCCAATCTTTGGACCCATACAGCCGCGCACGCGCCCTATTGCCCTGCCTTGCAGGGCG
This sequence comes from uncultured Rhodospirillaceae bacterium, assembly GCA_964462145.1. GTDB lineage: Bacteria > Pseudomonadota > Alphaproteobacteria. Next base: position 6,667 of record CAYWYB010000169.1, read on the forward strand.
AGCGAACGGCGGATGTTGTTGTGGTCGGCGCCGGCTATACCGGTTTGTCCGCGGCCCTGCATTTGGCGGAGGGTGGCGCCGATGTGGTTCTGGTGGAGGCGGAACAGCCGGGCTTTGGCGCCTCGGGCCGCAATAATGGCCAGGTCATTCCGGCCTATAGCAAGCATAACCCCGACGATGCCGTCGCCGAATTCGGGCCCGAGCGAGGCGAACGTCTGAACGAGATGGTCGCCGGCGCCGCCGATCTGGTGTTTGATCTGATCCGCAAGCACGAGATTAACTGCGATGCGGCCCAGGAGGGCTGGCTGCAACCGGCCCATCGCGCCTCGCGCATGAAAGGCGTCGAGATCAAGCACGACCAATGGGCCGCGCGCGGCGCGCCGGTGGAAATGTATGATGCGGCCCGGGCGGCCCAGCTGACCGGCAGCCCGATCTATCATGGCGGCTGGATGCACCGCTCCGGCGGCCATATCCAGCCGTTGAGCTATTCCCGTGGCCTGGCCCGCGCCGCTATGGCGGCGGGGGCGGCGGTGCATGGCGGCAGCCCGGTGCAGGCGATAGACCGGGAGGGCAGCCAGTGGCGTGTGAAGCTGCCCAACGGCGTGGTCCGTGCGGACAAGGTTATCCTGGCGACCAATGGCTATACCGGCAATCTGTTTCCCGGCCTGCGTCAGACCATCGTGCCCCTGCGTTCTTCGCACCTGGCGACATTGCCGCTGGGCGACAATGTAGCGGAGACGGTTTTGCCCGGAAACCATGGCCTGTCGGACACGCGGCAGGCCTTGTGGGCCTTCCGCAAGGACCGCTTTGGCCGCATTATCACGACATCCGCCCCGGTTTTTACGGCCGGGGCCAGGGGCCGGATGAGCGCCTCGACCCTGCAGCGTCTGAATATAGCGTTTCCGCAGATTGAGCAGCCGGGGATCGAATATTTCTGGGAAGGCATCATCGCCATGACGCCCGAACGTCTGCCCCGATATCACGAACTGGCCGGCGGCATGATCGCCGCCCTGGGCTATAGTGGCCGGGGCATCGCCTTGGGCACGGCGGTGGGCCGGATGTTGGCGCAACGCGCCCTGGGCACGCCCGCGGCCGAGCTGGCCCTGCCGGCGCTGCCGCTAAAGCCTTTGCCCATGCATGATCTGGTGGTGCCCCTGGCCCGTACCCTGAGCTGGTACTATCGCTGGCGCGATACCAGGGATTAGGCGCTTAGAACGCCCTGCAACTTCATGGCGATGCCCATATCGCCTTCGATCTTCAGCTTGCCGGTCATGAAGGCCGTGGTGCCGTCCAACTCGCCCTGGGTCATGGCGATGAAATCATCCAGGCTGATCTTCAGAGTGGTGTCGGCATCGCCGTCGTCATTGGAAATGACGTTGGGAACCTGAGAGGCATCGAGCAACAGAAACGTGCCGTCACCAAAATCAAACTTCACGGCGGCACCCAGGCCGCAATCTTCGACAACTCTGTCGCGCATGCCGTCGGTCAACTCTTGCAGGCTCATGGTTTTATACCTCTCGAATTCCGTAGTGTTGAACCATCAATTTCCAGGCATCACATAGCGTTGCGTATCGGTGAAAGCAATGGTCAAAATTAGGCCGCAATCAACCCGCCCATTCTTGACGTTGACGTTAACGTTAAGTAGCTTCTGCGGAGTGACGTAGCCCCGCCAGAATGGCGGTTTGCGCTGATCGGATAGAGAAATATCATGCCCTACGGAAGCGTCTTTCGGCCCGGATTGTTTGCCGGCGAGACCATTATCATAACGGGCGGCGGCAGTGGTATCGGCCGCTGCACGGCCCACGAGCTGGCCGCCCTGGGCGCCAAGGTGGTGCTGGTGGGGCGGCGGCGGGAAAATCTGCTCCAGGTTCAGGCGGAGATCATCGAGGACGGCGGCCATGCCGATATCCAGGTGCTTGATATCCGTATCGAGGAAGATGTGATCGCCGCCGTTGACATGATCATCAACCGCGATGGACCCATCAGCGGCCTGGTCAACAACGCCGGCGGCCAGTACACCGCGCCCTTGGAAGAGATCAGCCAGAAGGGCTGGGAGACGGTGGTCCGCACCAATCTGACGGGCGGTTTTTTGATGAGTCGCGAGGTCTTTCGCCAGTCCATGAAAAAGGACGGCGGCGGTGCCATCGTCAACATCACGGCTGATCACTGGATGTCCATGCCGATGATGGGCCATTCGGGCGCGGCGCGCGGCGGCATGGAGAACTTCACCATGACGGCGGCGGTGGAATGGGGCCGCTATGGCGTGCGGGTCAACAGCGTGGCACCGGGCTGGGTCATAACTTCCGGCTTCGATACCTATCCGGAAAGTTTCGCCAAGGAGACCCTGGCGCTGACGAAAATCGTTCCCCTGGCGCGTCTGGGGCGTGAGGCGGAGGTTGCCGGCGCCATCGTCTTTCTGTTGAGCCCAAGTGCGGCCTATATTTCCGGTTCCTGTATCCGGGTAGACGGTGCCGCGCCCAACGCGCCGCACAACTATCCACTGCCCGAGGGGCCGGGAAATCAACATTTTGAAGGTTTTCACCGCGAGGTTCGGCCAAAGACACTTGGCCACCTGGACGACGATTGATGCGGCCCTGGCAAGCAAGGCCGCGCGCGTAAGGAGTACGACCCATGTTATTTACTGAACAACACGAAGAGCTGCGCAATTCCGTGCGCCGTTTCGTGGCGGCGGAGATCAACCCATATGTGGAAGAGTGGGAGGAGGCGGGTGCCTTCCCAGCCCACGAATTGTTCAAGAAAATGGGCAAGCAAGGCTTCCTCGGCATCAATAAGGCCACGGAGTATGGCGGCATGGGCCTGGACTATTCCTACCTCATCGCTTTCGCCGAGGAGATCGGCACCGCCGATCACGGCTCCGTCCCTATGGCCATTGGCGTGCAGACGGATATGGCGACGCCGGCCCTGGCGCGCTTTGGCTCGGACGAATTGAAACAGCAGTTTCTGGCCCCGGCCATCGCCGGCGATATGGTGGCCTGCATTGGCGTCACGGAACCCGGCGCGGGCTCGGACGTAGCTTCGTTGAAGACCGCCGCCCATAAGGACGGCGACGACTATGTCATCAACGGTTCTAAAATGTTCATCACCAACGGCGCCCAGGCGGATTGGATCTGCCTGCTGTGCAATACCTCGGAAGGGCCAATTCATCGCAACAAGTCCCTGATCTGCGTGCCCATGGACAGCCCCGGCGTCAAGGTGGAGCGGACCTTGAACAAGATGGGCATGCGCGCCTCGGATACGGCGCTGATCTATTTCGATGATGTGCGGGTGCCGCAACGCAATCTGATCGGCAAGGAAGGCGAAGGCTTCACCTATCAGATGATCCAGTTTCAGGAGGAACGCCTGTGGGGCGCGGTTACCCTGTTGCGGCCCATGGAAAAGGCTATTCAGGACACCATCGAATATACCCGCGAACGGAAGATCTTCGGCGCTTCGGTGCTGGACAATCAGGTGGTGCATTTCCGCATGGCCGAATTGCAGACCGAGATCGAGACTTTGCGCTCGCTAATCTATCGCGCGGCGGAACAATTGGTGGCGGGCGAGGACGTGACCTATTTCGCTTCCATGGCCAAGCTTAAGGGCGGCCGCCTGGTGCGTGAAGTCTCCGATAGTTGCCTGCAATATTGGGGCGGCATGGGCTATATGTGGGAAAGCAAGGTTGGGCGCCTGTTCCGCGATGGCAGATTGCTCTCCATCGGTGGCGGCGCGGACGAGGTGATGCTGCAGATACTCTCGAAATATATGGGAACCCTGCCGTCCCGGCGAAATAAATAGAAACTGGTTACGAGACTGAAGGGAACGAAAAACATGGCCTTCACCAAGGTCCTGATCGCCAACCGTGGCGAAATTGCTTGCCGTATCATGGCCACGGCCCATGACATGGGCTATCGAACCGTCGCGGTTTATTCCGAGGCCGATGGCGGCGCACCTCATGTCCGGATGGCCGATCAGGCGGTTTGCATTGGTCCCGCGCCCGTGGCCGAGTCCTATTTGAACGTCGCGGCTATCCTCGATGCGGCGGCCCGCACGGGCGCCGACGCGGTGCACCCGGGCTATGGCTTTCTGGCCGAGAACGCGAATTTCGCCCAAAGCTGCATTGATGCCGGCCTGACCTTTATCGGGCCGTCACCGCAGGCGATCGATTTGATGGGCAACAAGCGCTTGGCCAAGTTACGCATGGAGGAGGCCGAGGTGCCGTGCGTGCCGGGCTATAGCGGCGCCGATCAGGATGATGGCGTGTTACGGGCAGAGGGTGAAAAGATAGGCTTTCCCCTGATGGTCAAGGCGGCTTCGGGCGGCGGCGGGCGCGGCATGCGTCTGGTCGCGAATGCCGCCGATCTGCCGGCGGCGATTTCCGGCGCCCGCTCGGAGGCGGAAAATGCCTTCGGCTCCGGCGAGTTGATCCTGGAGAAAGCGGTGATCGAGCCGCGCCATGTGGAAATCCAGGTATTCGCCGACAGCAAAGGCAATTGCGTGCATCTTGGCGAGCGGGATTGCTCGATCCAGCGCCGTCATCAAAAGGTGGTCGAGGAAGCGCCATCCCCCGCCGTCGACGAGACCCTGCGCGCCGCCATGGGCGCGGCGGCGGTGGCGGCGGCCCAGGCCATCGATTACCAGGGCGCGGGCACGGTGGAATTCCTGCTTGGCGCCGATGGCAGCTTTTATTTTTTGGAGATGAACACCCGCCTGCAGGTGGAGCATCCGGTGACCGAGATGATCACCGGCC
>CAYWYB010000170.1:0-4867 GCA_964462145.1 uncultured Rhodospirillaceae bacterium
CTGGCTTTGATCCACAAAAAATGGTGAACCCTCCAATCGAACTTCGATTTTTGACTAGGACAAGGCCACCCGCGCGGGCCAATGGCAGGCCAGCGTGGGCTGGACCCTGGCGGGACGGACCCTGGGCCTGGTCGGTTTGGGCCGGCTTGGCGCGCGGACCGCCGCTATCGCGAATTTCTTCAATATGCGGGTGATTGCCTGGAGTGAAAACCTAACCACCGAACGGGCCGCCGAATGCGGCGCCGAACTTGTATCGAAGGCGGAATTATTTAAGCAGTCAGATATCGTATCGATCCATCTGATCCTGTCAAAACGCAGCCGTGGCCTGATCGGCGCCGATGACCTGGCCCTGATGAAGCCGGATTCCTATCTGGTGAACACGGCGCGGGGGCCAATTGTCGACGAGGCCGCGCTGCTTGAGGTTTTGCGCGATGGCCGTATCGCCGGTGCCGCCCTGGATGTCTATGACCAGGAGCCCCTGCCCAAGGATCATCCGCTATTGGCCTTGGAAAACACCATAATTTCGCCGCACATGGCCTATGTGACCGAGGAAAACCTGACGCAATTTCATCGGGAAACTGTGGAAGACATCGCTGCTTGGCTGAATGGCCAGCCGATCAGGGTACTGGAGGCGTAGCGTCGGGAATCGCCCGATGAGTTGGCGGTGCCCTCGCTGCCAGGTGTAGCTCGTTACCGCCGGGCGCTACCAGGAAATATCTGAAAGATCAGGCCGGCCCGCGCCAAGGTCGATTGCTTCAATTTCGTGCAGTTTTCCAAGCATCGTGGTATCGGTGATGTTCATAAAAGATGGCCGTTCCAGAATGGCCGAATGGGAAATCTGCTGCGGCGGCGAAGCTGCCGCAAGGGAAAAGTAGACAACCTCGACCTTAGCCATTTGATCCGAATTCAAAACAATGTCCATGACGGAACGCAGTCCACACGGGTGCTCAATCATGCGATCAAAGGCAACTTGCATGGCTTGTGCGGCGTGCTCACCCGTTCCCTGTGCGATTGGCTGTCCGGTCACATTCTGGCCAAAATATTCCTGCATTTCCGTTCCGATAAGACGAAATCTATAGCCGCCGCCGGCCTCACGTTCCCGCAAAATTATGCGGGGCAGCAGTTTGGGAACCTGGGCCGGATCGAAAGCGCTGCGCAGCGGGCAATGATTTTGCCGCGGCAACGACAGCATATGTGCTGCGAATTGTTCGGATTGCACATGGCGATAGACCACGCCTCCAGTGCCGCCGGTCCCGCTCGTCATTTTGCCCTCATGATTTCTTTGAACTCGCTTTATAGAGACAAGGCTATTCAAGTAATTTAGCGGAAGGTGCACACAGCGCTAAATCATTCAATGAAAAACAGACGTATATACAAATTTAGTATACCAAAATAAATAACAAAATTGCAAATTTGTCATGATTGGGGCCAAAATCAACAAATTTTCGTAAAACTATATTAACACATATAATGCGTAATCTAGATGATACGGCTGCCTTTATCGACGGTCTCTTCATGGCATTGATGACTGAATTTCAGCAAATGCGTCAGGACGCGGTCTTGATGGGCAGTGACAGTATTCCGAAGCGCACTTGACGACGGTCAATTAATTTACCGTTCAAGGGGCTTAGCATCGCGCGATGGCCTGAATAGGCGCTGATTTTCGAAGCGGTCCTCTGAAAGGGGTGATGATGAGCGAACAAGGTACAGGCTCCGGCGGCGCGCCGGAGGAACGGGTGCCCGCAATGCAGCGGTTGCTCGACAATCCATTTCTTCTGCTCTTTATGGGCGTGGCATCACCTGCCGCGCTGTATTTGCTTTGGGGGGTGATGGAGTTGTCCCAGATCCCTCTGGCGCCATAACAGATCGTCAGGAGGAAACAAACAATGGCAATATCACCCCCAGAAAATAAACTTTGGTGGAAAGAGCCTCTGTCAGGCGTGGAAATTACCTGGGTCGGCATCGCCTTCCTGTGGGGCCTGGTTATGTTCGGCACCATGGTGGGTTGGCATTTCGTCGGCAAACAGAACTTGTCGAACGAGACTTATCGTACGACGCCCGATGCCTTCGCCGAAAAGGTCGAAGCCATGGTGGAGCGCTTCCAAGTGCGCGAAGAAGGCGACACCGGCGTGCCGGTCGTGCGTCCGACACCAGGCAGCGACGTCTATATGCTGGGCCGGCTGTGGGAATGGTGGCCGGTGTTGGAGCTGGAAAAAGACCAGACCTACCGCCTGCATCTGTCCTCGACCGATTGGCAGCATGGCTTCTCACTGCAACCGCAGAACATCAATATCCAGGTTCATCCCGGCTATGACATGGTTCTGACGATCACGCCGGACAAGGCGGGCGAATACGCCGTTGTCTGTAATGAATTCTGTGGTATCGGCCACCATACGATGGTCGGCAAAATCCACGTCGTAGAGAAATAGGGGCTGAGTATGGCTGTTGATACACAAGCACCGTCGCGCGGGTTCCTCGGCGCTAGCTACCGAACCTGCCCGGAAACCGGTCTCAAGGTCTGTTCCCAGGCCGAGGCCCTCATCAAGGTAAATGCCGTTGTCGCGGTTGTTTTCCTCGCCGTCGGCGGCTTCTTTGGCCTGCTGGTGGCGTTAACCCGTTGGCCGGCCGTGCATCTGCTTCCCGCAGATTGGTTCTACCTGATGCTGACCGCCCATGGCGCCGATGTTCTGCTGTTTTGGATCATCTTCTTTGAAGTCGCCGTGCTCTATTTCGCCTCGGCGATAATTTTGAACTGCCGATTGGCGGCACCAAAATTCGCCTGGCTGGCATTCATTCTCATGGTGGTTGGCGCGGCTGTTGCCAATGTTGCCGTGTTGCAGGGTGAATCCAGTGTCATGTTCACCTCTTATGTGCCCATGCAGGCGGCCCCGCATTTCTATCTCGGGCTGATCGTTTTCGCCGTGGGTACATTAATCGCGGTGTTCTGCTTTTTTGGCACCCTGGTCATCGCCAAGGAGGAAGGCAGCTATGAAGGCTCCGTTCCCCTGGTTACCTTTGGTGCCATAACGGCGGCGATTATCGCGGTTTTCACCATTGCCTCCGGCGCGATTATCCTGATCCCCACGTTCCTGTGGTCGGTCGGTTATATCAGCCACATCGATCCCTTGATGTACAAAGTGATCTGGTGGGGCATGGGCCATTCGTCGCAGCAGATCAACGTTTCCGCTCAGGTGGCGATCTGGTACGCCGTTGCCGCGATGCTGCTGGGCGCCAAGCCGCTGTCCGAAAAAGTCAGCCGCATGGCCTTCCTGATGTATATTCTGTTCCTGCAACTGGCTTCGGCCCATCATCTGCTGGTGGAACCGGGCGTCAGCGCCGAATGGAAGATCTTCAACACCTCCTATGCTTTGTATCTGGCGGTGCTGGGCAGCATGATCCACGGCATGTCCATTCCGGGCGCCATGGAAGCAGCGCAACGGCGCAACGGCTTCAACAACGGCATCTTTGAATGGCTGCGTAAGGCTCCCTGGGGTAACCCGGCCTTCTCGGGCGTCATGCTGTCGATCGTGATCTTTGGTTTCCTCGGTGGTATCACCGGCGTCATCATGGGTACCGAACAGTTGAACCTGATCATGCATAACACTCTGTATGTACCTGGTCATTTCCATGCCACCGTGGTGGGCGGGACGACCCTGGCCTTCATGGCGATCACCTATCTGTTGGTACCCCTGATCTTCCGCAAGGAAATCATGTTCAAGAAGATTGCCCAATGGCAACCGTACGTCTTCGGTGCCGGTGTTTCGGGCCTCTCGTTGTTCATGATGGGCGCGGGCACCCTTGGCGTCGCCAGGCGGCATTGGGATATCGGTTTCTCCGATGCGGCCATGAGCTTCGACTATCCGGCCACGGCCTTCCTGATGATGGGCCTGAACGGCATCTCGGCCATCGCGGCCGCGCTCGGTGGCCTGATGTTCGTGCTGGTGGTGGTCTGCTCGGTGTTCTTTGGCAAGGAGCGGACACCGGAATCCATTGCCTCCTCGCCCACGTTGCCGTCAACCGGCAGCGCGGAAACGGTCACCGCATACGGCAGCGAAGCACATCCGAAGCTGCCGGGCACGGTGGTCCTGGTGGCAGTCTTCTTCGTGGCGTTCGTGCTCTACTACTACGTCAATTGGAAGTATCTGTCAGAGGTCTGGCCCCTGAGCTAATCTGAACTAACTTAGTTCAAGGCTTAGGAAGCTAAAGCGAAAAGGGGAGCGGGCTCCGTACAATCCACGTAGCCCGCTCCTGCCTTTTCAAACTTGCCTACAAGCGCGTCTTGGCGCGTTCCGGCGCCTGCTGGCGCCTTCCGGGGAGACTACGAAATGGCCACCGCATCCCGTCAATTGCAGTTCAGCCAACTACATAACGTCTTCAAGCTTCGCATCGGCTTTGCCATCATGTTGACCGCATTGGCTGGCCTGGCGATGACCCCGAACGCGAACCTATCAATTTTTGAAATTTTTGCCCTGGCTGTCGCCGTGCTGGTTTCGGCCGCCGCCGCCGGTGCCCTTAATCAATATCTCGAACGTGATCTGGACGGCAACATGGCGCGAACGGCAAACCGGCCTTTCGTGACCGGTGTTTATCAGGCCGGCCCGAAGTGGCTCTGCGCCATCATCCTGCTGTTGGCCGGTGCGGTCGTTCTGGCCTGGTCGGTACTGAATTTCGCCACTGCGTTATACGTTTTCCTCGGTGCCTTCTTCTATGGCGTCGTCTACACGGTCTGGCTCAAGCGGCGCAGTTGGATGAACATCGTCATTGGCGGGCTGTCCGGCAGCTTTGCCGTCCTCGCCGGTGTCGCGGCCGCCGACCCGGATCTGGCGACGGCGCCGGTCCTCCTGGCAGTGGTGCTGTTTCTGTGGAC
>CAYWYB010000170.1:4877-11269 GCA_964462145.1 uncultured Rhodospirillaceae bacterium
AGTTTGGCCATGGCGTTGCACAAGGACTATGCGGCGGCCAAGGTGCCCATGCTGCCTGTGGTCATCGGCGATGGACCGGCCTCGCGGGTTATTCTGGCCCATACGGTTGCCCTGGTGGCTCTGTCGCTGCTGCCTTTCGCCTTTGGCATGGGCTGGCTCTATTTGGCCGGCGCGGTGATCGGTGGCGGTTACTTCATCTGGCGGGCCGTGCAACTGGTGCAGGCACCCGGTCCGGTTCTGGCGATGAAGACATTTTTTGCCTCGCTGATACAGCTGACCCTGCTGTTGGTAACGGCGATGGCCGAACCCTGGATCATAGGCCTGGTATGACCGTCCGGGTCATATTGGCGGCCGGCTTGACGATGCTGGCCCTACTCGCGGTTGCGTTGCCGCCGGCCTTCGCCGCCGCATCATCTTCATCATCTTCATCTGGTGCGGCGACGCCGATACTGGATGAGCAGGGCGCACTGGCGGTCAGTCAGGCCGCGCTGGGGGCCCAGATCGACAACTACCGCTTTGTCGATGCCGATGGCAAGACGGTGCATCTGGCCGACTATCGGGGCAAGCCGCTGATCGTTAATCTGGTCTATACCGCCTGTATCCGAAGTTGCCCGGTGATCGTGCAAACCTTGAATGATGCCGTGGCTGATGCTCAGGGCGCCCTGGACGCGGACCGTTTCAATATCATAACCATTGGCTTTGATACCCGTTCAGACACACCCGACCGCATGCGCTCGTTCGCCCGCGGCCAGGGTATTGATCTGCCGAACTGGCGCTTTCTCTCCAGCGATGGCCGTACGGTGGAAAAGCTGGCCAAACAGCTTGGCTTCGTCTATTACGCTTCCGCCGAAGGCTTTCAGCATCTCTCCCAGGTCAGCATTCTTGACAGCCAGGGCATCCTGTACCGCCAGGTCTACGGCGAATATTTTGACAGCCCATTTTTGGTGGAGCCACTGAAGGATTTGGTTTTTGGGCGTAATTCCGATCCCTTGACCGTCGAGGGCCTGGTCAATCGCCTGCGACTATTTTGCACATTGTATGACCCTGCGGCGCAACGATATAGATTTGATTACTCGGTCTTCATCGGCCTAACGATCGGCTCGGTGGCGCTCTTGATCGTGGGTAGTATCCTGGTGCGCAACATCTGGCGCCGACGGCATGGCGGCTGGTTGTCGATCCGGCACTAACGGGGCGGCGGATCACATAAATTACTGGGGAAAAGGGGAGCCTTGTGCTTTTTTTGCAGCGTCCATTGCGGGCGGTCTTTGATCTGATTGAAGGTTGGTTGGACAAACCGTTCGGGCCCGAATGGAATCCAATGTACCACTTGGGCGCATTGGGCTTCTTCTATTTCTGGGTGGTCGCCGTCAGCGGCATCTATGTCTATATCTTTTTCGACACGGGCATTTCCGAAGCCTACGACTCTGTCGAATATATGACCCATGATCAATGGTATCTGGCGGGCGTCATGCGCTCGCTGCACCGTTATGCCTCCGACGGCATGGTGGCGATGATGATGTTGCACATGGTGCGCGAATTCGCTCTGGACCGCCATCGCGGCGCGCGCTGGTTCACCTGGTTCACCGGCGTGCCCATATTGTGGCTGGTGGTGATCAGCGGCATCACCGGCTATTGGCTGGTCTGGGACAGCCTGGCCCAGTATGTCGCGACAGCAACCACCGAATGGCTCGACTGGCTGCCGATTTTTGGCGAGTCCGTGGCGCGCAATTTCCTTTCTCCCGAATTGCTGGACGACCGGTTCTTTACTCTGATGGTGTTCCTGCATATCGCGGTGCCGTTGATTCTTCTGTTGGTGCTGTGGATCCACCTGCAGCGGGTTGCCAAGCCCGAAATCTTCCCGGCCCGCGGTCTGGCCGTCGGCAGCTTCGGCATGTTGCTGGCCTTGTCCCTGGCCTGGCCGGCGTTGAGCCAGGGCCCGGCCGATCTGGGCAAAGTGCCGGCCGAAATAGGGCTGGATTGGTTCTATCTGATTGCCTATCCGGTGGTGGAGATCTGGGGTGCCGGACCGGCCTGGGCCCTGGCTTTTGGCGGCAGCACTTTCATTTGCGTCCTGCCATGGCTGCCGCGTCTGCGGCACAAGTCGATTGCCCAGGTTGACCTGGCCAATTGCAACGGCTGTACCCGCTGCCAGGTTGATTGCCCGTTTGCTGCCATCACCATGAACCCCCGTTCCGATGGCCGTCCGTTCGAGCGCGAAGCGGTGGTCAATCCGGATCTGTGCACCGGCTGCGGCCTTTGTGCCGGATCCTGCCCAACCTCGACGCCGTTCCGTCGTGCCTCGGCCCTGGTGCCGGGCATTGATCTGGTGGACCATCCCCTTAAGGATTTGCGCCAGCAGATCCAAGATGCCGCGGCGGGCCTATCCGGCGAGCGCCGGGTCCTGATGCTGGGTTGTGCCCGCGGCATGCAGGCCGGCCACCCGGCCATCGATGGCGTCGCGGCGGTGCAGTTGACCTGCGTCGGTGCCTTGCCGCCGTCGTTCATCGATTATGTTCTCAGCCGAGATCTTGCCGATGGGGTACTTCTGGCGGGCTGCAACGGCGGCGAATGTTACAACCGTTTTGGCATCCGCTGGACCGAGCAGCGGCTGAATGGCGAACGGGACCCGCATTTGCGTACCCGCGTGCCGCGCGACCGTATCGGCCAGCTATGGACCGGCGCGCGCTCGGCGACCCAGCTGGGCAATGAATTGCGCGCGTTCCAAGCCAGCCTGCCCGAACGCCCGGCCAAAGCGAAAAAGCCCCAGGCCCAGCCTGCATCCGCGCCCGATTCTTCTGCCGAGGAGACGGTCTGATGAAGTTGTCTCAATATGCCGGGCAGGCTTTTGTCTATTTGATTTTCGCGGCCTTTCTGGGCTATTTCGCCTCGGCGCCCGTCTACAACCATTTTCCCGCCGACAAGGCATTGATCAAACTTAGCTTGGCGCATGGCGCGGCGCGCGAGGGCGGTTGCCGCCGCCGCACCAAGGAGGAGCTGCAAAAAATGCCGCCGAACATGCGCCGGCCCATGGATTGCCCGCGCCAGCGCCTGCCCGTGTTGATCGAGTTCGAGCTTGACGGCGAGACACTTTATAGTGCCTCGGTGCCGCCCACGGGCCTGTCCGGGGACGGCCCCAGCCGCATCTACCAGCGCTTCGCGGTGACTGCAGGCAAGCATGAGATCGTTGCCCGCCTGCGCGACAGTGACCGCACGGAGGGCTTTGACTACGAAAAGAGGGCAACGATAGAATTGAAGGCGCAACAAAGCCTGGCTGTTGATTTTCGCCAGGAAATGGGGGGGTTCCTGCTGCGATGGTAGTCATGACAACAAGTAGCGGGCAATCCTGCTCTAGCAAGAAGATGGAGTCAGTGCGATGACCCTTGTTGCCTGGCAGACGGAATTTGAAACCGGCATCCCGTCGGTCGATTTCGAGCATAAGGAGATGGTGGAGCTATTGAACCAGCTCTACACCGAACTGGACCACGACCCGGACGACGACGCCATCGCGGATTTCCTGGGCGAGGTCTTCGCCAATATTTCGGCTCATTTCGCGCTTGAGGAAAAGATCATGCGCGATACCGGCTATGACGAATACAAGCTGCACAAGGATGACCACGAACAGTTGCTCGACGCCATCCGGGACATCATGGATGATCACCATGCGGGCGAATTCGGCGACGTTCCTGATTTGTTAGCCGGGCGCCTGAAAAATTGGTTCGAGGAGCATTTCCGCGCTTTCGATGCCCGCCTCGGCCATCTGACCGAAGGCACGGCGGCGGCGCATTCATAGGCCGCACGTTATCGCCGGACGGTCCGCCACTGGGCAGAATCATTTCCGCCTGCTATGAAGCGGGCATGAACTCAGGGGAAAATGATCGCGGCGTTGATCGCGACCTAGCTGAATTGGCCGAAATGCTGCGGACGCGGCAGGCGGAACTGCGGGCGCTATCGGATAGCGCGCGCGACAGCCGCAAGCCGGTGGAACTGGATCAAAGCAAGGTTGGGCGGCTGTCGCGCATGGACGCTCTGCAGGATCAGGCCATGGCGCAAGAGGCCGAGCGCCGCCGGGCCGGCGAACTGCAGCGCATTGAGGCCGCCCTGGAGCGCTTGAAAAGCGGCGACTATGGCTATTGTGTCAGTTGTGACGAGGAGATCGCGCCAGCCCGCCTGAAGCTGGACCCGGCGGTGGCGACCTGCATCAACTGCGCCAGCCGAAGCCGGCAATAGTTCGGGCGGCGGCGGCATTATATGGGATATCTGCGTTTCCTCTTCGAGAACAGGCGATTCCTGAGTTTCGGTATCCTGATCGCGTTCTTTTCGGCCTTTGGGCAGACCTTTTTCATTGCCGTGTTCGGGCCGGAGATCCGTGCCGAATTCGGTTTGAGCCACGGCGGTTTTGGTGGCTATTACGCCATTGGCACCCTGACCTCGGGGTTTTGCTTGATCTGGGCTGGTAAGCTGATCGACCGTTTCGATCTGCGCTGGGTGACCGCTGGGGTCTGTACCGCCTTGATTCTGGCCTGTGCCAATATGGCGGTGGTCCCGGCGGCCTGGGCCCTGGCGCCGGCGATATTCGCCCTGCGCCTTAGCGGTCAGGGTTTGATGAGCCATACCGCCATGACCTCCATGGGCCGCTATTTCGAGGCCGAGCGCGGCCGCGCCGTTTCCGTCGCCATACTGGGTTTCCCGGCCGGCGTGGCGATCTTTCCCGGCTTGGCAGTATGGCTGATCTCGATATTCGATTGGCGCACGGCCTGGGCCGCCGTTGCCATCGCCTTGGCGGTTTTTCTGATCCCGCTGGCCCTTTGGTTGCTGAAAGGCCATGGCGCGCGGCACCGCTTTTTTCTGACCAGAACGGAAACGGTTCAGAGCGATACGCCAACGGCCTCTATTCGGCGGCAATGGACCCGGGCCGAGGTTTTGCGCGACCCCCGGTTCTATCTGTTGTGCATCGCCATCACGGCGCCGTCATTCATTTCCACCGGTATTTTCTTCCACCAGGCGCATCTGGCAACCGCAAAAGGCTGGAGTCTGGCCTGGATGGCATCTGCCTTTGTCGCCTATACCGTTGGCGCCATTGGCGCGAACCTTGCTTTTGGCCCATTGATCGACCGCTTTGGCGCCCGCAAACTATTGCCCTATTACCTCTACCCATTGGCGCTGGCCTGTCTATCCATCGCCATATCCGCCCATCCCATGGCGGCGATGGCATTGATGTTCTTCATGGGCCTGACCAGCGGCGGCGGGCAAACCCTAATCGGCGCGGCCTGGCCGGAATTCTATGGCGTCATGCATTTGGGCTCGATCCGCGCCATGGTGATGTCCATGAGCGTCTGGGCATCGGCCCTGTCGCCGCTTGTGGTTGGCTGGTTGATTGACCGTGGCATGGCCATGGAAACCATGGCGATAGGCTTTCTGGTATATCTGGCCGTGTCCATCACCAGCATTCTGATCGCCCTGGCCCGGCCAGAGCCGGCACACGACAAAGGAAACACGATATGAAAGAGTATGCGGACGGCAAAATTCTAGTGGAAATCCAGGACCCGGTTACGACGGTGATCATCAATCGGGCGGAGGTTCGCAATGCCCTTGATAATGACGCAGCACGCGGTCTGGGCCAGGCCCTGCGGGATTTCGATGCCGATGACAGCCAGCTTGCCGCCGTGCTGACGGGCACGGGCGGGGCCTTTTGCGCCGGCGCCGATTTGAAAGCGGTGGCGGACAGCGCCGACTATGTCGCCTGGGCCGGCGATGCGGAGGGGCCGACCAATCCAACCCTGTCAAAACCGGTGATCGCGGCAGTGGAAGGCCATGCGGTCGCCGGTGGTCTGGGTATCGCCCTGTGGTGCGACATCCGCCTGGTCGATGAAACGGCTGTGTTTGGCGTTTTCTGCCGCCGTTGGGGCGTACCCATGAGTGACGGCACCACGGTACGCCTGCCGCGTCTGATCGGCGCGGCCCGGGCCCTGGATATGTTGATCACCGGCCGGGGCGTGGGCGCCGATGAAGCCATCGACTGGGGTTTGGCGACGCGCCGGGCGCCCAAGGGGGAAACCCGGCGGGCAGCCGAGGAACTGGCCCGGCAAATCGCCGCCTTTCCCCAGATTGCCATGCGTTCGGACCGGATGTCGGCCTACCGCCAGGCCGGTCAGACCCTGGAGGCGGCGGTGGCGGAAGAGAAAGCCCTGTCCCAGGCTGCCAAGGCCGCGGAGGCTCAGGTCGGCGCGGCCCGCTTCGCCGCTGGCGAAGGCCGCCATGGCGATTTTGGCAACAGCTAGAACATTTTCGATTTTCATCGAGTCGCCAAGCCACCCGCTCCCCCTTCCCGGCCACCCATTAATGGTACCCTGCGGGTGGCCGGGAAGGGGGAGCGGGTGGGTAGTTCAATCTAG
>CAYWYB010000171.1:0-11137 GCA_964462145.1 uncultured Rhodospirillaceae bacterium
GTTCGGGTTTTGAGTTCATCGACAAGATCGTCGGCGGCGCCATACCCCGGCAGTACATTCCGGCGGTCGAGGCGGGGGTAAAGGAATACCTGGTCAAAGGCCCGTTGGGTTTCCCCGTGGTCGATGTTTCGGTGAAGCTCTATGACGGCCAGTTCCACGCGGTGGATTCTTCCGAAATCGCCTTCAAGACAGCGGCCCGGATCGCCATGAACGACGGCATGAAACTTTGCAGCCCGGTTCTGCTGGAGCCGATCCTGCAAGTGGATATCGCCGCGCCCTCGGAACACACGCCAAAGATCAATGCCATCGTCTCGGGACGGCGCGGCCAGATCCTCGGCTTCGACACCCGGCCGGGCTGGACCGGTTGGGACGTGGTCTCGGCCCATATGCCGCAATCAGAGCTGCACGACCTGATTATCGAGCTGCGCTCCGCCACCCAAGGCACGGGCAGCTACACCGCTTCGTTTGACCGGTTGCAGGAGTTGACCGGCCGTCTGGCGGATGACGTGGTGGCGGCCCATAACGAGGACGTGGCGGCGTAATTTCGACAATTACCAGCATCAAACCATCATTAAACCATCATAGAAAACCTTGGGGAGCGTTTCATTTTGGAACAATCAGCGGCCGCCGAAGCGGCGGAAATTTTGGCTCAGGCACGCCGTGACGGCCAAACCATCGAAGGCCTGCCGGGCCATCTGCAACCGCAAAATCTGGAGGATGCCTATCAGATTCAAGGCGCATTGATACCGCTGATCGAGGCGCTCTCGAACGGCAAGCGCGCCGGCTACAAGGGGGGCGCCACCAACGATGCCGCCCTGCAGGGGTTTGGCCTGGAAGAGCCCTTTGTCGGCGTTCTGATCTCGTCCTACATGCTGAAAAGCGGCGACACCATTCCCGACGCCGACTGCAAGTTCAAACTGCTGGAGCCGGAGTTCGCCTTCCGCATGGCCGAGGATCTGCCCGCCGCCGCCGCGCCCTATGACCCGGACGGCGTGCGCGCCGCGATCGCCAGCGTGATGACGTCTATCGAGGTCGTGGATCTGCGCTACACGGATGGTATCGGGGCCGGCGGGATGCAGGTTATCGCCGACAATTCCGCCGCCGGCTATTGGCTGGCCGGGACCGAGTACACGGACCTGGACGCCATCGACTTCGACGACTGGCCCGTCAGCCTGCATATCAACGGCGATCTGGTGGCCGAAGGAAATAGCGCCAACGTTCTTGGCAACCCGCTGAATTCATTGACCTTTCTGGCCAATAAATTATGCATGTGGGGTGGCGGCCTGAAGGCCGGCGATATTGTCACCGCCGGTTCCTGCACCGCGCCGACGCCGGCCCAGGCGGGCGATGAATGCGTCGCCGACTTCGGCAGCCTGGGCAAGGTCAGCGTCCGCTTCGGCACATAACCAAATGGACGCCGTCCAGATCAACCGGGCCGCCGATCTGCTGATGCAGGCGCGGCACGACCGCCGGGCCATGGCGGCCCTGCCCGATGACTGCCGCCCCCGCGACGAGGCCGAGGCCTATCAGGTGCAGGACCGCTTCGTGGACCGCCTGCTGAGCCATCATGGTGGCGGCATCATCGGCTACAAGGCGGGCTGCACCAATGTCACGGCGCAGCAGCAGTTGGGCCTGAACTCGCCCTTCGCCGGGCCGTTGTTGAGCGCCCTGGCCCCAACCTCGCCAGCGGAAATTCCAGCCGAGGCGGGCTTCATGCGCATGATTGAGGCCGAAATCGGCTTCCGTCTCGGCCGGGACCTGCCACCGCTTCCTGGGGGCGCGGCCTATGATGCCGAATCCGTGCGCCCGGCCCTGGCCGCGGCCTTCGGCGCCATCGAAGTGGTCGACAGCCGTTACGAGGACTGGACCACAGCCGGGGCGCCGCAGTTGATCGCCGACCACGTCTGCATGGGCTTTTGGGTTTATGGCGAAGAGAGCCCCGATATGGACAGCCTTGATTTGGCCGACCATGAGGTTCAGGTCCGGCGCAATGGGGTTGCAGCCGAAAGCGGCAATAGCGCCAATGTCCTGGGCAATCCTCTGAATTCAGCCGCCTGGCTGGCCAATCATCTGTGCGCCAGGGGCACTTCGTTGCAGGCCGGGCAGTTGATCACCACCGGCACCATGATCGCGGTCAACGGCGCGGAAAAGGGCGACGTGGTCGAGGCGGATTTCGGCACCTTGGGGACGGTGCGGGTCGCCTTCACATAGTCGATCACGCGGGTTTGAAGCGACGGCGCTTGCTATTCAGGCTAAACGCCTGAGATAGCTATTGGGGAAAGTGAACACAGTTAGGGGACAGTTCATGTTGATCAAATCACCGCCGTCGTGGCAGATGCCCGAGCGCGAAGCCACGCCGGAGCACGTTTTTTTGAACAGGCGGCATTTTCTCGCCGCCATGGCGGGCGGCGCCACGACGCTTATCGGCGGCAGCGCCTTTGCCGCCAAAGCCGCCAAGTCCAAGGACCCGACGGCGGATCTGTATCCGGCCAAGCGCAACGGCGCCTACGTTCTGGACCGGCCCCTGACCAAGGAGTCGGACGCGGCGGCCTACAATAATTTCTACGAATTCGGCTCTCACAAGCGCATCGCCATGGAGGCGCGAAGGCTGAAAATCCGGCCCTGGACCGTGTCGTTCGAAGGCATGGTGGAAAAGGAACGCCAGGTCGATATCGACACCCTGATCCGGGCCATGCCCATCGAGGAACGGTTGTACCGCATGCGCTGTGTCGAGGCCTGGTCCATGGCCGTGCCCTGGTCCGGTTTCGCCCTGGCGGAGCTGGTGAAATATGCCAAGCCCCTGTCAGGCGCGAAATACCTCGTCATGCAGACTTTCCATGACAAGGACATGGCCTCGGGCCAGAAACAGGTCTGGTATCCCTGGCCCTATACCGAGGGCCTGACCATGGCCGAGGCCACCAACGAGCTGGCTTTCATGGTCACCGGCGTCTATGGCAAGCCGCTGCCAAAACAGTTCGGCGCCCCGCTACGCCTGGCCGCGCCCTGGAAGTACGGCTTCAAATCGGTCAAATCCATCGTCCGTTTCGAATTTACCGACAAGCGCCCAGTGACCTTCTGGGAGCAGGTCCAGTCGGCGGAATACGGCTTCTGGGCCAACGTCAACCCAAAGGTCTCTCACCCCAGATGGAGCCAGGCCAGCGAACGGGTTTTGGGCACCACGAAGCGGGTGCCGACCCTGCTGTATAATGGCTACGGCGAACAGGTCGCCCATTTGTATAACGACCTGAAAGGCGAAAAGCTGTTCATGTAGATGACATATGAGTTGGTAATTTTTGACTGTGACGGCGTGTTGGTCGATAGCGAGCCATTGGCCAACCGCGTCCTGTCCGAATGCTTTCAGGCCGCCGGCTTTCCGATCAGCTATGAAACCTGCGTCGCCGAGATGGTTGGCCTGCCTTTGCCGCGTTGTTTCGAGCTGGCAACAGAATGGCACGGCAAGGCTGTTCCCGATGATTTCTTTGATACGGTGCAAGACCGGACCTACGAGGCCATTCGCCGGGAGCTCCAGCCGGTGCCTGGCATCCGCGACGCGATCGAAGCAATCCCCCTGCCCCGTTGCGTCGCCTCGTCATCGGAATTGGACAAGATCGCCCTATCCTTGAAGCAGACCGGGCTTTTGTCCATGTTTGGCGAGAATTACTATTCCGCAGAACAGGTCGCGCGCGGCAAACCTTTTCCCGATCTGTTTCTATTCGCCGCCAAGCAGATGGGCTTCGAAGCAAGGGACTGTATGGTCATCGAAGATAGCTTTTATGGCGCGCGGGCGGCGACCGCCGCCGGCATGGACGTGCTGGGCTATACGGGCAGTGGTTTCTCCCAACAGCTGGCCGACGAAGGCGCCGAGGTGTTTGACGACATGGCCGCCCTTCCCGGTCTGCTGGGTTTCGGGGCATAATAACAAGCAGCAAACGCAAATCCGAGGAAACCGCCATGAGCGAGATTAAACTGCCCCTTGAGGGCATCCGCGTACTCGATCTGACCCATGCCCGCGCCGGGCCCACCGCCGTGCGCCAGTTGGCGGATTGGGGCGCAGATGCCATCAAGATCGAAGTACCGGCAAACAAGGAAGAAGGCCTGGGCGGGGCCCGCCATGGCCCGGATTTTCTCAACCTGCACCGTAACAAGCGGGCCTTGAGCCTGAATTTAAAAAGCCCCGAAGGTTTGGAAATTTTCATGGCCCTGGCCAAGGACGCCGACGTGATCGTCGAGAATTTCCGGGCCGAGGTGAAGCACCGCCTGGGCGTCGATTACGAAAGCGTGCGCGCCATAAACCCGCGCATCATTTACGGCTCCATTTCCGGCTTCGGGCAAACCGGTCCGATCTCGAAACGCGCCGGTGTCGATCAGATCGCTCAGGGCATGGGCGGGTTGATGTCCATCACCGGCCTGCCCGGACAAGGCCCGGTGCGGGTCGGTATCCCCATCGCCGATCTTACGGCGGGCATGTATCTGGCCCAGGGTATCTTGCTGGCCCTGATAGAACGCGGCCAGTCGGGGTTGGGTCAATGGGTCCATACCTCGTTATTGGAAGCGCAGATTTCCATGCTGGACTTCCAGGCCGCGCGCTGGTTGATCGATGAAGATGTCCCCGGCCAGGCCGGCAACGATCACCCCACGGGCATTCCCATGGGGGCGTTCAAGACAGCAGATGGCGCGGTCAACATCGCCGCCGCCGGGGGCAGGCTGTGGACACGGTTTCTGGAAGTCGCCGGCGCCGAGGAACTGGCCGAACACCCCGATTATGTTTCTCCCAAGCTGCGTTCGCAGAACCGCGCGGCGCTGAACGAGGTCATCGGCGAAATCATGGCCAAGCGGACCAGCCAGGACTGGATCGAGTCGTTGAGCGAGGCCGGCGTGCCCTGCGGACCAATCAATAGCATCGACCAAACCTTCGCCGAACCACAGGTCCGGCACCTGGGCATTGCTCAGCCCATGCATCATCCGGTCAAGGGCACGGTGAAAGTGGTGGGCCAGCCGGTGCACCTGGAACGCACCCCGCAACCGCCCGAGATGCGCAAACCGACCCCGGACGCGGGCGCCAATACGGATGAAGTGCTGGCGGAACTGGGCTATGACCAGAGCCGCATCAACGACCTTAAGGAACGTGGCGTGGTGTAGGGCGGCTTAGGCCATTTCAGCCATGATCTTTTTGTAGGTCTCTTCGACCCGCGCCATGTCGCCGGGCGTGTGGCCCCAGTTCATCATGGCGGCATCGGTCAGAAGGCGGGGGAAGATATGGCTGTGGTAATGAAACACGGTCTGTCCCGCCGCCGGGCCGTTGGCTTGTACGATGTTGATGCCCTCGGGTTCCAGGGCCGCTTGCACCGCGCGGGCGACCTTTTGCACCGTGGGCAGTACCGCCGCCAGATCCTCCGCCTTGGCATCCAGGATGTTGACCGCATGGGCCTTGGTGATGACCAGGCAATGGCCATCATTGAATGGATTGATATCCATCATCGCAAAGGTGCGGTCGTCCTCGTACAGCTTGAACGAAGGCACCTCGCCGGCAATGATCTGACAGAAAATGCAGTCCGTATCGGCCATGGCTGAACTCCATCTATAAGCGTTACCTCTTAAACCTAAGCAACTTTGCTTGCGACCGCCAGTTTGAAATCTATATAAATTAGGACGGAATTGCGCTAATATCACTTTCCCTGCGGTACCAAGGACGAGGCTGCGGGCATGTCCAGGGACGGCATATTGATATTTTTACTGGCGGCGCAGTTTTTGGCGCCGTTCGTGCTGGCCCTGCTATTGAGCCGCGGCCCGGATCAGCCGGTGACTGAAGACAAACGCTCAAACAAACGAGGCAAACCGCCGCCAGGACGCGAGCGGGATCCGGCCACGCCGGGCCATGACGATTGGCCATTGATTACGGAATTCACCTATCGGCGCGACAGATTCAAACGCTGGGTATTGGCGGCGGGGTTTGGCGCCCCCGTGCTGGCACTGGCTGGCCTGCCCCTCTCGGCCATCGGGGTTCTGCTGTTATTCCCCCTATACGGCGCCTTGATGCACCTGCGCTGTCCCGGCTGCGAAACGGCGACGTCGCTAAGGGGCGTCACCGATGGGCACAATTGCCTGCGTTGCGGCCAACGGCTGCGCTTTTAGTCCAACGACTGTCGCTCGCCCTTGCGAAAGGGGCCACGCTCGGCCAGGTATTCGATGTCCTGGCCGACCTCCTTGCGTTCGTGCTCCAGGTAGTTGGCCACCGCGTCGCGAAAGCCGGGATCGCGAATATAGTGCGCACTGTGAGTTTGCGTCGGACGATAGCCCCGGGCGATTTTGTGCGGCCCCTGGGCCCCGGCCTCGACGCGGGCCAGGCCATGCCGGATGGCATAATCGATGGCCTGATAGTAACAGACCTCGAAATGCAGGAACGGATGATCTTCGATACAGCCCCAATAACGGCCAAACAGCGCCTCCGCACCGATCAGGTTCAGGGCGCCCGCGATATAGCGCCCCTGGCGCCGGCACATGATCAGCAAGATCCGATCCGCCATGCTTTCCGTGATCAGCGAAAAGAATTGCCGGTTTAAGTAAGGCTCGCCCCATTTGCGGCTGCCGGTGTCGGTATAGAACTGATAGAAGGCATCCCAATGCGCCTCGGTCAGATCGTCGCCGGAGATCCATTCGATCTCGATATCGTTCTCAAGCGCGCCGCGGCGCTCGCGCCGAATGGTCTTGCGCTTGCGCGAGGATAGATCGCCGAGGAAGTCATCAAAGCTGCCGTAACCCTGATTGTACCAATGATATTGCTGATCGGCGCGTTTTAGAAAATCCGCATCCTCCAACAGATCCCATTCATCCTCGGGCAGGAAATTGACGCTGACCGTGGCGATATTCAGATGTTCCGCAGCGCCGATCAGTCCCGCCGCCAGCTGCCGCTGCACCGTAATCCGGTCCAGGCCCTGGCGCACCAACAGGCGGGTGCCTGTGGCCGGTGTAAACGGCACCGCCGCCAACAGCTTTGGATAATAGCGCCCGCCGGCGCGCTCGTAGGCATCGGCCCAGCCATAGTCGAAGACGAACTCGCCCCGGCTGTGACTTTTCACATACAGGGGCACGCAGCCCGCCGGCGCATTGGCATACGGGTCATCCAGCAACAGATGCACCGGCCCCCAGCCGGTACGGCCGTGCACACAGCCGCTTTCCTCCAACGCCAGCAGAAAAGCATGGCTGAGGAAAGGGTCCCCATCACCGGCACAGGCGTCCCAATGCCCAGCCGGTATATCGGCCATGGATTGGACGATGCGCGCAACCACGCCCTCTTCTCCATCCCGCTCCGTCATGGGTAATCCGTCATGTTTGTCCCGGCTTGCTCCCCAACAGCCATAATGACGCTATTTCACCTCGAACACCGCATCGATTTCCACGGCGACGTTGAACGGCAGAGCCGGCGCGCCGACGGCAAAGCGGGCATGACGCCCGGCATCGCCAAAAATATCAACCATCATGTCGGAGGCGCCATTGATGACTTGCGGGTGGTTGTGGAAATCCGGCGTGCAATTGACGAACCCGCCCAATTTCACGCAGCGGACGACCCGGTCCAGATCGCCGTCACAGGCTGCCTTGAGCTGGGCGATAATATTCAGAACCACGACGCGGGCGGCGGCCTGGCCTTCCTCGATGGAGAATTCGGCACCAACCTTGCCGACGAAATTACGCTCGCCGCCTACCCAGGGCACCTGTCCGGAAACAAAGACCTGATTGCCTGTTTGCACGTAGGGCACATAATTCGCCGCCGGCGCCGGGGCATCAGGCAAGGTGATGTCCAGTTCTTTCAGCCGCGCCTCTATTTCTCCAGCCATGTTGGCCTCCCATTTGTCCTAGAATCAGTTTTATGCAGAAAATTCAGTTTGTACCTCGCAACGGCGGAGGTGAATACCTATTCTTAAAAGGGCTATGAATAATCTACACACAGCGACGGGCCGGACGCCCGAAATCAGCCAGTGGCTTGTACAGCGCGGCCTGGCCGGGGATACCGTGGCAGAGCTGGCAAGCGGGCTTTGCGACCGCCTCGCGGCACAAGGCGTGCCACTGTTGCGTGCCTTTATTGGCTTGCAGACCTTGCACCCGCTTTATGGCGGCTACGCCTATATCTGGCGCCGAGGGGTGAAGGATCTGTCAATGGATTCCTATCTGCGCCAGCAAGGCCTAAATGAGGACTTTCTGGCCAGCCCGCTGCATCATATGCGCCAAAATAGGATTTTGCGCTTTCGCCAGAATTTGGAGACAACTGCGGAACCGGAATATCAAATCTATCGGATGTTTCGGGAGGAAGGCGGCACCGACTATTTCGTCCGCCTGTTCCCCTTCGCCCGCGCCGATGGGCCAGAGCGGGAAGACGGCGTCATTGTATCCCTGTTGTTCGATCAAGCCGGTGGAATGGCGGCGGACGAGTTGGCCGAGTTGGAGGCTATATTGCAGGTTTTCGCCCTGGCCGCACGCAGTGCCGCCACCTACGCCACGGCGCAAAGCGTGGCCCATACCTATCTTGGCAAGGATGCGGGGCAGCGGGTGCTGGACGGCGATATCGATCGGGGCAGCACATCAAGCATGCGGGCGGTGATTTTATTCGCCGACCTGCGCGGCTTTACACCGCTATCAGAACAGTTACCGGGGCCGGCCCTGTTGAGCATGCTGGACGATTATCTCGATGCCATCTCGCGCGGCGTGTTACAACGTGGGGGTGAGGTTTTGAAATTTCTCGGTGATGGTGTGCTGGCAGTGTTTGAAATCAGTGACAACGACACGGAATGTCAGGTTGCCTGCCAACAGGGCAGGGCAGCGGGCCGGGATGCCTTCGCCGCCATTGACGCCTTGAATAGCGCACGGCGCGCCCAGGGACAGCCGACCATGGCATTGGATCTGGCGCTGCATATCGGCGATGTGTTGTATGGCAATGTGGGCGCGGAAGGGCGCCTGGACTTCACCGTCATTGGCCCGGCAGTGAATGAAGCCAGCCGGATCGAGGCGATGTGCGACAGCCTGGGCCGCAACTGGCTGGTTTCGGAAGATTTCTATCTCTATGCACGTCAATGCAGTGATGCGATGGAGCCCATGGGCCGCCATCAATTGCGCGGCCTGACGGGCGAGCGGGCCTTGTACAGCCTGCCCCTGAATGACGAACCGGCTGAAGAACCGGCTGAAGACCTGAGCGACGAGCGGGAGGCGAGCCGGACATGAACACCACGCCGGCCGAAGACGGCTTCTACATGCCCCCCGATTGGGGGCCGCACGAACGCTGCTGGATGGCCTGGCCCTGCCACGCGGGCGCCTGGGGCGAGGGCATCGATCAAGCCTGTCTGGCCACCGCCGCCCTGGCCCGGGCCATCGCCACCTACGAGCCGGTGAATATGCTGGTGCCTGGGGAGTTGATCCCTTTGGCGCGTCTGCAGCTGGGCAGTCTGGTGACGATCTGGGAGGCGGAGCTGGATGATTCCTGGAGCCGGGATATCGCGCCCAACTTTCTGATTGATGGCGAGGGCGGCCTGGCCGGCGCGGTGTTCGACTTCAACGCCTGGGGCAACAAGCATCATGACTACCGCAAGGATGCCAAGTTGGGGGAATGGCTGCTAAGGGAATTGAATCTGCCCTGCTATCAGATCCCCATGACGTTGGAGGGCGGCTCCATCCATGTGGACGGATCGGGCACCTTGATCACTACCGAGTCCGTGGCCTTTAATACCGACCGCAATCCAACCCTGGACAGCCGCCAGATTGAAGAACGTCTGGCCATGTATTTTGGGGTGCGCAAGGTGATCTGGCTGCGCGAAGGCCTGGTCGGCGACAAGGCCGATGGTCAGGTCAACAAAGTGGCGCGCTTTGTGGCGCCGGGCCGCATGATGTGCGCCGTCGCCTCCCACCGCAGCGATCCCAATCATGCCAATCTGGCCGATAATCTGGCCCAATTGTCGGAAGAACGCGATGCCCTGGGCAGGCCGCTGGAGCTGCTGGAACTGCCCCTGCCCACGCCTTTACAGCACCAGGATGGCCATCTGCTGACGCGGTCGTATCTGGATTTCTATCTCGGCACCGGTGCCGTTTATGTGCCCGCCTTTGACGATCCGGCCGACGAAGCAGCGGCCCGTCTGATCGGCGATGCCTTTCCCAAACGCGAAGTCGTCCAGCTGGATATGGCCGAGATCGCCTATCGCGGCGGCGCCATCCATTGCATGACACAGCAACAGCCCAAGGTCTGAAATTACCAATGTCCGATAACCTGTTTGACCGCCTGAAGGCGGCCTGCCACGACGATTGGCAGGCCTATACCGGGCACGATTTCGTCCGCCAACTGGCCAGCGGCAGCCTGGCCGAGGCATCTTTCCGTCACTACCTGGGCCAGGATTATCTGTTCCTGATCCATTTCGCCCGCGCCTATGCCCTGGCGGCCTATAAAACCACGGACCTGGCCGAAATGCGCAGCGCCGTGGCCAGTGTGGACGGCATCCTGAATACGGAAATGGCCCTGCATATCGAATACTGCCAAGGCTGGGGCCTGGACGAGGCCGCCATGACCGCCCTGCCGGAAGCCAAGGCGACCATGGCTTATACGCGCTTCGTGCTGGAAAGCGGCATGGCCGGTGACACCCTGGATCTGTATGCGGCCCTGGCCCCCTGCGTCATCGGCTATGGCGAGATCGGCGCCGCCCTGGCGGCGGACCCGAGCACGGCACTGACGGGCAATCCCTATGCCAGCTGGATCGAGATGTATGCCAGCGACGACTATCAGGAGGTCGCGCAAGCCGCCGTCGCACAGCTGGACAGCCTGGCGGAGCAACGCCTGACCCCGGCGCGCTTCGAGGCCCTGGCGCGGACCTTTCGCCAGGCCACCCGATTGGAAGCGGATTTCTGGCAAATGGGCCTGACCCTCGCGCCCTAGCCGGTTTCCGGCCTATAATCAGCGTCGAAATCAACAACTGGCGTGATGGAGCAGACAGTATGCAGGTCAAGGATTGGGTGGTGATCATCACGGGGGGCGGTACCGGGGTTGGCGCGGCGGCGGCGTTGATGCTGGCGGAGGGCGGCGCCAAGATCGCCATCAACTATTCCCGCAGCGAACGGGAGGCGGAGGAAACCGCCCAGGCCTGCCAGAAACTCGGCGCCGAGACCC
>CAYWYB010000172.1:0-11038 GCA_964462145.1 uncultured Rhodospirillaceae bacterium
TGATGATATCGCGGCCCTGTGCGGCCAGCGCATTAGCCCGGGCCAAGACCTCGAATGCGGTCTCCGTGCCTAGGTGGTTCATTCTGTTGGCGAGTTGCATGAGCGGGGTTATGCCACCTTTGGCGTCCTGCTCCAAGCCCTGGATTTCGCCCTAATGCGCCGCTTTGTATTCCTTCAGGGTTTCCCTCGCGATGACCAGTTGCATGACCTGGGAAGTGCCTTCGAAAATGCGCAGCAAACGGGCATCGCGAAACAGGCGTTCGACCGCTGTTTCCCGCATGTAGCCATAGCCGCCATGCACCTGAACCGCGCGATCGGCGATACGCCAGGCGGTCTCGGATGCGAAGTATTTGCAGGCGGCGGCGGCCTTGGTGACGTTTTCACCCGCATCCATCTGTCGCGCCGTTTGCTCGACCATGGCCCGGGCGGCGATACATTCCGCCTCGCTGTCGGCGATCATGGCCTGGATCAGTTGGAAATTCGCGATCGGCTGGCCGAATTGTTGGCGCTCCACGGCGTAGGCGGTCATCTCCTCCACCAACCGCGTGGCCAGGCCGACGCTGACGGCACCCATGTGGATGCGGGCATCATCCAGCACTTTCATGGCGGTGATAAAACCCATGCCCTCGGTCGCGCCCAACAGGGCATCGGCGGAAACCCTGCAATCGGTGAAGGTTACATCCGCCGTGGGTGCCGCCAGCTGGCCCATTTTCTCCAACGGCGGATCAATGTGTATGCCCGGCGTGTCCGCCGGCACTAGAAAGGCGGAAACCCCGGCGGCGCTCTTGTCGGCGGGATCGGTCCGCGCCATGACCGTAAACAGGCCAGCGACGGGCGCGTTGGAAATAAAGCGCTTGGAGCCATTCAGCACATAGCCTTCACCGTCGCGCCGGGCGGTGGTGGACAGGCTTTTGGCGTCCGATCCGCTGCCCGGCTCAGTCAGGCAGAAGCTGACGATCAGTTTGCCCGCCGCGATATCCGGCAGATAGCGCTGCTTTTGTTCTTCCGTGCCGTCCAGCACGATGCTTTTGCCGCCCACGCCATTGGTCGTGCCCACGTAGGAGCGGTAGGCGGGCGCGGCGCGGCAGAATTCAAAAATCGTCCGCACCTCGGCCCACTTGCTCAAACCCAGACCGCCGTGTTCAGCCGGAATGGCATAGGCGAACAAACCCATCTCTCGGATCAGATCCAGCAACTCGTCCGGGATGCGGTGGTCGCGGTCGATTTGCGCCTCCGCCGGGATCAATTTTTCATCCACCAGGCGGCGCACCGCATCCAGCAACGGGGTGATGTCGTCTTCGTTCATTATGATGTCTCCTCTTACCTCAATTTGCCCTGACCATTGCTATAGGTCCAGCGTGCGCCGCACCGCGGACGGTCAATTGCAAAAATTTTTCGACACCTAGGGCGGACCGCTTGACGCCAGCCCCTGGGGGGTTTAATCAACCATCCGACTTCGTGGCGGGTGTAGCTCAGTCGGTTAGAGCGCTAGATTGTGGATCTAGAGGTCGTGGGTTCGATTCCCATCACTCGCCCCATTTCCCCCTCCCCAAATTGTTATGCCGCCGCCATGCGGCCGATCCGGACCCCGATGGCCCGGCATACAATGCCGCCGCATTACGGATGACTAATTTGAAAATATAAGCGATGATATCCGCCGCGAAACGCGCGGTCATCAGATGGGGCAACAGTGACCGGACAGACGCAGCGAAGATTTTGTATTTGTAGAATGGCAGCATGTCCAGCACCACGGATTTTAGTATTCTGATTTTTGCCGCAGCAGCCGGCATAATTGTCGCGTGCTTGCTCTGGCTCGCTGCCGGGCTCAATACCAAACTCCGTCGCGCCCGAGAGGACAACGAACGTTTCCGCGCCCTGTCCAGCCTGGCGAGCGAAGGTGTCTCCATTCACGAAGACGGTATTATCGTGGAAGCAAACCAGGCTTTCGCGGAGATGTATGGCTATACGGTGGCCGAACTCATCGGAAAACCCGTACTTGAACTTACCGTGCCCGAGCATCGTGAAAATGTCGCCGAGCGCATGGCGCAAAATCTATCCGGAACCTACGAGAGCGTCAGTCTGCGCAAGGACGGCAGCCGTATTCCGATTGAGATCAAGGGCATGCCGACCATTTACAACGGTCGTCCCATGCGGGTCACATTGTTGCGCGATCTGACCGAACAGCAGGCCGCCGAAAAAGCCATTCGGGATAGCGAACAGCAGCTTCGATTGATCACGAATGCCATGCCGGCGCTGATCGTCTATGTGGATGCTGATTTCATCTACCGCTTCGTCAACAAGGTCGCGGAAATTTGGTACGACCGCCCAGCCAGCGAAATTATCGGCAAGCATGTTTGGGATGTCATCGGCAGAGAGGGTTTCGAAACCACCAGACCACGACAAGAGCACGTCCAGAAAGGCAAGGTAAAGGCCTTTGAAGGTGTCTCCACCTATCCTGATGGCCAAAAACGCGACTTAAGTGTGAGCCATGTGCCCCATATGGATGAAAATGGTGCCGTATTAGGACATTTCACCTTGGTACTGGATATTACCGCCCGCAAGGAAGCGGAACGCTCCATGGTGGCGCGTCAAGAAGAATTCAGGAGGCTGGAACAAGTTCAGCGCCAAATTCTGGAAACAGCGCCGGTTCCCCTCGTCATTTCGCGAATATCGGATGCCACGGTGCTGTTCGCCAATGAGGCCTACGCCTCCGTATTGGGGATAAATCTGGACGATTTCATAAATAAGTCCGGTATGAGCGTCTATCTTAGCGCCGACGATCGGAAAGAGCTGATCCAGGAACTTGAGGCAAAGGGTGCGATCAAAAAGGAAATGCCGCTTCGCAAAGCAGATGGCAGCATAATCACCGTATCCAGTTCGATCAGGATAATCGAATTCGAAGGTGAGCACGCATTAATGTCGGGCTTCCTGGATGTCACCGATCGCAGACGCGCCGAGGAACAACTGCAGACCAGCGAGGCACGCTTTCGGGATTTTGCCGCCGCCGCTTCTGATTGGTATTGGGAACTGGATGAGAATTTGGTCTACACCTATGTCTCGCCTAACATTCAGGATCTTCTCAAAATTCCAGCCAGTCATTTTATCGGTAGATCGCATAACGATATCCTGGACGAAAGTTTTGTTACCGCTTCCGATTGGGGCCCATTTTTCGACGCCGTGCGGGAACGCCGTGCCTATCGCGACTTGATTGTGCGCCGCAACAATTCCGATGGCAGTGAAAGCTGGATATCCTCGAACGGCATGCCGTATTTTTCAGAAACCGGCGAATTCAAGGGTTTTCGGCCCACCGCCACCGACATCACTGCCTTGAAGAAGGCGGAAGCGAGTCTGCTCCAGGCGCAGAAGATGGAGGCCGTCGGTCAGTTGACCGGCGGCATCGCGCATGATTTCAACAATCTGCTGGCCATAATGACCGGTAATCTCGCATTGCTGGAAGAGGATTTGGGCCCGGAGCATGAGGCGACGGAACTGATAACGCCAACCATGCGCGCTATAGACCAGGCAACCGAATTGATCAGCCGTATGCTGGCATTCTCACGGCGCCAACCCCTGGCCATGACGGCGGTTGACGTCAACGCTCTGCTGGACAATATGCAGCCTCTATTGCACCGCAGCCTTGGCGAAGCAATCGAGGTGATTGTCAACGCGGGCCCCGGTCTGCCCCCTTGTCTTGCTGACTCTGGCCAACTGGAACAGGCCATTCTGAACCTTGCCATTAACGCCCGCGACGCCATGCCGAACGGCGGCCGCCTGCGCCTAGAGACCTCGCGGGTGAGCCTGCCCGATGACCGCATTGACGGCAGTGCGGATTTACCCGCCGGGCAGTATGTCGCAATTTCCGTTTCCGACGATGGCGATGGCATTTCGCCAGACGAATTATCAAGAATTTTCGATCCCTTTTTCACCACCAAGGACGTGGGCAAGGGAACGGGCCTTGGTTTAAGTATGGTTTACGGCTTCATCAAGCAATCAAATGGACATATCACCGTTGACTCAAATTTGGGGGCCGGGTCGACCTTTAAAATTTATCTGCCCCAAGCCTCCGGTGAAAACGCGGTTAAACAGGCGGAGCCATCGCCGCATCCTGCAAAATCCGAAAATAGAAGTACCATCCTTGTGATTGAGGATGAGCCGGAAGTGGCGAAGATGCTGGCCAGGGTTCTAAAAAAGCAGGGTTACAACATCCTGCTTGCCGGTGACGGTCCAGCCGGCCTTGAAATACTTGCCGATCATCCGGGCATCGATCTGCTGCTGACCGATATCATGTTGCCTGGCGGCCTTAACGGCAACCAGGTGGCGGCGGCGGCACGGGCGGATGATCCGGCGTTGAAAGTCCTGTTCATGACGGGCTATGCGAGGGATATCGTTATCAAAGAGGGGCGTCTGGATCCCGATATGCCTCTACTGACAAAACCATTTACGCCAGCGCGGCTGATCAAGCAAATCGGCGATGTCATGGGCGATGCCTAAAGCATATTGCGATCACCCATATGACAATGCCGGGAACCAATTTTCACCGCGTCCGGCCTTGGTCAGATCGAAAACATTCCAGAGTGGCCAAATCATATCGACGTGGCGGTTATGCTGACCGGGCTCGGCGGGAGCATACAGGGCCTCGGTGCCATAGCAGTGATAAATGGCCTCGCCCAGACGCTGGAATACGTTCAGCATGGGAAGCTGATTGCCCCCCTCCCCCTCGCCGAAATAATCCCTGTTAAAGCTGTTTTGGCCTGACGATAACAGCACCAGTCGGTTCCAGCCCCGTTCCGCCTTCCAGGCATTCAGCACCTCAATCGGGGCCTTGGCCACCACGGCAAGATTGACGCGCTGTTCTATGTGGGGGGCGGAGGCATTCAAACTATCCAACATGGCGGTACACATGGGGCACGGCGCATCATTCCCCGGCGCATACATGAAATTATAGACAACCAGGCTGTCCTTGCCGTTAGCGAACAGACCGGAGAGCCGGGTTTCGCCCCCTGTACCGCCGGAAAAGACATAGTCCTCGGGAATTTCGCCGCCCAGGGGCAGCTTGCGGCGCATTACGGCCACGTCCTCGACCTGGCGCTTCAATTCCAGTTCGGCCGCCAGCAGATTGTTTCGCGCCTGTCGGTAAGCGTCGCTTTCGCCCGGAAACCGTTTCTCGTGAAATGCCGCCATTGCCCCCTCCCATCCAAATTGCCGTCTTGCAATTTGATATGGGGGTATGCGCGGGCTTGTCCAGAAATCAAGGCAGGCAGGCTAATTTTTCAACAAGCGCCGGACCTGCGCGGCGGCAGTGACCTTGCCACGGCCCCGATAGGCCTCGTGGTTCTGTTCGATATCCGCCAGCTTGTAAAGATAATTGACCATGAAGCCGGCGGCGCCGTCTAGACCGTTGCGCGAGGTATCGCCCAGCCAGTTGATCCGCTCCAACCGCGCACCGTTCGATAGATGAAAATTCTGTACCGGGTCCAGGGCCCGCTTGCCGCGCTTTTCGACCAGCAGGTAACGCGCCGCCAAGGGCTCCAGCACGGGCCGCATGGCGGCGATCGCCGCCTCGTCCCGGCTCCAATCGCTCCGCGCCAGCAAGGTGCGCAGGGCTTCCGGGCCGTTATCGATCCCGGCGGCCTCGATCAAGGCAGCATCCATGCTCTGCGGCCACAGTTCTGTTCCCGTCTCCAATAGCTGCGCGGCCAACCAATTGCGGAAACCCGGGACCGGGGAAAGCGTGGCGAAGGTTTTCAGGTTCGGTAACTCCCGACGCAATTCATCGACCACGCGCTTGATCAGAAAATCACCGAAACTAACCTGGGCCAAGCCGGCCTGGGCATTGGAAATGGAATAGAATATCGCCGTATCCGCCTTGCCCGGATCACCCTCGGGAGCGTGTAGATCCAACAGCTCCTGGACGTTATCGGCCATGCCGCTGACCAGGGCGACCTCGACAAAGATCAAGGGCTCGTCCGGCATGCGGGGATGGAAAAAGGCAAAGCATCGCCGGTCGGAATCCAGCCGGTTCTTCAGATCGTCCCAAGAGCGGATTTCGTGCACCGCTTCATAGGCCATGAGTTTTTCCAACAGCAGCGCCGGCGCATCCCAGGTGATCCGGCGCAGATCCAAAAAGCCGATATCAAACCACGACGTCAGCAATTCACGCAGGTCATCGTTCAGGGGGCGTAGCTCCGGCATCTCTGGCAGCAGGGAAATAATCTCCGCCCGCATATCAACCAAAAACTTAACACATTGAGGTAACGCATTGAATTGAGTCAGTAAATCAACACGCCTGTGGACCAAAGCAGCGCGCAAATCCCGCTCCGCCCGACCTGTGTCGGCGCCCGCCTCGATGACTTGCAATGCCGCGATGGCGGCGTCCACGCGATCACGGTCGACACCGTAATCCGTCGCCAGCAACAGTAAGAAGCGGCGCCGGCCTTCGGAACCAAGTTCCAGATAGAAATGCCCCAAATCGGCTGCCTTGGCCCGCGCCGAGACCTCGCCGCCGCGCCGGTCGAGACAATCCTCGATCCGTTGTTTCAGCTTCTCGACGCCGGACTCGCTCAAGGCCGCGCCCGGCTCCTCCCCATCGGAGGCGCCGAACAATGCGCGCCGCAAGGGCGCGAACGTACGGTCGAAAAGGCTGTCTCTATGCAACATCACAAAATCTCAAAATTTCAGGAGTAAACAGTGACATAAGAGAGGTTACAATTTTGTTCAACTGGTTTGGCGACCGAAACCTAGGTTATTCTGCTCCAAGCCGCAATTCAGCCAATACAGCCGGCAAAGCCGGCGCCAGATCTTCCGCGATCAGGCCCGGCCCGAACCGTTGCGCCGCCGCGCCATGCAGCCAACAGGCCGCCGCCGCCGCCTCGAACGCCGGCACCCCTTGTGCCAGCAAGCCGGTACATAAACCGGCCAGAACATCGCCCGAGCCCGCTGTCGCCAGCTCAGGCGGCGCGTTGGTATTGATCACGGCCCGGCCATCGGGCGCGGCAATAACCGTGTCTGGGCCTTTCAACAGAACCACTGCACCGCAGTCGGCCGCGGCCCGGCGGGTGCGTTGCAGTTTGTCGCCGCCGCCTTCGAATAAGCGGCCAAATTCACCTTGATGGGGCGTCAGGATGCAATTGCCGTGCAGCTTGCCAAACAGCCCCTTGCGGGCCTTGGCGAAGGCGGTAATGGCATCTGCGTCCAGGACAACGGCCTTTTTTAAACTTAGTGCCGCAAGGACATTATCCCGCAATTGTTTACCAACGCCCGCACCTGGCCCCAAACAAACCGCATTGCGCCGTGGGTCGGATAACAGCCGTCGAAATTCCGCCGTGTCCCGCCACGGATCGATCATCACGGCGGTCAAATGCGCGGCATTCTCCGCCACCGCCCCCTTGGGCGAGGCTACGGTTACCAGCCCCGCGCCCACCCTCAGAGCAGCACCGGCGGCGAGGCGCGCCGCGCCTGTCTTGCCCGGCCCCCCACTCAAGACGACCGCATGGCCGCGGCTGTATTTATGTCCCCCAGGACCCAACGGCGGCCAGGACGGCAGCCAGATATCCGGTTGATTGAGCCATGTTTTTGGCTGAATTTCAGGCAATACAGAGCTCGGAATACCAATGTCCGCCACCCGCAGCTCGCCACACAGGCTCCGGCCCGGATACAGCAGGTGTCCGGCTTTGGGCCGAAAAAATGTAACGGTCATGGCCGCTTGCGGGGCATAGCCCAAAACCTGGCCGCTATCCCCATGCACACCGGACGGCGTATCGACGGCAATAATCGGCAGCCCCCGGTCCGCCGCCGCCACCAGGACGGCCCGCGCGGGGCCCTTAACGGCGCGGGCCAGGCCGGCGCCGAATAAACCGTCGACCACCAGCCCGGCGCCCTCCAGGACATCAACGCCAAGCGGCATAACCTTGCCCCGCCAACGCCTGGCCATGACCGCCGCATCGCCCTTTAATTTGGCCCTCTCGCCAAGCAACGCCAGACGCACCTTGACGCCGGCTTTTTTCAGGTGCCGGGCGATAACAAAGCCATCACCGCCATTATTTCCCGGCCCACATAGAATAGCCGTGGGTTGAGCACCGAATTTTTCCAGGATAGCCGCGGCCACCTCCCGCCCGGCGGCCTCCATCAAGACTTCACCGCTAATCCCACCCGCCATGGCCGCACGGTCTGCGGCGTACATTTGCGGGACCGAAAGGACTTCCGTCATTGCGTGGCTACAGATCCGGCTGCCGGTCCATGGGGCGGGCACCTTCAAAGGCCTTGGCGGCGCGCAGAACCAGATCTTCGCGGAAATTATCGGCCACGATCTGCAAGCCCACGGGCAAGCCTTCGGATGTAAAGCCGCAAGGAATGGAGCAGGCGGGCTGCTGGCCCAGATTGAAAGGAATAGAGAACGGCGTCCAATCGGTCCAATAGGTATTGTCGGCCGGACTGCCCGGAGGCTGCAGCAACTCCACGTCAAAGGCCGGCACGGCCAGGGCCGGCGTCAGCAATAAATCCACGTCCTGGAAAAATTCGCGCATCCGCATGCACAGGGCGGTCCGGCCTTCCAGGGCACGCATGTAATCCATCGCCGATAATTCCTGGCCTTCGGCGACGATCTGGGCCAGTTCCGGTTCCAACTTGGCCTTTTGATCGTCCGGCATATGGGCGAAGGCACCCGCGGCACCCGCCCACCATAGGGTCCTGAAGGCTGCCTTGGGATTGTCAAAGCCGGGATCGCGGCGTTCCACCGTGGCGCCCAATTCGGTAAAGGCGGTGACCGCCTCGGCAACGATAGCGGCGACCTCCCCGTCGACGCTGGCATAGCCCAGATCGGGACTGAAGGCGACTTTCAGACCGGCGATGCCGTCGTCCAGGCCTTTGGTGAAATCGATGCCCTGATACGGCAATGCGGTCGGGTCGCGGTAATCAGGTTCCGCCAGGACATTCAACATCAGGGCGGCATCGGCCACGGAGCGGGTCATCGGACCTATGTGCGAGAGGTTGCGCATGGCGCTCTCGGGATAGACGGGCACCCGGCCATAGTTGGGCTTCAGACCGAAAACGCCCGTGAAACCAGATGGTATACGGATCGAGCCGCCGCCGTCCGAGCCTACCGCCAAGGGCCCCATATTGGCCGCCAGGGCGGCGGAGGCACCTCCGGAAGAGCCGCCGGGGGTCTTCGCCAAGTTCCAGGGATTTCGGGTAATGCCGCTCAAGGCACTGTCAGTGATACCTTTCCAGCCGACCTCGGGCGTCGTGGTCTTGCCCAGCAGAACGGCGCCATGTTCGCGCAATCGCGCCACGCAGGGCGCATCCTCGTCCCAGGGACCGGCGGGATCGACAGTCAAGGAACCTTTCAGGGTCGGCCAGCCCTTGGTCAGCATCAAATCCTTGATGGTGGTCGGCACGCCATCGACCAGCCCCTTCGGGGCGCCCTTGGCCCAGCGCGCCTCCGAGGCCTTGGCCGACGCCATGGCGCCTTCATCGTCAATCACCATGAAGGCGTTGATCTTGTCGTTGACCGCGTGAATACGCTCCAGCACCGCCGCCGTCGCATCGACCGGCGAAAAACTGCCCTGACGATAACCCTCAATCAAATCAACGGCATTCATTTGGATCAAGTCATCACTCATAACGATTCCTCACAATTTGTATTAGCGTTATTGTGCCCTAGCCCTTTGGCTGCCATGCCCTACTTTGCGCCCGGATTCTGTCCATCCGGGCCACTGATAATTTTCCGCGCAGCTTATCGAAGTGCCATTCGGCCAGGGCCGGCTTCTGCGCCGCGCCCAACAATGCCCAGTAGTACGCTTTGGCGAAATCAACCTCCACGCCCTCGCCCAACAAATACATGCGCGACAACATCAACTGGGCATCGCCATTGCCGCCTTCGGCCGCCTGGCCGAAGTAATAGGCCGCATGGGCAAGGTCCCGGGGCACGCCATCACCACGGTAATGAACGAAGCCCATATTATATTTGGCCTTGTCCAGGCCCGCCGCCGCCGCCGACTGGAACAACGATGCCGCCTTGACGCGGTCGCGGACAACGCCTCTGCCAAAATAATACATATAACCAAGATTTCGCATGGCCTTGGCATTGCCCAGGTCGGCGGACCGCCGCAATAGACGCACGGCTTGGTTCAAATCCTGCCGCACGCCCCGTCCCACGGTATAAAGCTGCGCCAGATTTCGCATTGCCTTGGCATTGTTCCGCTGCACCGCATGGCCATACCAAACGGCGGCCTGCGCCAGATCCTTTTCCACCACCTTGCCCAATTCAAGATAAACCCCGATTACCCGCTGGGCCTCGCCATGGCCTTGCTCCGCCGCCTTGGAAAACAATTGATAGGCCGCGCGGGAATCACGGTCCACGCCATGGCCCCTATCATGCAACAAGCCCAGCCAATGCACCGCTTCCGAAGAGCCCTCGTCGGCGGCCTTGTTGAATTTCTTAAATGCCTCCCGGTAGTCGCCATTTTCGTAGGCGCGATGGGCCTCCGCTAAATCAGTCGCCTGGGCGAATGCCGGCGTGGACAGCAATAGAACAAGGCAAACAGTCAATGGTGCGCAAAAGCCCCGATATGTGTTTTGTAACCTCATTGCGACACTGTACGTTGCCCGTTGCATCACGACAAGCCATCGAGGTGAGTTGTCAATATGGCCCTTGCCTCTGACGAGGCAGTCTGCCAGCCTACGGCGAAAGTAACAGGTTCGAGGAGACAGCCATGCGCGTCGTGATCGCGATGATGAAGCACGAAACCAACACCTTTTCACCGGTACCGACGCCGATCGCGCGCTTTGCCAAGGCCCAGCCCCTGCCCTACGAGGGACAGGAAGTCTACGACGCCTTCAAGGGCACCAATAGCGGCGTCGGCGCCTTTATTGATCTGGCCGAGGAAGCCGGCGCCGAAATGGTCTTTCCCATCGCCGCCAATGCGCCGCCATCGGGGCCCGTGCAGGACGATGCCTATGAATACATCACCTCACGCATACTCGCGGCCGTTAAGGACGGCTGCGATGCCATTATGCTGGATCTGCACGGCGCCATGGTGAC
>CAYWYB010000173.1:0-10980 GCA_964462145.1 uncultured Rhodospirillaceae bacterium
TGCATTGTCCTGATCGCGGCGTGCGTTCCATTTCCCGCAACAGAGCATTCATCTCCTCCACCGTCAGGCGGCGGCCGGCGCGGACGCTGCCGTGACAGGCCATGGAAGCGCAAACCTGATCCAGACGTTCCCGCAAAGCCAGGGCCTGATCCATTTCGGCAAGTTCGTCGGCCAGATCGCGGACCAGACCCTGCACGTCGCTTTCCCCCAATAACGCGGGCACTTCACGGACGACGATGGCACCGCTGCCAAAGGCTTCGAGTACCAGACCCACTTCGGCCAGTTCTCCGGCGCGAGCGGCCAGGCGTTGGGCGCCATCCTCGTCCAGTTCGACCACCTCGGGCAGCAACAGCAACTGCCCGGCCACGCCGTTGGCCGCCAATTGCGCCCGCATGCGCTCCATCACCAGGCGCTCATGGGCCGCATGCTGATCCACGATGACGATGCCGTTGGTGGTTTGCGCCACAATGTAGGTTTCGTGCAACTGCCCACGGGCCACGCCCAAGGGGTAGTCATTGGCGGCAACCACGTTATCCGCTGCCGGCTCCAACCGGGCGGAGGGCTCAGCGGCGTGAGCGAACGGTGCCTGGAATGCCGCCGCGGCCTCCATCAAACCTGTGTTGCCGCGCCCAGCGGGCTGACGGTAGGGTAAATTAAAGCCACCTTCATGGACCCTGCCTAAGGCTGCGGTACTGACGGTGGAGGAACTGCGGTGTCCCGCATCGGCCAGGCCATGGCGCAGCGCCGAGACCAGCAAGCCACGCACCAGGCCTGGATCGCGAAAGCGTACTTCCGCTTTCATGGGATGCACATTGACATCCACCAGTTCCGCCGGCACATCCAGAAACAGCGCCGCCATGGCGTGGCGGTCATGGGCCAGGACGTCCATATAGCCGGCCCGCAAGGCGCCGGTTAACAGACGGTCCCGCACCGGGCGGCCATTAACGAACAGATACTGCATGCGGTTATTGGCCCGGTTCAGGGTCGGCAGGCCGGCATAGCCGGTCAGGCGCAGGCCTTCCCGTTCGGCATTGATAGCCAGGGCATTATCGGCGAACTCCCGCCCCATGACCGCGCCAAGGCGGGCCAGCCGGGCATCGAACAGATCGCCGCCACTCACACTCAGGTCCAAGCTGCGCCGCTCTCCATCCGAAAGAGTAAAGGCAATATCGGGCCGGACCATGGCCAGACGCTTCACGGTATCGACGGCGTGCTGGAATTCCGTGCGCGGCGTCTTCAGGAACTTCAACCTTGCCGGCGTGGCAAAGAATAAATCCCGCACCTCGACCCGCGTCCCCGGCGCCTGGGCTGCCGGTGTCACGTCGCCGACCTCGCCGCCATCAACATTGATGCGCCAGGCCTGATCCCCGTCATGGGTCCGCGAGGTAATGCTAAGCCGGGCCACGGCACCGATGGACGGCAGAGCTTCGCCGCGAAAACCCAGCCATTGGATATGCAAAAGATCTTCGTCGGGCAGTTTCGATGTGGCGTGGCGCTGCACCGCCAGGGCCAGATCATCCGCATCCATGCCCGCGCCATCGTCGGTGACCGAGATCAGTTCCCGCCCGCCATCAAGCAGAACGATATCGATGCGCGTCGCACCCGCGTCAATGGCGTTTTCCACCAGCTCCTTCAGGGCAGAGGCCGGGCGTTCCACCACCTCGCCGGCGGCGATGCGGTTGACGGTGACTTCCGGCAGGCGGCGTAGATGGCTCATGTCGCGCTGTCCGTCAGGTATTGCCGGGCCAGAACCTTGCTCTCTTCCACCGCCGGCTGGCCAAAGGGATTAACGCCCATCAGATCGGCGGCAAACAAGGTCTCCAGCATGAAATGCATAAACAGGGCCCCCAACGACGTCTCGTCCAATCTTGCCGCCGTCAAGCGGCGCACAGGCCGGCCATGCTTTTCCAATGTTTCCGCCGTAGCGGTCTGCATGGCCGCGACAAGATCACCAATGCTTCGCCCTGCCAGATAGTCCTGGCCCAGGGTCCTGGCCAGGGTCGCATCCACCAACGGACCACGCCCGGCCTGATCAAGGGTCAGCACGGTGAACTGTTTGTCACGGGGGCCATCAAGATATAGCTGCAGCTGACTATGTTGATCGACCGGGCCCAGGGCATCAACGGGCGTGGTGCCCTGACCGTCCTTGCCCAAGCTTTCGGCCCAAAGCTGGCGGTACCATCTGAGAAACGGCTCGAATGCATCGCTATACGCCAGCAAGACGGACTGACTATAACCCCGGCGTTGCAGGTAAACCTGCAGCGCCGCGCCCATGGCTGCTGGACTATCCGGGGCACTCAGCGTCTGTTCCAGCACCGCCTGGGCCCCGGAACGCACGGCGGCGGCGTCCAGGCCCAGCATCAGGGCGGGCAACAGGCCAACCAGTGAAAGCACAGAAAAACGGCCGCCCACATCCGGATCATGATCGAGAACCGGCACCTCAATCTCGGCACACAGCCGCCGCAAGGGATTGTCCCCCGGTTCGCTAATGGCCAGGAACCGTCCCACCAATGCATCGTCGCCAAGCGTATTCCGTACGGTGCTTATCGCTGTCAACGCCTGGGCCAGAACCTCCCCTGTGCCACCGGATTTAGAAATCAGCAGGAATCCCGTATCGGCCAGCGCGTCCGGACCCAGAACAGCCGCCATCAGATCAGGGTCAAGATTATCCGGCACGCAAAGTTCCAGAGCCTGATCCTTGGCCAGTGCCGCAAGGGCTTTCGCGCCCAATGACGAACCGCCGGTGCCGAACAGTACTACCCGGCAGAATCGTTTACGCCAATCCTGTGCAATCCGCTCTAATTCGGATAAATCATTGCGCCGCCGCGCAATAGCCAGTGGTGCGAGCAGGCCCGGACCAGCCGTCAGATCATCGCGCAGGCGCTGACGCGTGGCTTCGCACTGCCGCAGCAACGGCGCCAGATCCTGCTGGCAAAATCCCGCCGACTGCAAGCAGCCGGCAACATCCTGGCTAATAGAAATCTTGTCCATGCCGCACGCTAACAGAGGCCGTGGCAGGCTGAAAGCGCCGCCACGGGACTACTCGCTGCCGGTCAGGCCCGCCGGCTGGCCAACCACCACGATGAGCAGATTTTCCGGGCGCAACAGCCGTTTTGCGACCCGGCTGATGTCCGCCAAGGTGACAGCATTGATAAAATCAGCGCGGCGGTCCAGATAGTCGATGCCAAGGTTTTCCCGCTGTATGGCGCGCAATAGCCGGGCGATTCGCCCAGACGATGTCAGACGCAGGGGAAACGATCCATTCAGAAACGTCTTGGCATTGGCTAATTCTTCCGCCGTGATACCGTTTTCGCCGGCACGGGCGATCTCCGCCTTGATCACCTCCATGGCCTCGGCCACCCGCTGGTTCTGAGTACCGACACCACCGAGATAGATCGCGGCGTGATCCAGGGGATAGAGATAGCTGTAGACGGAATAGGCCAGGCCGCGTTTTTCACGCACTTCCTCGTTCAGGCGGGATGAGAAACCACCACCACCCAGCACATAGTTCAGG
This sequence comes from uncultured Rhodospirillaceae bacterium, assembly GCA_964462145.1. Taxonomy (GTDB): domain Bacteria; phylum Pseudomonadota; class Alphaproteobacteria. Next base: position 3,515 of record CAYWYB010000173.1, read on the forward strand.
ACATAGGCCGCATACCAATCCGGGTCGTCGCGTTTCAGGCCAGGGGCGCCGAACATCACCCGGCTTTGCGGTATGGATTTCTCGACCACCTGCAAAACACCGCTACCTTGCGGCACGGTTTCGGGCACATTCTCGATCTTCGTACTTGCCGGCAGGGCGCCGAACGTTCGGTCCAGCAACGGCCCCAGATCGGCAGCGGAGATATCACCGACCACACCGATGGTCAGACGATCGCGGGCCAGGGCCTTGCCCAAAAAGCCGCGCAGATCAGCGGTCGTTATCGCCTTGACGGTCTTGATGTTGCCGCTGCCGGGCAGGCCGTAAGGATGATCTGGAAAGGCCTTGGCGAACCAGGTCTTGGCGACGATAGCGTCCGGGTCCTCTTGCGCCTCGATCAGACCGGTCAGGATCTGCCCGCGGATGCGTTCCACTGCCCCGGTTTCGAAATGGGGCTCATTCAAGGCCAGGCGCAACATTTCAAAAGCGGCATCCCGGTTGGCGCTCAAAGTCCGCAAACTACCCGAAAAGCTATCCCTGTCGGCATCGAAACTCATGCGCACGGCCAGTTCCTCCAGCCGGGTTTGGAAGGCCAGCGAGTCATACGGCCCAGCGCCTTCATCCAATAATCCGCTCACCAGATTGCCGGTGCCCTTGCGCGTCGGCTGATCCAGCGAGGCGCCGCCGGCGAACGAAAAGCTCACGCTCAACAGCGGTATGGATGGTTCCCGCACCAGCCAGGCCGTGATGCCGCCTGGACTGCGGACGACTTGTATCTCAGTAGCCGAGGCGGCATGCGGCAGACACAGGATGATGGCGGCAAAGAACAGCGGCACGCGGCACAGTTTCGCGAGGACGCGCATTATCTCCCCTCCCCGTTTTCGGGCAATAACAGGCCCGTCACCGACCGGCGCATGTCTAAAACCGCGCGTCCCGCGGCCATCACTTGTTCCATGCTCACAGCGCGAACCTCGTCCGGCCAGGCCTCCACCCGCTCGACACTCAGGCCGGACGTCAACGCATCGCCAAAGATCCGTGGCGAGGTAAAAAGATTGTCCCGCGCATAGACCGCCGCCGCCAACAGGCCGGTGCGCGAACGTTCCAGCGCTTTGGCCGTGAAACCGCCCTTCAAGGCGCTGGCCAGGGCCGCGTCCATGGCCGTTTCCAGCTCTGTCAGGCTAACTCCCTGGGACGGCGTCGCATAGAGCATGAAACGGCCCTGGTCCAAGCCGGTGGAGCTGTAATAGGCGCCCGCATTGGCCGCCAGCTTTTGCTTTACCACCAATTCCCGATACAACAGAGAAGTGGTGCCGCCGCCAAGCAGATCCGCGAACAGGCTCAGGGGAACGGCATGCTTAACCTCGCCCGCGCTGCGGGTCGGCGCCAGATAACCACGCCGCCAATCGGCCTGACTGACCCTGGCATCCTTGAAAATCACCCGCCGCGCGGCCAATTGCGGCGGTTCCTGGGGACGGCTGCGGGCCGGCGTATCGGCGCGCTCCAAGGGGCCGAAATGTTTCTTGGCCATGGCAATGACGGCGTCCGCCTCGACATCTCCGGCCACCACCAGGATGGCGTTATTGGGGGCGTAATAGCGCTTGTAGAAAGCCAGGGCATCGGCGTGGTTCAACGCCTCTATCTCATGCTTCCAGCCAATCACCGGAATGCCATAGGGATGAGCCAGATATTGCGCGGCGCTCATGGCCTCACGCAACTGGGCAGCCGGATTATTGTCGGTGCGCGAGCGGCGTTCCTCCAGAACCACGTCGCGTTCGGTTTTGACATCATCGACCGTCAGTACCAGATTGACCATGCGGTCGGCCTCCATGCCCATGACCAGGTCCAACTTGTCCTTGGCGACGTTCTGGAAATAGCCGGTGTAGTCTTGGGAGGTGAAGGCATTATCGCGGCCGCCGTTGCGCGCGACGATCTTGGAAAACTGTCCGGACGGCACGGTTGGCGTGCCCTTGAACATCAGATGCTCCAGAAAATGCGCGATGCCGGATTTACCCGCCGGCTCGTCCGCCGCGCCAACCTTGTACCAGACCATATGCGCCACCACGGGAGCCCGGTGATCCTCGATCACCACGACCTGCATGCCGTTGTCCAAGGTGTGCGTCTTGGGATGAAACAAGGCCGCCTGGACAGGAAGGCTCGAACCGGCGGCAAGGAGCAACAGGAAGATAAATAAGGTCAAGATTCGAGACATTTTAGCGTCGCCTCCGCCAAATTCTGAACACGGGCATCACCCTGATATGGCTTTGGCGATGCACAGCGCAAGCTTTCAATGCAAAATAACGCTCAAGCTCTCGTGAGGTGCTCTAGAAAACGCCTTCCAACCAACCGCGTTTGCGCCGTTTGATGATTGGCGTCTCGCCCTTAGTCGGCGGATCGCCCGCCGCCGCCGCCTCGCGCAGACGCTTGGCTTCTTTGCCCGCATCGACGGCGGCGCCATAGGCCGGTTTGTCCTGCCAGAACAACAGGCGGTCAGCAAAAGATTTGTCCTTTTCCGCCAATACGGACGTCTCCTGGTTCACAATTTGCCGAATCGAAGCATCGGATTCCCGCGCGCCGGCCTTCTGCAACAGGGCAAGTTCGCCCCCCGTTGGCTTGACAGCGCCGGCCTCCGTACCACCCGATGCACCGGCGCCGGTTTTCCCAGCCCCAGTTTTTCCAGCCCCAGTTTTTCCAGCCCCCGTAAGCGCCGGCAGGAGCGCCGCCTTGGCCGCTTCGCGCGGCTGCACTTCCTGGGGCCGCTTGGCGCCCCGGCGCGGTGGCCGCAAGGAAAAGTCCGGCGGCATCACCAAGGGCGCCTTGGTCAAAACGGTGAATTCGTCCGGCGCCTTTTTCGTAAAACCAACCTGTTCCTTAAAGGTATCGCAGGCCGTAAGGCTCGACAGTAACGCCGCCGACCCGATGATTGTCAGCAGTATGCTTTTGCACCTTGCCATGATCTCAAGCGTCCCTCGCTCCAACGTCGTCACCGGCCCCATCGCGGCCATCACTCCCTGTACGGAAACTATCGTATAATAGCATAGCAACACCAATGGTAATGGCACTATCAGCCACATTAAAGGCCGGCCAATGATATCCCAGCAGGTGGAAATCAAAAAAGTCAGCCACGGCGCCGCGCCAGATACGATCAATAATGTTTCCCAACGCGCCGCCGATTACCGCACCTAAGGCATAGCTGGGCCAGCGCCTGCTCTGCCGCCGCAGCCAAAAACCAAGGCCAACGCAAACGGCCAGGGAAAACACCACCAACAACCAGCGCCCGGTATCACCCGATTGCAGCATGCCAAAGCTGATGCCACGGTTCCAGACCATCACCAGATTGAAAAATCCGGTGATCTGCTGCCAGCCCCCCTGTTCCTGCACCCAGCCGATCAGCCAGGCCTTGCTCAGCTGATCAAGGATCACAATAACCGCAGACAGGAGCAGGGCCGGGCGCATCCTCAGGCAGCGGCGTGGGCAGCAACGGCGGTGTCGCAACGCGCACAAACCGCGTCTTCATCATCGGCCGCAACTTCCGGCAGGATTTGCCAGCAACGGGCGCACTTACCGCCCTCGGCCAGTTCAACCACGACACCGATGTCGGCGACATCCTCAACCGTAAAGGCGCCTTCAGGCACGGCGCCTTCGTTCAGGTTGACGCTGGAAGTAATGCAGATCTCGGCGGCATCCAGGCCGTCCATAGCGGCCAGATATTCAGCCGGCGCATAGACCGAAGGGTGCCCCTGCAACGAGGCGCCGATACGTTTTTCCCGCCGCTCCACCTCCAAGGCGCCGGTGACCACGCGGCGCAGGGTCCGGACCTTGGACCAGCGCTCGGCCAGGGCGTCGTTGCGCCAATTATCCGGAACTTCCGGGAACTGGCGCAGATGCACGCTGTCATCCTCGGGGAAGCGGGCACGCCAAGCCTCTTCCGCCGTGAAACAGAGGATTGGCGCCAGCCACGCGGTCAGACAGGAGAACACGTGATCCAGCACCGTGCGGGCGGCCCGGCGGCGGATCGATGCCCGGTCGTCGCAGTACAGCGCATCCTTGCGGATATCGAGGTAGAAGGCGGACAGATCGTTGGTGCAGAAATTGCCCAAGGCCACATAGAGACGGTGGAAATCAAAATCGTCACAGCATTGGCGCACCAACTGGTCCAGTTCCGAGACCCGGTGCAGGGTCCATTGGTCCAGCTCCGGCATCTCACTCACTTCCAGGCGTTCGCTTTCGTCGAATTCAGCCAGATTGCCCAGCAGGAAACGTAGCGTATTGCGCAGGCGGCGATAGGCATCCGCCTGGGCCTTGATGATCTCGTTGCCGATCCGCTGATCCACCGCATAGTCCGAACTGACGACCCAGAGGCGCAGGATATCGGCGCCGTATTGGTCACAGATTTTCTGCGGCGCGGTCACGTTGCCCAGGGACTTGGACATCTTGCGGCCCTTGTCATCAAGGGTGAAACCATGGGTCAGCACCGCATCATAAGGCGGGCGGCCGCGGGTGCCACAGGCTTCAAGCAAGGATGAATGGAACCAGCCGCGATGCTGGTCCGAGCCTTCAAGATACAAAGACGCCGGCCATTGCAGTTCGGGCCGCTGTTCCAGCACATAGCTGTGGGTGGAGCCACTGTCGAACCAGACATCGAGAATATCCTCGATCTTCTCGAAATTGGCCGGATCGTGCTCTGCTCCCAAAAGCTCCGCCGCCTCGGCGTTGAACCAGGCGTCCGCGCCGTCTTTCTTCACGGCGGCGATGATCCGTTCGTTCACGGCCGCGTCCTTCAACGGCTCGCCCGTGCGTTTATCCACGAACAGCGTGATCGGCACGCCCCAGGCCCGTTGCCGCGACAGCACCCAATCAGGCCGGTCGGCGATCATTGCGTGAATACGGTTGCGCCCGGCCCTGGGCACCCAGCGTACATTGTCGATGCCTGTCAGGGCCGTTTGCCGCAAATCCGTCGTGCTCATGGAAATGAACCACTGCGGCGTATTGCGGAAGATCAACGGCGCTTTCGAGCGCCAGGAATGGGGATAGCTGTGCACCAGCTTGCCAGTGGCCAGCAGGGCATCGACGCCGGTCAATTCCTCGACCACCAACCCGTCCGCCTTGAAGACATGCTGGCCGGCGAAAATAGGCACATGCTCAAAGAACAAACCATCGCCATTGACCGTATGGGGCACTTCCAGGCCGTGTTCCATGCCGACCTCGAAATCCTCGGCACCATGGCCGGGCGCGGTATGGACAAAGCCGGTACCGGTATCATCGGTGACATGGTCGCCGGGGAACAGCGGCACATCGAAATCAAAGCCCTTGCCGCGCCAGGGATGGGCGCAGACGGTTTCGGCCAGGACGGCATGATCCACATCGCCCAGGACCTTATGCGCGGTGATGCCGGCCTCGATGCAGATTTCTTCCAGCAGGCTATCGGCCACGACCATTTTCTCGCCGGTCCGGGCCAGGGAGTCTTCGCCCACCGCCTCGACTTCAATCAGGCGATAGACCAGACGCGGGCCGTAGCAGATCGCCCGGTTGCCCGGCATGGTCCACGGCGTGGTGGTCCAGATGACGATCGTGGCATCACCGAGGCGCTCATCTGGAGTGGAGATCACCGGGAAACGCACATGAATGGTGGTCGAGGTATGGTCGTGATATTCCACCTCGGCCTCGGCCAGGGCGGTCTTTTCCACCACCGACCACATCACCGGCTTCGAACCACGGTATAGCGCACCGTTCATGAGGAATTTCAGACACTCCGCCACGATCTGCGCCTCGGCCCCATAGGCCATGGTGGTGTAGGGATCTTTCCAATTGCCGATCACGCCAAGGCGTTTGAATTCCTCCGTCTGCACCGTGATCCATTTATCGGCGAAGGTGCGGCATTCCTTGCGGAACTCGTCGATGGGAATGTCGTCTTTGTTCTTACCGGCCTTGCGGTATTTCTCCTCGATCTGCCATTCGATAGGCAGGCCGTGGCAGTCCCAACCAGGTACATAGTTGGCATCCTTGCCCAGCATCTGCTGGCTGCGGTTGATGATATCCTTGAGGATCTTATTCAGGGCGTGACCAATATGAATGTTGCCGTTTGCGTACGGCGGGCCGTCGTGAAGGATGAATTTCTCCCGCCCCTTGGAATCCGCCCGCTGGCGTTCAAACAGGTCGATCTTCTCCCAATGCTCAAGGATCTTGGGCTCCTGCTTGGGCAGGCCGCCACGCATGGGAAAGTCGGTTTGCGGCAGGAACAAGGTTGCTTTGTAATCGGTGGTCATATCACTCGCCATATTGCTGGCCGGGGTCTAAATCCCCGAATGTCTGAAACAGATATTATTGCTGCGCCCGTCATGCGGCGCGACAGGATAGCGCGCCAACAGGGCCGTCGAAAACCCGCCCGGCCCTAAATCGAGGCCGGGCCGATAATTCGCATTATTCGGCCCACGAACCGGTCGCCAATATGGCGGTTTGCAACATCATTAATCATGGCGGCTATGTAGCAGGGGGCTACTCCGCTGTCCATAGATGCAGCGCCTAGGCGCCCAGCTCCTTGCCTCGCTTTTCCGCCGCCTTGACCGCCGCCGTCATCAGGGGCTGCAAGGCACCATCCGCCATCAGGACCTCCAAGGCGGCCTGCGTTGTACCGCCGGGCGAGGTAACATTGACGCGCAGCTGCGCCGCATCATCATCCGACAACCGGGCCAGCTCGCCGGAACCTGCCACGGTCTGCAAGGCTAGGCGCGCCGACAGTTCCGGCTCCAGGCCAACCTCCACGCCCGCTTGCGCCAGGCATTCGATCAGATGAAAGACATAGGCCGGGCCGCTGCCGCTGACGGCGGTGACCGCATCCATCAGGCCTTCATCATCCAACCAGGCTGTATCCCCCACCGCCGCCATCAGGCCGCCGCAAAGCTCCTTTTGCGCCGCGCTGGCATGACTGTTGGCACACAGCACGGACATGCCCCGACGCACTGCCGCCGGCGTATTCGGCATCACCCGCACCACGGCGGCGCCGGCACCAAGATTATCCTCGAAAAAGCGGATCGGCGTACCGGCCGCAATGGAAAGAAATACCGCGCCGCCCGCCGCGAAACGGCTATAGCCGGGCACCACATCGCCCATGACCTGGGGCTTGACCGCAAAAATTACGACGGCAGGCGCGAAATCCGCCGCAATGCCGCCCCCATCGGCCAGGACGGTGACGCCATCGGGCACCGCGCTTCGCTCCGCATCCAGGGCGGGTTCCACCACCACGACCTGATCCGCCGCGATCCCTTGATCCAGCCAGCCGCCCAGAAGGGCACCACCCATCTTGCCGCACCCGACCAAAAGGACGGGTCCGGATAACGCGCTCATATCCGACATGATTTAGGCTTCTCCGCTGGTCTCCAACATGGCGGCGGCAATGGCTTCGGCCGGCGCCTTACCCCCCCATATAACAAATTGGAAAGCAGGATAGAAACGTTCACATTCAGTGATCGCGA
>CAYWYB010000174.1:0-10814 GCA_964462145.1 uncultured Rhodospirillaceae bacterium
CACCGGAATCAAGGGTGTGGACCCTATCGCCACGGGGCAGTTGAACCAGGACGAGATCGACCGTTGCACCAACGATGCCGCGCAACGCCTGCGCCGCTCGGACGCTCGGTTGCGGGAGACCCAAAGGCGCAGCAAGGGGCCGCGCTACACACCGTTGTCTCGGCGCCAGGACCGGCCCAATGCCATCGCCTGGCTGGTGCGCTACCATCCGGAGCTAACCGATGCGCAGGTCTCCAAGCTGGTGGGCACGACGAAGCAAACCATTACCGCCGTGCGTGACCGCACGCACTGGAATATTTCCAATATTACGCCGCAAGACCCGGTGACCTTGGGTCTGAGCAGCCAAGTCGATCTGGACAGCGCCGTGCAAAAGGCGCAGGACAAGTTGGAGAAGCAGCAGGCCAAGGCCGACAAGGAATTGGCCAAGAAGCGTGCCGCTTCGTTAAGCGCGGCGGAAGAATCCGGCCAGCCTTCGGCCCAGCCTGACGACGAGCAGGCGGCTTTGGCGGCTGATCTGGCGGCCGAACCAGAGGCCCCGGCGGAAGCCGAGCCCGAAGCCGAAGCCGAACCATCGGCGGAAAATATCTTCGGCGCGGAACCGGAGGCGGAGCCGAAGCCAGAGGAAGACAACCCCAGTGCCGAGGATGTCTTTGGCAACTAGCAGCCCATCCCATTGTAAAGGCTGGCTTTTTTGAACACATCGCCGGATGGGTCAGAAGACAAGAGCTGGCGCAGCTTGTGGCTGTCTTCGGGCGCGTTGTCTCTGGCCCTGCTTGGCGATGCACTGATTTACATTGTCCTGCCGGTCAACGCCGAGGCCTTTGGCGTCGGCCTTGCCTGGGTTGGTATCCTGCTGGCAGCCAACCGCATCGTGCGCACATTCTCGTATGGCATGATCGCCGTTCTGGGCGAACGCATCGGTATACGGAACCTGTGTATTCTGGCCGTTATCACGGCCATCGTCTCCACCGCCATGTACGGTCTGGTGGTGGGCTGGGCGGCATTGCTGGCGGCCCGGATTCTGTGGGGCCTCTCGTACGGCGCCCTGCTCTTGGCCGCCCTTGGCTATGCCGCATCCGACCGCGCCCGGACCGGTTCACGGGTCGGGATCAGCCGGGCCATCGAACAGATCGGGCCTCTGCTGGCCCTGACGGTAGGCGCCTGGCTGGCCGGCATCGTGGGCCCGCGGGAAGTCTTTCTCTACCTCGCCCTGGTCTCCTGCATTGGGGCTTTATTCGCCCTAAAACTACCGCGCCGCATTGCCAAGCCGCCGACCCCGCGGGCCGACCGCCCCTCGGCCCTGCCAAAACCCGACCGCCTGGATATCCTGATCTTCTGGATGGGCTTTAGCATCGACGGCGTCTTCACCATGACCGTGACCATCATGCTGGCGGAACATATCGCCCTGGAAATGGCCATGCTTTCCGGCGGGCTGCTGTTCGCCGGCCGGCGCGTGATCGAGATGGTGGTAGCGCCCCTTTCAGGCTATATCGCGGACAGGTTCGGCGTCCGCGTGCCCCTGGTCGCCGCCTCATTCCTGCTTGTAGCGGGCCTGGGATTGGTCGGCCTGGGCTGGCTCTATACTGGGGCAACGGCAATCGTGCTGGCACGCGGCGCCCTGGGCACCCTGATCCCGGCGGCGGTGGCCCTGTTCGCACCCGATGCGGTGCTGCAATCCCTGGCCCGCAATCAAACCTGGCGCGACATCGGCGCGGCGCTGGGGCCGCTGACGACCGGCTTCGTGCTCAGCTCGACAACGCCGGAGACCCTACATTTGATCCTGGCAGCTGTATTCCTGGCCAGCCTGTCGTGGCTGCTGACATGGCAGACCTGGCGGCACAAGTAGCCGCGACATGCCCTAATCAGGCAGCGTGCGTTCAACCACTTCATGACGGCAGGCAGCCACGCGGCCTTTAGGTGCGGGCAGTTTGATGCGCGGACCACCCTTCACCGTGCCCGATACGCCGGCGACCCATGCCGCCATCGCGCGGGATGCGGGCATGGGCTTTGTTCTGGAAACGCCGACCTGGCGGGCCAGTACCGACTGGGGCGATCAGATGGGCTATTCCAAAGAAGCCCTGGCCGCGGTCAACATAGATGCGGTGGCGTTGTTGGAAGAAATGCGCGCCGAATTTGAAACGGCGGCCACGCCCATGGTCATCAGCGGCCAGATCGGCCCGCGCGGCGACGGCTACAACCCCGGTGAAATCATGAGCCCGGAGGAGGCGCAGGCATATCATGCACCTCAGATCAATGTTTTCGCCGGCAGCAATGCGGACATGGTGACCGCCATGACCATCACCAACGTCAACGAAGGCATCGGCATCGCCCAGGCCGCGAAATTGGCGGGCATCCCCTCGGTGATCGGCTTCACGGTGGAGACCGATGGCCACCTGCCCACGGGGCAAAGTCTGGCCGACGCCATCACGGAGGTCGATGCGGCCACGGACAGCGCGCCGGTCTACTATCTGATCAACTGCGCCCACACGTCCCATTTCATGGACAGGCTGAATGGCGATGAAGACTGGACGGACCGGATCGGGGCCATTCGTGCCAACGCCTCCCGCTGCAGCCACGCGGAACTGGACGAGGCTGAGGAACTGGATGCGGGCAATCCAAAGGAACTGGCCGCGGATTACCGGACGATCACGGACCGGTTCAGCCGGATCAAGGTCCTGGGCGGCTGTTGCGGCACGGATCATCGCCATATTGTCGAGATCGGCGCCGCCTGCAAGGAGGCCGCTTAAGGTAATTGACCTTACCCTCCCCTTCCCCGAACGCCGCTGTTGCACTATGACCGGTTGAATGATTGAAAGACCACCGGCTAGTAAATGGCAAAGTTTTGGGGGAGGGGAGCTTCGTGCAAGAACTTAAGAACAAGACGGCCCTGGTTACAGGGGCCAGCAAAGGCATCGGCGCCGCCACCGCCCGGGAATTCGCCCGGCTGGGCATCAACGTGGTGCTGGCCGCGCGCTCGAGTGGAGAGATAGAGGCCATTGCCGCCGAAATTCGCAAGGCCGGCGGCCAGGCGGAGGCCGTGACCTGTGACGTCAGCCGCTACGGCGATGTCGCCAATGCCGTCGCCCGCTGTAGGGATGTATTTGGCGGCTTGGATATCCTGATCAACAACGCCGGCGTCATCGAACCCATCGCGCGTCTTACGGACTCCGACCCAGAGGCCTGGGGCCAGGCCGCCGACATCAACTACAAAGGTGTCTACCATGGCCTGCGCGCTGCGATCCCCGTGATGGTGGAGCAGGGCGCCAATGGAGGCGGGGGCGTCATCGTCAATGTCAGCTCGGGTGCCGCGACGGGCGTGCGCGAGGGCTGGAGCCATTATTGCTCGGCCAAGGCGGCAGCACTTTCGTTGACCCGCAGCGCCCATCTGGAATACGCCGGCCAGGGAATCAGGGTCGTCGGCCTCAGCCCCGGCACTGTGGCGACGGAGATGCAGATACTTATCAGAGCCTCGGGCATCAACCCGGTCAGCCAGTTGGACCCTTCCGTGCATATCCCCGCCGATTGGCCGGCCCGCGCCATCGCTTGGCTGTGCACCGAGGACGCGGCCGAATTTTGCGGCGGCGATGTATCCCTGAAAGACGAAGAAATCCGCCGCCGGGCCGGCCTGCAATAGGCATCGTTTGCCAATGGCCGTATTCGCGCGTGTCGCGGCTAATCAGAAATCACCAGAGTGGGGCCGGCAAGGCGCGCCGCCGCCGTATTCCCGTTGCTCAGGTCAATCCAGCGTCCCGTCGTGCGTGCCGGAGCGGATGGCAGCGATGACGGGTCGGTACCAGCTGTAGGCAACAGCAGCACGCCGCCAGGTTCATGCAGCTCAACCACCCGGTCATCGCCATCTTGGTGCGTCGCGCCGATTTGGCATCCATCCGGCAAGGCGGCGTGCAGGTGGCGGACGATGTGGGCGCCGGAAAGCGGGTTATAAAGCCGGTCAACCAAGCCGCCGCTAAAGTAGTAGCCCCGATCAATACCAGTGAAATTATCGAGAAAGACCGCCAGTTCATCGTGAGCCAGGGCGCCAACGACGGCCTCGGCGACGCGGTTGGCATCGTAGCGTTCGGCTTCATCCTGGTCCCGCGGCCTGCGGTAAGCGAACTGCACATGAACAGCCGCCATGAGCCCCAGCCCGGCGACACTGTCCCGGGCCGCGATCATGGCCGGCAACGGCGCTTGCCGCCAATGGACGCCAAAGACCAAGCCGTCGATGGCGTCTCTCGCGCCGTCGAGGGCGAGTAGCGCTTCAACGGTACCAGGCTCGTCGGCATCCAGGCCATGGCTGCCGCTGAACGTCTTCGCACCCGCCCGGTAGGCATTGAAAAAGACCGCTGTCCCGCCCTTTAGGGCGGCAATGTCGCCAAGCAATTCCGGCGCACTGGTGGTCGGCGCGATAACTTCCCAGGCGCTCAAGACCTGGCCATGATCAATCAGGGCCTGGCGCGCCGCGCCCTTGGGCAATCCGTAGGTATAGGCGGTGAAGCGGTGGCCGAGCGCGGCCAGTTCGGTCATGCGGTTGCGCGTCTCCGTATCGGCCAGATCGTCGAGGGGTACCCGCAAGTCGCGCACCCCCATCTCCCACAAGGCCAGCAGCGGATAGTCGTTGCGGATCCGCTTGCGCCTGAAGACATCCAGGCCCCAGGGTGTGGGTATGTTGGCGCTGTCGCACCAGGGCTGGCGCAAATCGAGGCCAACACCGCCACGGTCCGGTGCCAGGCCGTGAACCAGCGGCAAGGGGTCAGCTTCCTCTGCCTGGTCATCCGTGCGGCCATGGCTGCGAATTATGTGATTAAGGTGCCCCGCGCCATGGACCTGGACAACGGCATAACCAAGCTTGGCGCCATCGTGCCGTCCCTGTTTCATACCCGGTGCCGCGCGGAACAGCTCGTGGTAATCATGACGCAGGAAACAGACCGACGGCAGGACATAACAACTGGTCGCGCCATGGCGGTTAAAAAAGAAGTTATGAACATGTCCCGCGTAGAAAGCCTCGACCTTATAGCGCTCCAACACCCCCAGCAACCATGACCGGCCCGGCTCGTCCGTGGCGTCATAATGGCCCGTCTCATCCGGGCGGGACAGATAGGGCGGGTAGTGCGAAAACATGAAGATGCGCCTGCCCTGGTTTTCCGCCAGCAGCGCTTCCAGCCATTGGCGCTGTCGCGCCTCACAATCCAGGCCAGAGTTGACGATCATGCCGTTGATGATCACGAATAGGCAGTCCTGGTGTTCGAAGGAATAGTACTGGGCCTGAAAATGCCGCTCGTACTCGGCGATCATGTCATCGTTGACGGTGAGCTGCTCCTGCTGCGGGGGCAGGGGCTCGCCAATAAAGGCCTTTTCGCCGATATCGTGATTTCCGGCCACCAGATAAAGTGGGCATTCGAGCTCTTCGTAGACCGTGTGAAAACGTTTCGCCGAATCTTCGTAGGCCGGCGTGCCGGGTTCGGGGTGGGTGATGTCGCCAAGATGAACGACAAAGTCAGGCGCCAGACGATTGAGCTCGCGGACCACATAAGCTGACCGCGCCGCGCCCAATTTCACGGTGTCCACATCGTAGCCACCAATCGCCTCCGCCTCCTCCTCGGTAACATGGGTATCGGCGATAACGGCGAAGGTGAAGAGATGATCCTCGCTTACGTTACTGGGCATTCCCGCCGGTCGGCTACTTATTCTGCCGGTTCTCGATCAGATCCTCGACCACCGCCGGTTCCGCCAGGGTTGAGGTATCGCCCAGGTTGGAGAAATCATCCTCGGCGATCTTGCGCAGAATACGGCGCATGATCTTGCCCGAGCGGGTCTTCGGCAGGCCCGGCGCGAACTGGATCAAATCTGGCGAGGCTATGGGGCCGATATCCTTGCGCACCCATTGCACCAGCTCCTGGCGCAACTCCTCGCTGCCATCCAAACCGGCATTCAGGGTAACGTAGGCATAGATGCCCTGGCCCTTGATGTCGTGGGGATAGCCCACCACCGCGGCCTCGGCCACGTCATGATGCTCGACCAGGGAACTTTCCACTTCCGCCGTGCCCATGCGGTGACCCGAGACATTGATCACATCATCGACCCGGCCGGTGATCCAGTAATAGCCGTCCTCGTCCCGGCGGCAACCGTCACCGGCAAAATATTTGCCAGGATAGGTACTGAAATAGGCCTCGATAAAGCGGTCATGATCGCCATACAGGCTGCGCATCTGCCCTGGCCAGCTGTCCAGAATGCATAGATTGCCCGAGGCCTCGCCCTCCAGCAGATTGCCATCCCCATCCACCAGGGCGGGCTTGATGCCAAAAAACGGCCGCGTGGCCGAACCCGGCTTCAACGCCGTGGCGCCCGGCAGGGGCGTGATCATGATGCCGCCAGTTTCTGTCTGCCACCAGGTATCGACAATGGGGCAGCGCCCTTCGCCAACCACGTTGTAATACCACAGCCAGGCCTCCGGGTTGATCGGTTCGCCGACACTGCCCAACAAACGCAGTGATTTGCGCGACGTTTTCGTAACCGGGTCATTGCCCTCACGCATCAGCGCGCGCAGCGCCGTGGGCGCGGTGTAGTAAATATTCACCTGATGCTTGTCGCAGACCTGCCAGTGGCGCGAGGCATCCGGATAATTAGGCACCCCTTCGAACATCACCGTGGTGGCGCCGTTAGCCAGGGGGCCGTACAGAATATAGCTGTGGCCCGTTACCCAGCCCACATCCGCCGTGCACCAATAGATATCGCCGTCGTGATAGTCGAAAACATACTGGTGCGTCATGGAGGCATAGACCATGTAGCCGCCCGTGGTGTGCAGAACGCCCTTTGGTTTGCCCGTTGAGCCGGAGGTGTAGAGGATGAACAGCGGATCTTCCGCGCCCATTTCCTCCGCCTCGCATTCGTCGGACTGATCGGCGATCAGATCGTGGTACCAGACATCCCGGCCATCGGCCATGTCGATATCGGCGCCGGTACGGTTTACCACCACGCAATGATTGACCGTGGGGCATTTTTCCAACGCGGCGTCGGTATTGGCTTTGAGCGGGATTGATCGGCCCGCGCGTATGCCTTCATCCGAGGTAATGACGATGTTGGACTCGCAATCATGAATGCGGCCGGCAAGGGAATCAGGCGAGAAGCCGCCAAAGACGACGGAATGCACCGCGCCGATGCGGGCGCAGGCCAGTACCGCGAATGCGATTTCCGGGATCATGGGCAGATAAATGGTGACCCGGTCGCCGCGCTTGACGCCCAGGGATTTCAGGCCATTGGCAAATTTGCAGACAGCGGTATGCAGCTCGCCATAGGTAAAGCTTTTGCTGTCGGCGGGGTCATCGCCTTCCCAGATGATCGCGGTCTGATCGCGCCGCGTATCCAGATGACGGTCCAGACAATTATAGGAAGCGTTCAGGCTGCCGTCTTCGTACCATTTGATGGAGACATCGCCGGGGCCATAGGTGGTGTTCTTCACCTTGGTGTAGGGCTTGAACCAGTCGATACGCTTGCCCTGCTCGCCCCAGAAGCCGTCGGGATCATCAACGGATTGCTGATACATCGCGAGATATTTGTCATTATCGGCAAAGGCCCTTTGGGCCCAATCGTCAGGAACGGGAAACAGTTCGTGATGGCTCATCTTGGCCTCCCTAAGGCGTTAGTTATTCTGCCCTGATTATCGCGAAATATTTGCCTGGGACAAGAGAAGAGGCCCGTGAAAAGAGGCGAAAGCACCTTGGCCGGGATAATTGGCCTGCGCCGTTACGCCGCCTCAGATTACGCCGTCCTTCGTCAGTCGGGCCAGGGTCTCCGCGCTCTTTTCAAGCAGGCCCTGATATATTTCATCGTTGTGCTGGCCAAGCCTGGGACCGGTCCATGCCACATGGCCCGGTGTCTCCATGAGTTTGGGAATAACGCCCGGCATCGCCATTGCGCCGTCTTCCTGGTCCTCGACCGTGATGAAGCTGTCCCGGGCCTGATAGTGCGGATCCTCCGCAATATCCGCCGGCGTATAGATGCCGCCAAACGGAACGTTGCCGGCCACCAGGCGCTCTTCGATCTCGGCGAAATTCCGCGCACCGATCCAATCGGCCAAGATCCCCTCCAGTTCATCGGCGCGGGCAATCCGCTCCCGGCTAACCGAATAGCGCGGATCGTCCGCCATTTCAGGCATCTCCATGGCCTCCACAAGGCGGCGGAACACCTTGTCGCCGCCGGCGGCAATCTGCACATAGCGGCCATCCTTTGTCTCGAAGGTGCCGGCAGGCGAAAACCCCTGATTGCGGTTACCCACCCGCTCGCGGATTTCCCCGGTTTCATGATAGTTGGCCAGCAGGTCGGAGGTGATGCGAAAGGTCGGTTCGTACAGCGCCAAGTCGATCATCTGGCCCAGGCCGCTCCCACCATTGGCGGCATCGCGCTGATATAGCGCCATCATCGCGGCATAGGCCCCGAAGGTGCCGGTATTGTAGTCGGCGGTGGCAAAGGCGGGACGAACCGGAAAACGGTCGGGGAATCCCGTCGGGTACATATAGCCAGAGAATCCCAGCGCGATCCGGTCATAGCCGGCGCGTTTTGAATAGGGCCCGGTTTGCCCGTAGCCCGAGACCCGCACCATGATCAGGCGGGGATTGATCGCATGCAGCGCATCCCAGCCCAGGTTCCATTTCTCCAGGGTGCCGGGGGTGAAATTCTCCATCAGAATATCGGCCTTGCCGACCAGCTCGCGAAGAATATCCTGGCCCTCCTTGACCCGCAGATTGAGCGTCACCGATTTCTTGTTGCGCGCCTCGACCCGCCAAATCGGCGGCCGCCCGGCTTCGCCATCCACCGGCGTGCCACGCAGGCCATCGCCCGGTCCCGGCTGTTCAACCTTGATCACCTCGGCCCCGAAATCGCCCAGCATCGTGGCCCCAAAAGGCCCCGCGATAAGCGTGCCAATATCCAGCACCCGGATTCCAGCCAACGGCAACGTACTCATTTGACATCTCCAACTAGCGCGGTTTCGGACAATATCTCTATCGCCGTTATCCCCGGCGTTGGGCGCGCAGGTTCTTCCAGGTGATCCAGACGACCAGGGCCACCGTCATGACCAGAAAGCCCATGGCGATGGGGCGGCCATAGAAAATCGCCAGGTCGCCGTCCGAAATCAATAGCGCCTGGCGCAAGCCGTCCTCGATCATCGGGCTCAGGATAAAGCCGATCAACAGGGGCGGAATGGGGAAGCCGAACTTGGTCATCAGATAGCCCAGGATGCCCATGCCCAGCATGACATAGATGGGGAACTGGCCGCCGCCGGCCACGAACGTGCCGGTGATACAAAGCACGATGACCAGCGGGAACAGCAGGGAGCGTTTCAGCTTGATCGCCTGGATAAAACCACGCAGGCCGATCAGGGCGACGAACAGATGCATGCAGGACGTGATCAACATGCCAATCATGAAGGCGGAGACGAAACCGCCCTGCTCGGTAAACAGCGTCGGCCCCGGTATCAGACCATGCACCATGAAGGCGCCAAGCATGATTGCGGTAATGACATCGCCCGGAATGCCCAGGGTCAACAAGGGAATAAAGGTGGCGCCGCAAACACCATTGTTGGCGGATTCCGCCGCCGCCACGCCCTCAATGGCGCCCTTGCCGAACATCTCCGGCTCCTTCGACATGTTCTTCGCCATGCCGTAGGCCAGAAAAGCGGCGATGGAGGAGCCGATGCCGGGAATGGCGCCAATGAAGATGCCCAGGGGAGCGGAACGCAGCATGGTCGGAAAGACCATCTTGAATTCTTCCCAGGTGACCCGGTTGTCATCACCTTTGGTGGAAATTTCGATAACCGTGCGGCTGGCCGTCGTCCGCAGACTGTTTTCAATCTGGATCAAGGCTTCCGAGATGGCGAACAGCCCGATGATCATGGCAATGAAATGCAAACCGCCCGTTAGCTCATAAAAGCCGAAATGCATGCGCGGCATGCTCTCCAACGGGTCCATGCCAACAGTGGCCAGCAACAGACCCATGCAGCCGGCGATCACGCCCTTGATCAGATTGTCGCCGGAGACGAAACCAATGATCGTCAGGGCGAACAGGCCAAGGGCGAAAAATTCCGCCGGTCCGAACGTGGTTGCGATCTTGGCCAACTGCGCGGCCGCCAAGATCAGCGCGATGTCCGACAGAATTTCGCCGAACACCGAGGCATAGATGGATAGTTTCAGGGCCTTGCCCGCCTTGCCGCGCCGGGCCAGGGCGTAGCCATCAATCGCCGTTGCTGCCGCCGCCGGCGCGCCCGGCACGTTGATCAGGATGGCCGAGATGGAACCGCCATGGGTGCCGCCCTTGTAGATGCCGATCAACATGGACAGACCCGCCAGGGGCGGCATGTGATAGGTGAAGGGCAGAGCCAGGGCGACGGCCAGAGGCACGTTCAGTCCGGGTATGGCGCCGATAACGATGCCAACAACCAGGCCGCCCGCCATCAACAACAGGTTTTGCAGATGAAAGATCTGATCGAAACCGACGGCGATAATGTCCATGAAATAACGTCTCTGATGATGGGAATATTTAGAACAATGTCTAGAAGAGCGAGGCCTCGGGCAGCAGAATGATCATGACTTCCTGGAAAAAGAAAAACAGCAGTGGTGGCGAGACGGCGGCAACGATGAAAAGGCCAAGCCAGCGCCGATTACCGTAGATTACTGAAAGCGCCAGCAGCGTCGCGGCGGTCGCCAGCAGGTAACCGAACAACGGCATGCCGACGATATAGAGCGCCATCACCGCGATGGCGGCAATGATATGCGGCGTCGAGGAACCACTGTTTTCCTCTTTATCTGCCGCTGCATCGGAAC
>CAYWYB010000175.1:0-10803 GCA_964462145.1 uncultured Rhodospirillaceae bacterium
ACCCACGGAATTATGCTCATTGGGTGGCCGGGAGGGGGAGCGGGCGGTTCAGAAATTCGACGCAAGTCGAAAGGACCCTAGTCCTTTTTGCCGTCGGCATAGCCCTGCATAGCCTCTTCCATGCGGCCCGAGGCGGCGATCAGGGCATTGCCCAGCTTGCCCATCTCCAAGGCATCGATCAGGGGCATATTGCGGGCGGCGCGCTGGGCCTCCTTGGTCATGCGCACCGCGTCCGGGTCCAGGGCGACCAGACCGCCGACGAATTGGTTGGCCACCTGGTTCAGAGCCTCCGACCCCTCGACCAGACGGTTGATCAGACCTACTTCATAGAGGCGCCGGGCCGGGATCAGATCGCCGAACAACAGGAACTCCAGGGCCAGGCGCGGGCCGATCAGGCTGCTTACCACCGGTGTGTTGATGGCGGCGGGAAAATTACGGCGCATTTCCAAGGCGCCGAAATGGGCGCCCTCCTCGGCCAGGACGAAATCACAGATCATAGCCAGGGTGAAACCGCCCGCCACCGCATAACCCTCGACGACGGCAACGCTGGGCTTGCTCAAACGGTGCAGCAGCCGGTTGACCTTGGTCCAGCTCTCGTCCGCCGCCAGGGCTGCGGCCAAATCACGCTCGGGCGCCATGGATAGATCCCGCCCGGCGCAAAAATTGCCGCCCGCCCCGCGGATGACCAGACAACGGATGGCATCATCGGCCTCCACCTCCTCAATGGCCTGGATCAAGCCTTGGATCACGCCCGCATCCAATGCGTTGCGCTGTTTCGGGCGGTTCAGGATTAACGTGGTGACGCCGTCCTGCTTGCCGATTTGAACCATTTGCTGTCTCCTCAAGGTTTTTCTGTCCAGGCGCGGTGAAGCATGGAATGATTGACCCTTGTGAGCAATGATTCTGTGCGACTTTTTAGATGACAAACAAACGGCTTTATCTGATCCGCCATGGCCACACGGTATGGAACGGCCCGCCCCTGCGTTTCCAGGGCCAGATGGACAGTTCTCTTTCGGAAACCGGTCGCAGCGACGCCATTGCCCTGGGCAAGCGCATGCCCTATCAGCCCGACCGCATCATCTCGTCCCCCGCCCTGCGCTGCCGGCAGACGGTGGATTGCCTGTTCGGACGGCGGCCCGATGAAATCGAGCCCCGCTGTATCGAAATCGGCCTGGGCTGGTGTGAGGGTCTGCTGGCCACCGAGGCGGCGGAAATCGACGCCAACGCGGTCCGCACCTGGCAGGAAGCGCCCTGGGAAGGCTCGCCTTGGGGCGGGGAAAGCCTGGAAGTTCTGCAAAAGCGGGTGGTCGCCGGCGTTACCGACATTGTCGCCGGCATCAAGGCGGATGAGCGGGTGTTTCTGGCCGTGCACGGCGGCGTGCTGCGCACCTTGATCTGTTACGTCAACGATCTGCCGCTGTCGGAATACAGCAATATCGAAATGCCCAATTTGACCCTGATGGAATTGGCCGCCGAGGCAGTGGTGCGCGGCGGCAACAACATCCGACCGGTCACGCCCGAAGAGATGATTTAGAAATTTAGGAGAGATCCCATGGCCCTTGGCTATTTGATTGCCCAGATTGATGTGCACAACCCCGAATCCTATGCCAAATACACGGCCCAGACCCCCGGCATCGCGGCCAGCTATGGCGGCAAGTTCATCGTCCGCGCCGGGCAATTGGAAACCCTGGAGGGTGCGGCGGCGGGACCACGGGTGGTGGTGATCGAATTTCCCAGCTACGCCCGTGCCCTGGAATTCTATAACTCGGACGAATACCAGGCCATTGTCGGCATCCGGCATAATGCCTCGACCGGCAGCGCCTTTGTCGTCGAAGGCGCGGACTAACGGGGAGAACGCCGATGAAAGCGATCCGTATCCACGAATTCGGCGAGGCGGACGTCCTGAAATACGAAGACGTCCCCGATCCGACTGCCGGGCCCGGCGAGGTCGTGGTCAAGGTCGAGGCTATCGGCATCAACCCGGTGGAAACCTACATCCGTTCCGGCATCCACCTGATCCGTCCGGAGCTGCCGTTTGTCCTGGGCAGTGACGCCGCCGGTACGGTGCTGGCCGTGGGCGATGGCGTTGAGAAATTCAAAGCCGGCGACCGGGTTTATGCCGCCGGCGCCGTGGGCGAGGATGCCTGGGGCGGCTGCTATGCCGAACAGCTGCTGCGCCGGGCCGAACATCTGATGCCCCTGCCCGACAACGTCAGCTTCGCCCAGGGCGCCGCCATCGGCGTGCCATACGGCACGGCCCATTGGGCCCTGATGCACCGGGGCCGGGCCAAGGCGGGCGAAACCGCTCTAATTCATGGCGCCAGCGGCGCCGTCGGCACCGCCGCCCTGCAAATCGCCGCCGCGCACGGCCTTACCACCATCGGCACCGCCGGCAGTGAACGGGGCCTGGATCTCGTCCGCGCACATGGTGCCGCGCATGTTTTGGATCATACCAAGGACGGCTATCTGGATGCGGTAGCGGAGCTGACAGGCGGTGGCGGACCGGAAATCATCCTCGAAATGCTGGCTAACGTGAACCTGGCCAGAGACATGGAGGTGGTCGCCAAATTCGGCCGCATCGTCATTATTGGCAACCGCGGCCCAATCGAAATCAACGCCAGGGAAGCCATGATGAAAGAGCTGGACATCATCGGCATCGCCCTGCCCAACACCACCGCCGAAGAGGTCGCGGAAATCCATGCCGCCCTGGGCAAGGGCCTGGCGGATGGCAGCCTGCAGCCGGTGATCGGCAAGGAATTGCCCCTGTCCGAGGTAGCGGAGGCGCACCACGCAGTGCTGCGCCCCGGCGCTTACGGCAAGATTGTCCTGATACCGTAAAATGGCGAACCCCTCCGGCGACCCGGTTCCAGCCATAGCCGAGGCCGACGCCACGGGCGAGGTCGCCGCGCTGTATGCCGATATCCGCGCCACCCTTGGGGTGCCCGTGGTCAACCTGATCTGGCGGCACCTGGCGATGTTTCCGGGCGCCCTGCCTTGGGCCTGGGAGTCG
Organism: uncultured Rhodospirillaceae bacterium; assembly: GCA_964462145.1. Lineage (GTDB taxonomy): Bacteria > Pseudomonadota > Alphaproteobacteria. The sequence continues at coordinate 3,011 of CAYWYB010000175.1, forward strand.
CTGAAACCGCTGTATGCCGATGATAGCATCGCGGCGCAGGCGGCGGCATTGCGTGCGGAATTGGATGTGCCAATTCTGGTAGGCTTGAGCGCACCGACCTTGGCCGCCGCCGGCCTGTCTTCCGATGACCTGCGCCGCATCACCATGATCCTGCACAGCTATGAACGCAGCAACGCCATGAACATGGTCGCCCTTTGCGCCCTGTCAGCCAAGCTGAACGGCGAAATAGCAGCGCCGGGCGAATTGGCGGCGTCGGTGCTAGCGGAAACCGCGATCATTGGTGAGATGCCGCCGCTATTGACCTTGGACGTCATGGCGCCGCCGGTTCGCGGGCTGGTGGAGGACCTGAACCGTATCGGCGGCCGCGACGAGATATTGGCCAGCATGTACCGTCACCTGGCCAATTGGCCGGTCTATCTTTCACTGGTTCATGCCTTAATCGCGCCCTTCGCCGCCGAGGGCCGCTTGGAACCGGTGATCCTTAATGTGATCGAAGACGGCCATCGGCGAGGGGCACAGATATCCGGCGGCCTGGCAACACCGGCAACCACGCCCGATGATGCCACACAAGCGGATATGCGCACCGCCTTGGCGCAATTTACCGACGGTCCCATCGGCAAGATGATCGCCATCGTACCACTGATACGCCAGGCCATGCCCGCCTAGCACCCTTCCAAACCAGATTGAGTAGCTGTTACACTCACAGCAACTGGTGAGATGAAACAGATGGGCGGATAGCGCCCAGGGAGTGATCGACATGCGGCCTTCTTCACGATTGCGGCAACTGATGGAACAGGGCGTCGTGCTGGCACCCGGCGTCTACAACGCATTGTTCGCGAAAGCGGTGGAACATACCGGCTTCGATGCGGTCTATATCACCGGCTTTGGCACGGCGGCGCGCTATGGCTACCCTGACGTAGGACTGATCACCCAGAGTGAAATGGTGCAGAACCTGAAACACATCTGCCGCGCCACGGCCATACCTGTCATAGCGGACGCCGATACCGGCTATGGCAACATCATCAACGTTCGCCGCACGGTGCGGGAATACGAACGCGCGGGCGTCGCGGGCTTCCATCTCGAAGATCAGGTGTTTCCAAAAAAATGCGGCTTCATGGAAGGCAAGGCGGTTATTCCAATGGAAGAACATGCCCAGAAAATCCGCGCCGCCCTGGATGCGCGCCGGGATCCCGAAACCGTCATCATCGCCCGTACGGATGCATTGGCGCCGAACGGCTGGGAAGACGCCCTGGCCCGGGCGCGGGCCTATCGCGAGGCCGGCGCCGATGTGGTCTTCGTCGACGGCATCCGCACTTTGGAGGAGCTGGAAATTTACAGCCGCGAATTGGCACAACAGGGCATACCGTGTCTATACAACGGCGGACTGGTAACGGCGGAAGTCGCCCAAAGCATGGGTTTCAAGATCCAGATTCTGGCCGGTTTGGCCCTGGGCGCGGTCTTTAAAAGCGCCACGGCAGCGATGCAGGAGTTGAATGCCAGCGGCAGCGCCCGGCAGACCATGGCGCAATTCAGTCCCCCCGGCGAGATCAAGAGCGTCAACGATATTCTCGGCGTGCCCGAGGTTTATGAGTTGGAACAACGCTACGACCTGGCCGGCGAAAAGGAGCAGGCATCATGAACAGTCCCAGTAATTCTCCGGGTGCGAAACTGCGTGAAGCCATGGCCGGCGGCATGGTGCTGGCCCCCTTCGTTTATGACGGCTTCACCGCCCTGATCGCCGAAGGTCAAGGTGCCCAGGCGGTCTATATGACGGGCCATGGCACCTCCGCCCAGATTGGCTTGCCCGACGTGGGACTGACCAGCATGGCGGAAATGGTCGCCAATCTTGGTTATATCGCCGATGCGGTTGATATACCCGTGATCGCGGATGCCGACACGGGCTATGGTAACGCCATCAACGCCCAGCGCGCCGTGCGGGAATACGAGACGGCGGGTGCGGCGGCGATGCATATCGAGGATCAGGTATTCCCGAAACGCTGTGGTTTTTTCGAGGGCAAGCAATGCGTGCCCATGGCCGAGCATGTGCAGAAAATCCGCGCCGCCATCGACGCCCGCACCGATCCGGGCCTGGTTATCATCGCCCGCACGGATGCCGTCGCGCCAAACGGCTGGGAGGACGCGATCCGGCGGGCGGAGGCCTATCGCGAGGCCGGCGCCGACGTTGTCTTTGTCGATGGGGTCAAGACCCAGGAGGATATGGACATCTATACCCGCCGTCTGGTGGAGCAAGGTATCTCCTGCCTTTACAATGGCAATTTGTGGCCCGGCCCGGAAGTCGCCGATCGCGGCTTCAAAATCATGATCACCGGCGGCGGGCACGCGCTGTCCTATGCCGCCGTCTGCCAGGCGCTGGTCAACCTCAAGGATGGCGGCGGCGGCGAAGGCCGGGACCTGGACCAGTTCAACACTATAACCAGCCTGCTCGGCCTGCCGGAAATCTACGAGTTGGAACAGCGCTACGCCACGGACTAAACGGCAACAAAGAGGAGCCAGCCATGGGTATGACAATCGCCGAGAAGATTCTTGCCGCCCATGCGGGCGCCGAGACGGCCAGGCCGGGGCAGTATTTGTGGTGCAAGGTCGACGCCACCTCCGGCCACAGGCTGGCTGACCTGGAAGCCTTGGGCGTCGACCGGGTCTGGGACCCTGAAAAAGTCTTCCACGTGGATGACCATCAGGCCCCGCCCCCGACCATTGCCGCCGCCAACAAGGTCAAGGAACAGCGCCGCCTGATCAAGAAATACGGCGTCAAGAATTATTTCGAATATGGCCGTGGCGGCATCCTGCATCAGGTCTTCGCCGAGAACGGCATGTACGCGCCAGGCGATCTGGTCGCTATGTGCGATTCCCATTCCACCTCCGGCGGGGTCTTCAATGCCTGCGTCACCAATGCCAACCTGGATGCGGTGCATGTTCTGGCCTTTGGCGAGCTTTGGTTCAGGGTGCCCGAATCCATCCGTGTTGTTTTGAACGGCACCCTGCCCGCCTGGTGCGTCGGCAAGGACGTTATCCTCAAGGTGGCCAGCGAGCTTGGCACCGATTACGGTTTGTACAAATCCGTGGAATATGTCGGCCCGGTGGCCAGCCAGATGAGCCTGGCGCAACGCTGGACGGTATGCAACATGGGCGTCGAAGTCGGCGCCAAGTTCGCGATGTTCGAGGCGGACGAGAAGACCGACGCCTTCCTGGCCGACCGCATCAACCGGCCCTACGAACACGTCACTGCCGATCCTGATGCCAGCTATGACGCCGAATTTGAATTCGACCTGAGCGATCTGACGCCCATGGTGGCCCGCCCCGGCGACCCCGGCAACGGCGTGCCCGTGGAAGGCGTTCAGGGCGAACGGGTCAAGGTCGATCAGGCATTCCTCGGCTCCTGCACCAATGCCCGGCTGGAGGATTTGGAGGTTGCGGCGCGGATTCTGGACGGCAAAAAGGTGCATCCGGACGTGCGCATGCTGGTCAGCCCGTCTTCCCAGGCGGTGTTCGGCGAGGCGTTGAAGGCGGGCTATCTGGAAACCCTTCTTAAGGCCGGCGCCCTGGTGGAGCATTCCACTTGCGGGCCCTGCTATGGCGGCCATCTGGGTGTGTTGGGAGATGGCGAGACCTGCATCTCCAGCAGCAACCGGAATTTCCAGGGCCGCATGGGAAGCCCCCTGGCCAATGTCTGGCTGGCAAGCCCGGCCACGGTGGCGGCCTCGGCCATCGCGGGCGAGATCGTCGATCCACGGGAATATTTGTGATGCCTAGATTGGGAGCGGAATAATGGAAACTGTACGAACCGGCCGCGTCTGGAAATTCGGCGACCATATCAGCACCGACTTCATGATGCCGGGACATCGGGTATTGGCGAACCCGGATCTGACGGTGGAGGAAGCAGCGAAATTCTGCATGGAGGCCAACCGCCCCGGCTGGGCGGAGGATGAGGTGCGGCCGGGCGACATTCTTGTTGCCGGGATCAATTTCGGCTGCGGCTCCTCCCGCAACGGCTCGCAATCGCTGAACGCGCTGAAGATCGCGGTGGTCCTGGCGGAATCCGTCTCCCGCATCCATCTGCGCAACGCGGTCAATACCGGGCTGCCCACCCTGGTCGCGCCTGGCATCAGTGACTTCGTCGAGGAAGGCCAGCGCCTGGAAGTCAACATTGTCACCGGCGAAGTGAAGAACCTCGACACCGGCGCCACCCTGCAAGCGGAAGCCTGGGAGGAAGGTACGCCGCCCTACGAGATTTTGATGGCCGGCGGACTGGATGCCTTCATGAAAACAAAACTAAAGGAACGGGGCCTGATCTCGGCTTAACCCGCTTCAAGCAGCGCGAAGCGCGGTAGGCGAAACCCGCCTCAAGCAGCGCGAAGCGCGGTAGGCGAAACTCGCCTCAAGTAGCCCGAAGGGCGATAGGCGAAAAAACATCACGCCTCAAGCAGCCCGAAGGGCGATAGGCAAAAAAACGGAGCGAAAAAATGTCAGCGGCGGAAAACAAGGAACTGGTTCGTCACATCATGGAGGATGGCTTTAACAAGCAGGATATGGCGGTGGTTTATGCCACTTTCCATGATGACTATGTCCGCCACGGCCACGGCGTCGCCTCCATGGGCTCATTGGCCGAGCATGTCGAGGATCTGAAGGCGCGCCACGCGGCCTTTGACAATGCGCGCTTCAACATTCAGAAAATTATCAGCGAAGGCGATACGGTCGCGGTCTATTACGTCTTCACCGGTGTTCACAGCGGCGAATTCAACGGCATGCCCGCGACCGGCAAGGAGGTCAGCCGCCCGGCGGCGGCCTTCTTTACCGTGCGCGATGGCAAGGTGGCGGAAGGCACGATTTTCGCCGACGGCGGCGGCTTCATGGCGCAGCTGCAAGGCAGCTAGGCGCCGATGAGCTATACGCCCTCGACGATAAGAACCTGATTGGTCGTGGTGCAGGATTCCCGCAGTTCCTTCCAGGGCTGATATTCGGGGTCTGCCTGAAATGCGTCCAGGGCTTCACGTGACGGCCATTTGAACAGCACGATACGGTCCGGATGCCAATCACCCACCGGCACCTCGATCTTGCCATCCCGGGCAAGGTATTCACCGCCATGCTTGGCGATGATGGCCGGGACCGCCTTTTTGTATTCCTCATATTTAGCGGCGTCGTGGACCTTGTTGTCCAAAATCAGATAAATCGCCATGGGCGGCCTCCGTTCATTCAAAAATTTCGCCGTCGAAATTCTCTCTTGTGATGCCCTCGGTCTCGGGGTTGAAGCCGAGCTCGATTTGCACGCCATTTGGGTCAAGAAAGAAGACCTGGATGACGGCGCCGCCGCCCGCCAGGCGTTTATGGTATTCGACACCGTGTTTTTCCAGGACCGCGAGTTGTTCGGTCAGGCCCGATCCCCACATGGCGAAATGATCCAGACCCTTGCCCATGCCGTCGGGATTGGTCCGGTCCGGGCTGCCGGGTTCCAGTGGCGAGATATGGATGATCGGCATTTCGCCCGCGTACATCCAGTGCCCCGGGGTCGGAAACGGCGGGCGGAAACCTTCCTCCAGGCCCAGCACTTCGGCATAGAAGTCACGGGTACCCTCCAAAGAGGCGGTACGGATGTTGATATGGTTCAAATGATAACCCGACATGATGTTTTCTCCGGTGTTTCTATCCCTTGGGTACGAACGGATGGGTACTGGTCAGGCCGCCGTCCACCGCTATTGACTGGCCGTTGACATAGCTGGCCTCGTCCGAGGCCAGGAACAGCGCCATGTTGGCGATTTCCTCCGGCTCGCCGTTGCGCCGGGTGGGATTAAGCTGGCCGATCTTGCCCTCCGTGCCGCGGGAGCGGGCCCGATCGAACGTTGGCTTGGTCATGCCGGTTTCGATCAGGCCGGGACAGATGGCATTGATGCGCACGCCGGAGGCAAAGAATTCATTGCACATGGTCTGCACCAAGCTGACCACGCCCGCCTTCGAGGCCGCATAAGGCGGCCCGCCCGCATTGGCGCGGAGTGCGGCCACCGAGGCCGTGCAAACGATCGAGCCCTTGCCCGCCGCCGCCATGATCGGGGCGCCATGCTTGATACACAGAAACGGTCCGATCAGGTTGATCCGCAGGATGTCCTGCCACATATCGACCGTCTGATCGGCCACCGGCACCCGCCCGCCCGAGACACCGGCGTTGGCATAGATCACGTCCAGGCCGCCATAGCTTTCCACACAGCTGTTGATGAAGCCCTTGACCGCGTCTTCATCGCCCACATCGGCGTTCACCGCCATGGCGGTGCCGCCGGCATCCGTGATCATGGCGATGGTCTCCGCCAGACCTTCCTCGGCCCGGTCCACGGCCACGACGGAGGCGCCCTCCCGCGCGAAGATCCGCGCGCTGGCCCGTCCGATACCGCTGGCCGCGCCTGTCACAATCGCCCGTTTTCCCGCTAATCTACCCATGTCGTCATCCTTCCCAACGCAACAGTGTAATTTTCCTGGCTTCCGGTCTTCAAAGCTTGTCTCGACCGTCCAGCCCTTTATAAAGCCTCGTCATGGCTCCTCCCATTCTTATCTTACGCGACATTGACCTTAGTTTCGGCGGCACGCCCCTGTTGGAGGGTGCGTTCCTGTCGGTCTCGCCGGGCGAGCGTCCCTGTCTGGTGGGGCGCAACGGCTCGGGCAAATCAACGCTGCTGAAAATCGCCGCCGGCTTGATAGAGGCGGACAGCGGCGAACGCTTTGTCCAGCCCGGCACCACCGTGCGCTATCTGCCTCAGGAGCCGGACCTGTCGGACCATACGGATGTCCTCTCGTATGTTCAATCAGGCCTGGCGCCGGGCGACGACACGCACCGCGCCGCCTATCTGTTGCATCAACTGGGCCTGCAGGGCGATGAAGACCCGAGCCATCTTTCGGGCGGCGAAACCCGGCGCGCCGCCCTGGCGCGCGTCCTGGCGCCGGAGCCCGATATCCTGATGCTGGATGAGCCCACCAACCATCTGGATCTACCCGCCATCGAATGGCTGGAGGCGGAACTTAACAGCCTACGCTCGGCCATCATCATGGTCAGCCATGACCGCCGCTTCCTCTCCAATCTATCCAGGGCCACGGTCTGGCTGAACCTGGGCGAAACCCGGCAAATGAACAGCGGCTTCGCGGATTTCGAGGCCTGGCGCGATGATGTTCTGCAACAACAAGAAGACGAGCAACACAAACTGGACCGTAAGATCGTGCGCGAGGAGCATTGGCTGACCTATGGCGTCACCGCCCGGCGCAAGCGCAACCAGCGCCGCCTGCGCGATCTGCACGCCCTGCGCCAGGCCCGGCGGGAGCGGCCGCGCCAGGCCGGCGATGTCAAGATGAGCGTCACCGAAAGCGGCCTGTCGGGCAAACTGGTGGCCGAGGCCAAGGGCATTTCAAAATCCTATGACGGCACGGCAATCGTCACGGATTTCTCCACCCGCATCCAGCGTGGCGACCGGGTCGGCATCGTCGGGCCCAATGGCGCAGGCAAAACCACCCTGTTGAACATGCTGACCGGCGCCCTGGAACCCGATGGCGGCAACATCCGCCTGGGCGCTAATCTGGCCATCGCCTCGCTGGATCAACGGCGCGAAAGCCTGGACCCCAATTCGACCCTGTCCGAGGCCCTGACGGGGGGCAGCGGCGATCGGGTCAGCGTGGCCGGGCAGAACAAGCACGTCATCAGCTATATGAAGGATTTTCTGTTTCAGCCCGAACAGATCGGCACCGTGGTTTCGGCCCTGTCGGGGGGCGAACGGGGCCGGCTGATGCTGGCCAGGGCTTTG
>CAYWYB010000176.1:0-10702 GCA_964462145.1 uncultured Rhodospirillaceae bacterium
CACCCACGCGATTATGATGACCGGGTGGCCGGGAGGGGGAGAGGGCGGTTTAGCAAATATGCTATATCACGCGGTTTGCCCGCGCATGATCGAACGCCGCTGCGACAAGGTGTTGCGGCCGCGGCGAATGGTGATGCGCATGGCCCGCTCGGCCGCGCGGCGGTTGCGTTGGCGGATACCATCGAACACATCGTAGTGGGATTCCAGGCTTTCCCGCAGGGGAATGCGGGCCTGCTTTTGCAGGCCAAAGCTTAAGCCCAGGACCGTGCCGATGATGCCCGCCAGGCGCTGCACCAGCTGATTGTGCGAGGCGTTGAGCACGGCGAGGTGAAAATCCACGTCCGCCACATAAAATGCCTCGTAATCATCAACCGCCTTCTCCATGCGCAGATAGGCCGCCTCGATGCGGGTCAGGTCGTCGGATGTGGCGCGGTCGGCGGCCAGCTTGGCGGCAACCGGTTCGATCAATTCCCGCAGCTCCACCAGATCGGCGGTAAATGATTCGGAGATGCTTTCCGGCGTATGCCAGGACAGCACGTCCACATCCAACAGATCCCAGTCGCTGCGCGGGCGCACCCTGGTACCCGCTCGCTGCCGGGATTCGATCAGGCCCTTGGACGAGAGCACTTTCAAAGCCTCCCGCAAGGCCGTGCGTGAGGCCTGGAAGCGGGCCATCAACTCCTGATCGCCCGGCAGCCTTTCGCCCTGTTCCAGGGCGCCGGTGACGATTTCGGTGCCGATGGCATGCACGATGGTGCCGTGGATGCCGCTGCGCGGATATAGCGCCGGGGCCGAGGTCGTGCCTGCCAGAATGTTCGCCGCCAAAACAAAACTCCCTTCGCGAAAATCGCAAAACGTCATGGATTGCAAACTATGCCAAACACCGTAACGGCGCAAATAAATTATGATTTATAATAAAAAAATACGATAAATTAGGAAAATTATTCATCATAAAAATATGACATTTCATTTGATCTCTACCGCAGCTAAAATTTTACGGCTGAAAACTGCTAAAAATTACCCCACTTCGATAATCCCCCCTGTTTATTGTCCTAGAAGGCGCGGCAAAGGGCCACATCTAAAAAAAATTATAAAAAGTGAAAAATCCTATTTCTTTTTTTAAAAATAGGATATTATTTCCAAATAAGCGCCTAACGGTCTCCATCGCGCGTTAAGCGCTAATTGATGTTTTTAGGAACCGGGCCCGCCGATGCGGGCATTTATGAGGACGACAACCTGGGAGGTTTAGCTATGTCTTCGAAAATTACCCGTCGCAGTATGTTAAGAGGTACCGCTCTGGCAACGGCCGGCGCGGGCGCAGCGTTTTTTGGCCCGTGGAAGCACAACCGGGTCTATGCCGCCGGCACGGACAAGCCGATTAAGATCGGCCTGACCCATGATGCCTCCGGCCAGTTCGCCAACTCGGGCCAGGCGGAAAAGCGCGGCACCATTATGGCGATCGAAGAAGCCAACGCCAAAGGCGGCGTGCTGGGCCGCAAGGTCGAATATGTCTGGATGGACACCGAAACCACGCCGCAGACCGGCACCCGCGTGGCCGAGCGTCTAATCACCCGCGAGAACGTGCATTTCATGGTCGGCACCATTCAGTCCGGCACCGCCAATGCCATCAGCCAGGTGGCGCAAAAGTATGGTTGCGTCTATTTCAACACCAATTCGTCGTCGCCCACCGAGTCCGGCAAGAACTGCCACCGGGTGAAATTTGTTTGGGACGGCAGTGGCGAGAACTTCTCCCGCGCCGCCACCAAGAACGCCATCGATGCCTTCGGCAAGAAATGGATGTTCCTCTACAACGACTATGTCTGGGGCCAGAACACCAATGCGGCCACCAAGAAGGTTGCCGCCAATTATGGCGCCGACGCCGTCGACGAAGTGGCCATTCCGGTCGGCACCCGCGACTTCTCCGCCATCCTGTTGAAAATCCAGCAGCAAAAGCCTGATGTGGTTGCCGCCGCCGTCGGTGGCGATGACTTCAAGGTCATGCGCAAGCAGGTTTCCGACATGGGCCTGGATTCCAAGCCGGCCTGGTTGAACAACCAGCAGGACTGGCCTGATGTTTACGGCCTGGGTGCGGACGCGGCCTTTGGCGTGTTCGGCACCACCTGGTATCACCTGCTCGATCTGCCAGGCATCAAGGAATTCGTTGCCCGTTACCAAGCCCGCTATCCGACAACCCGGATCGCGGTTCCCGGCAATGTCACCTACAACGGTTATGTCGCCATGCGGGAGTTGCTCCGCGTGATCGAGGAAACCGGTGGCACGGACAACACCAAGATCATCAAGGCCCTGGAAGGCCGCCAGATGTCCGCGGTCGACCGGATGCAGACACATGGCGCGGTGATCGATCCGAACTCCCACCATGTGCAACAGACCGTCTATCTTGCCCGCGGCAACAAGAAGCCCAAGGACAAGACTGATTACTTCGAGATCCTCACGGCCGCCGACCCGGAATCGGTCCGCGCCAGTGCGGACGCGGTCTGCAGGCTGGAATCGTTCGCCGATACGCCCAGCTACGATCAAGGCTGATCCGTCTCGGGGCGGGGCCGCTGCCGGAACGGTGGCCCCGCGTCCGATCCTCCATTGTATCCAGTCGTTACCAACGCCGTTGGGTTCCCCATCGGCGAACGGGGACGGCAACGCAAAAGACGAAGCAATATCATGATTGATTTCCTTCTTAGTCTCTTGCCGCACCTGCTGAACGGCGTCGCCCTGGGCCTGCTGTTCGCGCTGCTGTCCCTCGGCTTCATGCTGATCATCGGGGTGATGGAAGTCATCAACCTCGCGCACGGTTCGCTATTTGCCCTGGGCGCCTACTTTGCCGTTATGCTGATGGGCCAGGACGGCGGCATACCATTGGCCTTCATGCAGTCCTATTACGACCTGCCCGCCGTCCCCCGCTACATCATCGCCCTGATCGTGGCGCCGGCCCTGGTCGCCGCCGTCGGCATGGGCCTGGAGATCTGTCTGCGCCGGACCTACGGCAAGGATCCGCTTTATGGCCTGCTGCTGACGTTCGGCGCCGCGCTGGTCCTGGAAGAAGTAATCCGCGAAATCTGGGGCCCGGCGGAATATTTTCTGCCCCTGCCCAAGGCGATCCGAGGCGGTTTCTTCTTCGCCGACATGATCTATTCCAACTATCGCATTTTCGCCGCCGTCTTCGCCACGGCCATGATCGGCCTGCTCTGGGTCTTCCTCAACCGCACGCCGTATGGCGCGGTGATCAAGGCCGGCGCCCATGACAGCGAGATGGTGCGCGTACTGGGTTATAACCTCTCCCGCCTGCGCCTTTATGTCTTCGCCTTTGGCGCCGCCCTGGCCGCCATCGCCGGCATTATCATGGCGCCGATCTGGGGCGTGCGCCCGCATGTGGGCGTGGACGCGGTGATACCTGCGTTTGTGGTCATCGTGCTGGGCGGCGTGGGCAGTTTTTGGGGCGCGGTCAGCGCCGGGCTGCTGGTCGGCATGGTCGTCGCGCTGACGGCGGCCTTCCTGACGGAATGGTCACTCCTATCCATGTATTTGTTGTTGATGGCGGTGGTCACGTTCCGCGCCAGAGGTTTCGCCGGCAAAGCCAGCGCGTTGGAGGCCTAGGACATGAATTCCCAATCCACTCGCAGCCGATTTTCGACGCTATTCACGGCGCCCATGCTCGTCTCGTTCCTGGTTTTCGGCACCATGCCGTTCTGGGTCGATGCGATCGGATTGTACCAATACCTTGGGCTGGAAGTGATGATCTGGGTGATTTTCGCCCTGGCCGTCAATCTGCTGCTTGGTTACACCGGCTTACCATCGTTTGGCCATGGCGCCTTCCTTGGCATCGGCGCCTACGCCTTTGGCCTGACACAGTTCAATATAGCGGCCAATTTATGGGTCAGCCTGCTGGGCGCGGTGGCGGTGACCGCCATTTTGGGCGGTCTGGTGGCAGCGTTTATTTCCCATCGCCGGGGTATTTACTTCGCCCTGATGACCATCGCCTGCGCCCAGATATTTTAATTTGTCGCCTCGAAATGGACCGATGTCACCGGCGGCGAGGATGGTTTGTTGAATATCGCGCGCCTGCCCCTGGATCTGGGCCTGGCCGAGATTTCCATCCAATCCAACTTCAACCTCTACTATCTGTGCTTCGCGGCTTATGTGATTATCGTGGTGGGCATGTGGCGCCTGGTCAATTCGCCGTTCGGCAAGGTCATCACCGCGATCAAGCAGAATGACAGCCGCGTTGCCTTCCTGGGCTATAACGTCTGGCTGTATAAGTGGATCATCTTCACGCTGTCCTGCGCCATCTCCGGTTTGGCGGGCGCTCTCTTCGCCATGGCCCAGGAAGGCGCCTACATCAACATCATGAGCCTGCAATGGTCCGGCATCGTGATCCTGATCGTTTTGATCGGTGGCGGTTTCGTCAGCTTCTGGGGCCCGGTCCTGGGCGTAATTTTCTATTTTCTGGCCCGTGACATCCTCGGCGCCTACACCGAGGCCTGGCTGCTTTGGTTCGGCCTGACATTCATGGTGATGGTGATGTTCAAGCCCGAAGGCTTGGCCGGCATGTGGCAGGACGCTCAATTGATGTTTGGACGGCGCAAGGAAACGACGCAGGCCTGCCCCGAACCAAGTCACGCAGGGGGAGACTGACATGGCCCTCTTTGAAGCACGGCATCTGCATAAACGCTTCGCCGATCAGGTGGTCCTGGAAGACATTACCCTGTCGTTCGAGGAGAACCAGATTTCCGGCATCATGGGACCGAATGGCGCCGGCAAGACCACCTGTTTCAACGTTCTGACCGGGCGCTATCAACCGGATCGGGGCAAGGTTCTGTTCGATGGCCAGGATGTTACCGGCCTGCCGCCGCGCAAGATCGCCCGGCACGGCATCGCGCGCTCGTTCCAGATGATGAACCTGTTCGATGAATACACTGCCCTGGAAAATATCGTTCTGGCCCTGCCGGAGGTCCGCGCCAAGGGCTTTTCCATGAGCCACGATCTGGCTGGCGACGGCGATGCCCAGGATCGTGGCGCGGCGGTGTTGGCCCGTATCGGCTTGGCGGGGCGGGAGCATACCCGGGCCTCGGATCTGTCATATGGCCAGCGCAGGGCCTTGGAAATCGGCATCGCCCTGGCGGCGGAACCGCGCATGCTGTTCCTGGACGAGCCTACATCTGGCCTGGGCACGGATGCCACCGCGACCCTGGCGGCGCTGATCCAGGAGATCCGCAAAACCGTGACCATCGTCATCATCGAGCATGACATGAAGTTCCTGTTTGATCTGGCCGACCGCATCGCGGTCATTCATTGGGGCCAGGTTATCGCCCAAGGCACGCCGGATACATTGCGCGACAATGAATGGGTGCGCGCCTCGAACCTGGGAGCCTTGGCCTGATGCTGCAAATCAACAACATCGAGACATTCTATGGCGAGACCCAGGCCCTGTTCGGCGTCTCTCTGGATATCGCGCCCGGCGAAGTGGTCAGTCTGCTGGGGCCTAACGGCGCCGGCAAGACCACGACCTTGCGCTCGATTCTGGGGCTGACGCCGGCCAAAACCGGCGCCATTGATTTCGACGGCAAGGCCATCACCCGGGCCCAGTCCCATGCCATCGCCCGCGCCGGGATAGGTTGGGTGCCCGATGACCGGCGCATTTTTCCGACCCTGACCGTGGCCCGTAACCTGGCCATTGGGCGCAAGAAAACCCGCTTTCGCAGCTGGTCTCTAAAGGAGATGTTCGAGATCTTCACGGCGTTGGAACATTTGATGGGCCGCGAATGCGAAAATCTTTCAGGCGGCGAGATGCAGATGGTTTCCATCTCCCGCGCCCTGTTGGGGTCACCCGGTCTAGTCCTGATGGACGAGCCGTCCCAGGGCCTGGCGCCGAAAATCGTACAGGACGTGATGAAAACCGTGACCCGGCTGAAATCGGAAGGTATCGCGGTGCTGTTGGTGGAACAGAACGCGCAAAGCGCCCTGGCGGTCAGCGACCGGGCCTATGTCATGGATCACGGCAAGGTCGTGCACCAGGGCCCGGCGGCCGAGCTGCTTGAAGATGCGCCCATGCGCGAACGCCTGTTGGGGGTCTAGGCCATGTCCGATCAACCGCTTCTCCATGTCAATCAGGTGCGCAAGACCTATAGCCAAGGTGTTCTGAACAAGCGGATCACCTTTGATCTGCAGGCCGACTTCAGCATTGAAAAGCCGGCGATTGTCGGCGTCATGGGTCCCAACGGCTCTGGCAAGACGACCTTGTTCGAGCTGATTACCGGCTCCAACAACCCAACGTCGGGGCAGGTCCTGGTCCAGGGCCAGGATATTCACCAGGTCCGCTCCGACCAGCGGGACCGCCTGGCGATCCACTATCATCAATCCTACCAGGTTCGCCATTTCCGCAAGCGGCGGCCCAATTTCATGCTGCAGCCTTCAAGCACCGATTACCCCATGGTGCATCTGTTCGACGAGCCCCAGTTCAATACCCAGGACGGCTACATCGGCTTCATGCTGGATTTTTTCCGCAAGCTGCGTACCGAGGGCCGCATGGTGGTGCTCTGTGTTCATCCCAACGAGCCCTTCCACCTGCGCATCATGCAGGAGATCTGCGAGCAGTATATCTTTGTCCAGAAAGGCCGCCTGACCCAGGCGCCGGATTTCGACAGCCTGCTGCAAAACCCCGATGTCACGGCCTATCTGGGTGATCTGGTCGGCAGTCAGGCCGCGTAAGGAAAGCGTCATGGATCAAATTACCCCGCAAGAGAATTTTGCAACCGCCCTGGATGGTCTGTTCCGGTTGGACGGCAAGGTGGCCTGGCTGCCGGGAGGTTATGGCGGCATTGGCGAGGCCATCGCCTGGGGCCTGGCCATGCATGGCGCCAAAGTCATTATTTCAGGCAGAAACGCCGTAATGGCGGAGGCCCTGGCGAAATCAATCCGGGATGCGGGCTACGAGGCCTATGGCAATTCTGTGGATGTCACGTCGGTGGCGGAAATCCGTGACAGGGCCGATGCCATTGCCGCTGAACACGGCGCCATCGATATTCTGATGAACTGCGTCGGCATCCAGCGGGAAGAACCCTTGCTGGAGGTCACCGAGGAAGCTTTCGACGAGGTCTATCAGGTCAATCTGAAGGCGGCGATGTTCCTCGCCCAGGCGGCGGCGCGGCATCAGACCGCCTCGGCCAGCGGCTGGGGCAAACAGGTGCATTTGCTGTCGGTGCGTTCGCAGCTTGGTCTGCGGGACAGAGGCTATTCCGCCTATTGCTCGACAAAGGGCGGCATGGTGATGTTGATCAAACAGCACGCCATGGAATTGGCACCCAAGGGCATTACCGTCAATGGCGTGGCGCCCACCTTTGTCTATACGGAGATGATCCGTCACGTCATGGAGAATGACGAATTTCGCCAAGGCCTGTTGGACCGTATCCCGCTTGGCCGTATCGCCGATCCCAAGGATGTGGTAGGACCGGCATTGAGCTTCTCCACCCCCGCCTCGGACTTCGTGACCGGGCAAATCATCTATGTCGACGGCGGCATCACCGCCTCTCAATAACGCCCCAAAAACGCTTAGGAAAAGGTGGGTCGCCCCATGACGCGCAAAAAACCAGACGAGTTACGCAGCCACCGTTGGTTCGGCGTGGATGATCTGCGCGCCTTTGGCCACCGTTCCCGCGCCAAGCAGATGGGCTATTCCACGGCTGATTTCGCCGGCAAGCCGGTGATCGCCATCATCAACACCTGGTCCGATCTGAACGCCTGCCATATGCATCTGCGCCAGCGGGCCGAGGAAATAAAGCGCGGCGTCTGGCAGGCGGGCGGCTTTCCCGTGGAACTGCCGGCCATGTCCCTGGCCGAGCCCATCGTCAAGCCAACGACCATGCTGTACCGCAACTTCCTGGCCATGGAGGTCGAGGAATTGATCCGCAGCCATCCCATTGATGGCGTTGTTCTGATGGGCGGTTGCGACAAGACTACGCCGGCCTTGCTGATGGCCGCCACGTCGATGGATCTGCCGACGATCTTTTTCCCCGCCGGGCCGGCGTTACGCGGCAACTGGGCCGGCAATACCCTGGGTACGGGCAGCGATGCCTGGAAGTTTTGGGCCGAGAGGCGCGCCGGGCGCCTGGACGCCAAGGACTGGGATGAGATCGAGAGCGGCATTTCACGCTCGCCTGGCACCTGCATGACCATGGGCACGGCCTCGACCATGACGGCGATCGCCGAGGCCCTGGGCCTGATCCTGCCGGGCGGCAGCTCCATCCCCGCCGCCGACAGCTCCCATGCGCGCCTGGCCTCCGAGAGCGGCCGGCGCATTGTCGAGATGACCTGGGAAGACGAGAAAATTTCCGACTTCCTGGACGAGCGCGCCTTCCGCAACGCCATGCGTCTGGCCATGGCCTATGGCGGTTCCACCAATGCCGCCGTGCATATCCTGGCCATGGCCGGCCGGGCCAAGGTGGATGTGAAGCTGGATGATCTTGATACCGTGGCCCGCGAGGTGCCGTTGCTGGCCAACGTCAGGCCGTCGGGCAAGTATCTGATGGAGGACTTTTATTATGCCGGCGGCATCCGGGCCCTGATGGCGCGGTTGTCGCATCTGCTGGAGCTTGATGCCCCGACGGTCAGCGGCAAGACTCTGGGCGAGAATATCGCCGGCGCCGAGGTCTACGAGGATGATGTGATCCGGCCTTTGGTCAATCCCGTCTCGGACCAGCAGACCATGGCGATCCTGCGCGGCAATCTGGCCCCCACCGGCGCGGTGCTGAAACCCATCGCGGCGGACCCCAAGCTGTTGAACCATACCGGACCAGCGCTGGTTTTTGATGATTACAACGACATGGCCGCCCGCATCGATAGCGACGATCTGGATGTGACGGTGGACAGCGTGTTAATCCTGCGCAATTCAGGTCCCCAGGGCGGCCCCGGCATGCCGGAATGGGGCATGCTGCCGATCCCGAAGAAACTGCTGCAACAGGGCGTCAACGACATGGTGCGCCTGTCGGACGCGCGTATGAGCGGCACGTCGTACGGCACCTGTGTGCTGCATATTACACCGGAATCCTTTGTCGGCGGACCGTTGGCGTTGGTCCAGACCGGCGACATGATTACCCTGGATGTGCCGAACCGGCGCCTGGATCTGGACATTGACGAGGCGGAAATGGAGCGGCGCAAAGCCGCCTGGACCGCGCCGGCGCCGCGTTATGACCGTGGCTTTGGCGCCATCTATGCCCAGCACGTCACGCAGGCGGATCAGGGCTGCGATTTCGAAATTCTGCGCGATGGCGAAGCAGTGCCCGAGCCCGAGATTCACTAGCAGTCCATTGACAGGTCGCCTGATCTAGGCCGCAATAGGGCATGGATGGGGCAATACAATCGAAACCTCTCGACCGCGCGCGCCGATTGGCGCCCGCTCTGGCGGCTGCCGCTGACGAGATCGAGCAAACCCGGCGCATACCCGAGCCGCTGTTGAGCCAGCTGCATGAAGCGCGGCTGTTCCGCATGTTTCTGCAAGAAGAACTTGGCGGCGACGAAGTTCATCCCAGTGACTTTCTCCTTGCCATGGAGGAGTTGGCGCGCCATGACGCCTCCGTTGCTTGGAATGTTTTTGTCGGCAACTCTACGGTACTGATCACGCCGTTTATCGATCCGGACGCCGCGCGGGAGATATTTTGCGACCCCCGCACGGTCGTGGCCTGGGGCCCGCCCCATGGCGGCACGGCAGATGCAGTGGACGGCGGCTATCGCGTCAGCGGCAGGTGGGATTTCGCCTCCGGCTGCCATCAGGCCAACTGGATGGGTGTACATTGCCGTATCAAGGAAGCCGACGGCAGTCTGCGTTTGAACCATCTGGGGACGCTCACCCTGCGGACGCTGCTATTTCCCATCGATCAGGCAGAACTGCACGATGTCTGGGATACCATCGGCTTGCGCGGAACGGGCTCGGACAGCTACAGCATCCAGGATGTATTCGTGCCGGAGGCCTATTCAGGCACGCGGGATGATCAGGCCCTGCGGCGCAAAAGCGGCCCACTCTATGCCTTTCCCCAACAGCAGCTCTATGCGGTTGGAGTGGCCGGCGCCGCCCTGGGCCTGGCGCGGGCGATGCTGTCCGCCTTCGCCGAGCTGGCGGCGGAGAAGACCCCGCGCGGCCTGGCGCGCTTGGCCGATACGGCAACGGTACAGTCGGACTTCGCCAAGGCCGAGGCCACATTGAGCTCTGGGCGGGCCTATCTGTTGGAATGCCTAAACGAAGTCTACGCCGGCGCCGGCGAGATCGAACCGATTGATACCGCGGACCGGGTCCGCGTGCGCCTGGCCGCGACCCATCTGATCCATGGCGCCATTGAAGTCTCCGACTGGGTCTATAAGGCTGCTGGCGTCTCCGCCATATTCCCCGGCACGCCGTTCGAACGGCGTTTTCGCGATATGCATACTCTCTCGCAGCAGATCCAGTCACGCAGCTCCCATTACGAGGCCGCCGGGCAAGTCTTGCTGGGCAGCCCGCCGGAGAATTATTTTTAGATGAGCCGGGTAATTGCGTCTCCTACATGGCGTGACAATTTTGTTGGTTTGCTGCTGGTATTATTGGGCGGTTTGTTCATTACCTCGCTGACCTGGATCGTGCGCAGCGTGGCCGACGACGTGCACCCATTGCAGGCGGCTTTCATGCGTTATGGCTTCGGCACTCTGCTGTTGCTGCCAATGCTCC
>CAYWYB010000177.1:0-10699 GCA_964462145.1 uncultured Rhodospirillaceae bacterium
CGCCGAATTCGCCGCCGCCTCCTTCGATCACAATCCCCTGCATTGGGATAATGACTATATGGAAAAGACCCGCTTTGCCGGCGGCAAGCAGTTCGATGACGTAATCGGCCACGGCCTGATGACCTATTCCCTGATGACCCGCGCCATGACCGATTGGCTGTGGCCGGACATGGGCGAGCACCGCCGCCTGGAAACCCGTTTCCGCAAGCCGGTCTATCCCGGTGACGAGATTACCATTCAAGGCGAAGTCGTGGACAAGCGGGAAACCGCCAAGGGCAAGTGGCTGGTCTGCAATATCACGGTCAAGAATCAAAACGGCGAGACCGTCGCCACCGGGGACGGCCTCGCCGAAGTTTTCGCGTAGGCTGACGCTGGCGTTAGTCCAGACCCAAGACCTCGTCAACTTTTTCCGGCCCCAAATCGGGCCCGAAAATCAACTGGTCATCGACCTGCAACACAGGGGATGAGCGGATGTTGTGGCTGTCGATAAACGCGGCGGCCTCTTCATCCATCATCAGGTCCTTGGCCTCGAACTCCACATCATGGGCGCGGAGATAGCCTTTCAGCTGCTCGCACGGCGCACATAGAGGCGTCGAGTAGACGATGATCTTCCTGGCCATCCCCTATCCTTCCTTTTCCGCCTTCAGCTTGCGATACAGCTCTTTCTTCGCCAGCCAGGCGTTTTTGACTTCCTCGGTCTGCCAGGGTTGCTCTTGTGTGAAGACCAAGGATTTCCAGGCATCGCCCTTGGACCATGTAAACGGCGTCTCGACCGTGGTCCGTGGTTCCGTGGCGCTTTCCAACAGATCCATCGACATGCCTATGATCTGGCGCTGCTGTTCCACATTGCCAGGCTCGCCACATGGATTGCCCAAGGGGAAATCCGTGAACAACAGCCGAGATACACCGCAAGTTTCAACGATGTCACGGGCGGCAGCGGCGACAACCGTGGGGATGCCGTTTTCTTCCAGGTAACGTGCGACCAGACTCACGGTCTGGTGGCAAACCGGTCAGACCGGCACCAAAAGGGCGACATCGACACCTTCTTCGCGGCACTGGCGCAGCACCTCCGGTGCGTCGGTGCCCATGGTCTTGCCTTGGGAATAGGCGTTGTAGACACCATAGGCCGTCGGCGCCACGCTGCCGATCCGCCCAGCTGCCTGCAACTCATGTAACCGGGTGACGGGGAAATAGCTGTTCACGTCATCCAGCGTCGTCGCGTTCATGTCATAGCTGTGGGTACGGCTGTACAGATCCGCCACTGGCGTATCAGTGGGCACGCCGTAAACATTCTGCGCCTCGCCCTTTTCCTGGGGCATCCGCTGATCTTCCCAGGTGCGAACCGCGATCTCCGATGTGGAAACCAGCGCCACCCGGCTTTCCGCCAAGGGTTTCTTCAGCGGCGTAAAAGGCACCTCGTCGAATTTCGCCCATTGATAGGGCTTCTCGTAACCTTCGGCCTTATAGTAGGCCTTGGTCCTGTCAATATATCTAACGTAGCTCAAAGCTCGTTCCTCCATGGCGTTGTTGCAATAATATTAGCCATTGGACGTAGTATGATAGTTTCAACGGTTGCAGGCAATGGCGGTCAGTAGGGGGATTTCAGAATCGATTGGCGGAACGCGACGATTGGCGAGGCGCTGCGGCACTCGGCCCGGACCTGGCCGGACAATGATTTCGTGGTCGGCATGGGCCAACGGATCAGCTACGCCGCCTTTGATGCCCAGGTCGACAACCTGGCCAAGGGCTTCCTAAACCTTGGCGTCGGCCGCGGCGATCATGTGGCCTGCTGGCTGACCAACAGCCCGGCCTGGCTGCTGACCTGGTTCGCCTGCTGCCGTATCGGCGCCACCGTGGTGTCCATCAACACCCGCTATAAAGTTTCCGAGGTTGACTACATCCTGCGCCAGTCCGACGCCAAGGTCCTGGTCGCCATGCCGGAATACTGGAATATCGACTATCTGGGCATGATCCGGGAAATGGCCCCCGGTTTCGAAAGCGCCGTGCCGGGCCAGATGCAGGTGGCCAGCCTGCCGAAACTGCGCGCCGTGGTGCTATGGGATAACGCCGAGCACCCCGGGACCATTTCGCAGAGCGCCCTGATGGGGCAGGACAATCAAGCCGTTGATTTGTCCGCGGCAGAGGCGGCTGTCGAGATCGAGGATCCGGTGGTCATCATCTATACCTCCGGCACCACGGGCCAGCCCAAGGGCGCCATGCATTGTCATCGCGTTTTAATCGAGGGGCAGAATATTGCCCGCGCCATGCATATGGAGGCCGGCGACAAGGTGCTGGGCCATATGCCGCTGTATCATGTGGCAGGTTCCGTGGCGACGACGATCCCCGCCATGATGCACGGTTGCGGCCTGGTTACCATGGCGGAATGGCATGCGGGCGAGGCCCTGGACCTGATCGAGCGGGAGCGCGTCGCCATCATGGGCGGCATTCCGACACACTTTTTTGATCTGCTGGCCCAACCGGGTGTCGAGGAAAGAGACACCCATTGCCTGAAAGCGGCTTGGATCGGCGGCGCGCCGGTAACGCCGGCAATTGCCCGCAAGGTCAAATCGACCCTGCATCTGGACGCCTTGCAGGCGGTCTACGGCATGACCGAGACCATGGGCATGACCACCCTGGCCGAATTCGACGCGCCGATCGAAGTAACCTGCGAAAACAAGGGCAAGATCGTTGGCGATTACGAAGTCGGCGTCTTTGATCCCGAATCCGGCATTGAAAGACCCCAGGGCGAAGATGGCGAGATCTGGGTACGCGGCTATCTGGTCATGCTGGGCTATTACAAGAACCCGGAGGCCACGGCGGCCGCCATCACGCCCGAAGGCTGGTTCCGCACGGGTGATCTGGGCCAGATTGACCCGGACGGCTATTTGATGATCACGGGCCGGGCCAAGGAGATGTTCATTGTCGGCGGCTCAAACGCGTACCCGGCGGAAGTCGAGCGTTTTCTTGAAACCCATGAAGACATCCATCAGGCGGTGGTCTGCGGCGTGCCCGACGCGCGCATGGGCGAGGTTGGCTTTACCTTTGTCATGCCGGTACCCGGCGCCGATTTGAACGCCGACGACGTCATCGCGCATTGCCGGGGTGCCATAGCGGATTACAAGGTGCCGCGCTATGTTGAGGTGGTGGACGATTTCCCCCGCACCTCGACCAACAAAATCCAGCGTTATCTGTTGCAGCAAGACGCGATGGCGCGGTTCGAGCAGAAGGATGCAAGCCATGGCGACGATTGACGTACAGGTTCACGCTTATGAACGGGACCATCCGGGCCGGCCCTGGACGGCGGTGCTCGAAGGCCCGGACGAGGTCACGGGCGATGACATGGTCGCGGCCATGGACGCGGTTGGCGTCGATGGCGCCCTGCTGGTCTCGCCCTTCACCATGTATCAATACGACGCCAGCTATGCCATCGACGTTCATGCCGCCCATCCCGGCCGCTTTGCCTTGATCAAGCCGGTCGACGCGACTGACGAGGCTGTCGTGGAGACCATCGCGGACTGGGCCCGAATGGATGGCACGGTGGCGATCCGCGTCATGATGCAGGGCGAGCTATCGGAAGATCCGGGCGATCCCGGCATCAACCGCGTGCTCGACGCCGCCGCCCGCCACGGGCTGCCGGTCAATCTTCTGGCCTGGGGCCGCCTGGAGCAGGTGGCCGGACTAGCCGCCAGAAATCCGGATACAAGGCTGGTCATCGATCACCTTGGCCTGCAACAGCCGTTCGTGCCGCCGGCCCCGCCGGAACCATTCGCCGACCTACCCAAGCTGTTGAATTTGGCGCAATACGACAATGTCACCGTGAAAATCTCCGGCGCCTGCACCCTGTCCCATGAAGCCTTCCCTTACAATGATATCTGGGATCCGCTGTGCCGTATCTTCGACGCTTTCGGCTTCGCGCGCTGCATGTGGGGCACGGACTGGACCCGGGCGGTAAGGCTGCTGACCTACGCCCAGGGGGTGGAGTCATTCCGCCTGACCGACCGCATTTCGGGCAGCGACCGCGCCGCTCTGATGGGGGGCAGCTTGCAGCGCATTTACGGCTGGGCGCCATCCAAGGCGTGAGGCAAACCGCAATGCGCGAACATGGATTTAGTCTTATTCGAATTTAAGATTGCTCGCCTTTTCTGAATTATTGTATTGATCGGAATGTACCTTGAGCAACATTTCCAATCATCAATGAGGACTGCGGTCGAGACGATCACCATTGCAGTGATTTACGTCTTGTTGGGCAAACTGGGACAGTTGTCGGCAATCATGCCAGGCAATGTAACGGCGGTATGGCCGCCCTCCGGCTTCGCCCTTGCCATGGCGCTCCTACTCGGCCGAAAAGCGCTCTGGGGTATTGGAATTGGCGCATTCGCGGTCAATACACAGGCATTTCTCGACAGTGCCAGCTTGGCGAGCGTTATCAATTCGGCTGCCGTCGGCATTGCCATTGCCGTTGGCTCCGCGGCCCAGCCGTTCGTTGGTGCGTATTTCATCAAACGCGTCATCGGCATTGGCAATTTGCTCCAGAACATACGTCATCTGCTTTTTTTCGCGACGCTGACCCCACTAATGTGCCTGATCAGCTCGATGATTGGAGCCATCGCCCTATGGCTTGGTGGCCTTGTCAGTGCAGCTGCTTTGGGTGAATTGTGGTTAACCTGGTGGCTGGGTGATAGCGTCGGTATTCTTATCCTTACGCCAGTTCTGATGGCGTGGCACACGATAAAACCCTCTCCAATGCCGCCCCCGGCGAACGGCAGCGACAGGTTAACCCTGGTCGTGGTGTTCTTGTTGCTCGCCCTGTCCGGACTGATCGGGTTCGGTCTAACGTTTAGTGGAGAGGCAAGCCGCTATCCGCTGGAATTTCTTGCCTGGCCATTTCTGCTTTGGCTCGCCCTACGCTTCGATGCACGCGCGGTAACAAGTGGAATCTTATTGCTGTCAGGCATCGCTGTTTGGCAAACCATGCGGGGACAAGGTCCGTTCCAGTTTGATACGCCTAACCTATCGCTTTTGCTGTTGCAGCTATTCATCACGGTAACGGCGCTTACCACGATGATCGTCGGCGCCTTGGCCAATGAACGCAAACTGGCGGAAAACGCGTTGCGCATTGCACATGCGGAACTTGAGGCCAAGGTCGAGGCGCGGACATCGGCTCTAAAAGATGAAATCAATGAACGCAAGCGTCTGGAGGAGCAGGTCCTGCGTTCCCAGAAAATGGACGCGGTCGGCCAATTAACGGGCGGCATCGCCCATGATTTCAACAACATTCTCGGCATCATCATAGGCAATCTGGAGCTTCTGGAGCGGCGCTCTAAAGACGACACCCGGGCCATGACATATGTTCAGGCCGCGCATCGGGGCGCCAAACGCGCCGCTGAAATCACCAGGAAGTTGCTTGACTTCGCGCGCCACGAGTCCGGCGATACAAGAGTGATCAACATCAATGACGCCGTCACGCGAATGCGGGAATTGACCGCGAGGTCCTTGACACCTTCAATCACGGTGACGACGTATTTGGCCGATAATTTATGGCCGGTCGAGATCAATTCCGGAGATCTTGAGGATGCCATATTCAATCTTTCCCTGAATGCCGGCGACGCCATGCCGGACGGCGGCAACCTTATCATCGAGACCGCCAACAAGGTCCTTGATGAAGATTACGTCCAGAACAATCCGGATGCCGCTGTTGGCGACTTCGTGATGATCTCGGTCAGCGACTCGGGAATTGGGATGGCTGATGAGGTTAGAGAGAAAGCTTTTGATCCGTTTTTCACGACGAAACAATTCGGCAAGGGGAGCGGACTTGGCCTGAGCATGGTCTACGGCTTCGTGGAGCGCTCCAACGGCCATATCAATATCTATTCCAAGCCCGGCGCCGGCACGACTTTTCGCATATTCCTGCCTCGTGCCGTCAAAGACGCAACGCCCGTTGAAACGTCGCCAATGCAGAAGGTTGACCCGCCCGTTGGCAACGAAACCATTCTGGTCGTTGATGACGAGGAAGCCTTGCTCCATGTCGCGGTCACAAATCTGGAACGACTCGGCTACAAGACACTGACCGCCGTTAATGGCCAACAGGCGCTGGACATTCTGGATAACCACGGGGGTGTCGATCTTCTATTTTGCGACGTCATCATGCCTGGCGATTTAAACGGCTACAATGTCGCCTTATCGGCACATCTAAACCATCCCTCACTCAAGATCTTGTTGACCAGCGGCTTTTCAAGGAAGCATGAGGAAAATAACAACGCCGAGAACGAATATCTAAACCACCTTACGAGCAGTCTTTTGAGCAAACCCTACAACGGCAATGAACTTGCATTCGCCGTACGCGGCGCGTTGGATAGCAACATCTGATCTAGTCTCATTGCCGGGCTCGGGCATTTGTGGCGACCGCCATTATTCCGCCGCATCTTTGGCCAGGAAACCGCCCGATTGGCGGGACCATAGCTCCGCATAGAGGCCACCGCGCCGCAGCAGGGTTTCGTGGTTGCCTTCCTCGACAATGCGGCCCTGGTCCATGACGATCAGGCGGTCCATGGCGGCAATGGTGGACAAACGGTGCGCGATGGCGATCACCGTCTTGCCGGCCATCAAGGCCTGAAAACTTTCCTGGATCGCCGCTTCGACTTCCGAATCCAGGGCCGATGTGGCCTCGTCCAGGATCAGGATCGGCGCGTCCTTCAACAACACCCTGGCAATGGCGATACGTTGACGCTGCCCACCCGACAGCTTCACGCCGCGCTCGCCCACATGGGCCAGATAGCCGCGCCGGCCCTTGCCGTCTTCCAGATCATGGATAAAGTCGTCGGCATGGGCCGCCTTGGCGGCGGCAATCACCTGCGCCTCGGTGGCGCCAGGTTTGGAATAGCTGATATTGTCCAAAACCGAGCGGTGCAGCAACGAGGTATCCTGGGTGACCATGGCAATTTGCGCCCGCAGACTGTCCTGGGTAACGCCGGCGATATCCTGGCCGTCGATCAGAATGCGGCCATCCTGCAAATCATAGAAACGCAGCAATAGAGAAACCAAGGTGGATTTGCCGGCGCCGGAGCGGCCGACAATGCCCACCTTCTCACCCGGTTTGATATCCAGATCCAGGCCACTGAGCACGCCTTGCTCCACGTCCTCCCTGTCCTTGCCGTAGTTAAAGGAAATATGGTCATAGCGGATACCGCCGGCTTCCACCGCCAGGGTTGCCGCATTGGGCGCGTCCTCAATCGCCCGTTCCCGGGCAATGGTCTCGACGCCATCCAGCACCACGCCGACATTTTCAAAGACGTTGGAAACTTCCCACATGATCCACTGCGACATGCCCTGCAAACGCAGCACCAGACCCACGGCCAGTGCGATGGCGCCGGCAGAAGTCGCGTCGATATACCAGAGCCATACCGCCATACCCGCGATGGCAAAGATCAGGCCGGCATTCAAGGTGTTCAGGGCGATATTCAGCATGGTCGACAGGCGCATCTGGCCATAGACCGGCTCCAGAAATGCCTCCATGCCTTCGCGGGCATAGCTGTCTTCATAGGCCGCATGGGCGAACATTTTCACCGTGCCGATGTTGGTATAGCTGTCCACCACCCGGCCCGTGACCACCGAGCGCGCCTCGGCCTGGGCCATGGACCAGTCTCGGAGGCGGGGCACGAAATAGCGCATGGCAATCAGGTATCCGACCAGCCATAGCAGCATGGGCGCGGTCAGGCGCAGATCGCTGCTGGCGAACAACACCACGGCGGCGCCGAAATAAACCACCACATAAAGCAGCACTTCCGTCAGCTTCATGACAATATCGCGCACCGCCAGGGCGGTCTGCATCATCTTGGCCGCGACCCGCCCGGCGAAATCGTCCTGATAGAACTCCATGCTCTGACGCAGCAGATAGCGGTGCGCCTGCCAACGGGTACGCATGGCGAAATTGCCCAGCAGGCCCTGATGGGAGATCGAACCGTAGATGAATTTCAGAACCGGCAACACCACCAGCACCACGAAGGCCATGAAGATCAATTGGCCGCTGTGATCAGCCCAGAACGTCGCCCTTTCCGCCGTCGCCAGCCAATCCACCAATCGGCCCAGAAAGGCGAACATCATCACCTCCAGTAAGGCGATAACCGTGGAAAACAGGCCCGAAGCCAGCAGCAGCGGCCAGAACGGCCGAGCGTAGTGCAGAATAAACGGGATCAGAGAGGCCGGCGGCATCTCCGGCTGGGCGGGCGGCAATGGATCCGTCGCGCGCTCCAGCCAGGTGAAGAACCTGGCAATCACGGCCTATTCTCCAGCAATGCCGCCAGGCCCAGGCGGTAATTCGGGTATTTCAGAACCACGCCCAATTCGTTTTTGATGCGGTTGTTGCGGACGCGTTTGTTGTCGGCATAAAAGCTGGCCGCCATGGGGCTCAAATCAGCCTCGGCAAAGGCGATCTCGGGCGGCGCTGCCTGCCCCAGCAGTTCAGCGGCATGGGCGATGACGTCCTGGGGCGGCGCGGCTTCGTCATCACAGACGTTATAAATGGCGCCGGCATTCGGCCGCGCGAAGGAGGCCTGCAACACCGTCGCCAGGTCGTCCACGTGAATGCGGGAGAACACATGCCCCGGCTTGACGATGCGCCGGGCCTTGCCCTGGCGCAGGTTGTCCAGGGCGCTGCGTCCTGGTCCATAGATGCCGGCCAGCCTGAATACATGCACGCCCAGATCATGACGGCGGCCCCAATCCAGCCAGGCCTGCTCCGCCCCTGCCCGCCACCGGCTGCGTTCGTTGATGGGCGCCGTCGGCGTGTCCTCGTCGACCCAGCCGCCGCCATGATCGCCATAGACCCCGGTGGTGGAGAGATATCCGATCCAGCGCAGATCAGGCAGTTTGGCAAGCACGTCACCATGACAGGCCAGCACCGGATCGCCCGCCTGATCGGGTGGTATGGAAATCAACAAATGGGTGGTTCCGGCCATTTGTTCGACCGGATCCGCCAATGGATGCTGGCGGTCAAAGGGGATGTTTCTGTCCGCGCCATCCCGGCTGGTTCCCGCCACCTGCCAACCTTGATCCAGTAGCCGATGGGCCAGAACCTGGGCGCTGTAACCCAGACCAAAAACAAACAATTTTTCCACTATTCCCTCATCCCCGTTCTTGCCGATGCGCCTGCAAGCATGGAAGGTAGGGCCATGCGTAGCCTTATACAATGCGGTCTTTTTGCTTTCGCGCTGACACTGTCGCCGGGCCCGGCGATGGCGGCGGAAACCAGTACGAATACTGGCGCGAAAACTGGTGCAGAAACCGTATCTGGTGGCATTGATCACGAAAAACAATACCGGGCCTGCATCGCCCTGACCTACCGC
Source organism: uncultured Rhodospirillaceae bacterium (assembly GCA_964462145.1). GTDB lineage: Bacteria > Pseudomonadota > Alphaproteobacteria. The sequence goes on from CAYWYB010000177.1 coordinate 9,342, forward strand.
GAGCCCTGGCAGGCCTTCGAGACGGCGGAAACCTGGGCCGGACTGGACGGCGGCGCACCGGCACGCCATTGCGCGGCAATGGCCTTGCTGGAGGCCAAGGAATATGACCGGGCCGCGCAACGGCTGGAGGCCCTGGCCGCCGGCCTGCCCGCCGATCATTTCCCCACTCCCGGGGACGTTCTGGCCCAGGCGGCGAATGTCTGGCTGTTGGGCGGGCGGGCAGCATTGGCCCGACAGGCGATTGAACTGGCCCTGCAGTATGACCCAGACAAGGCCGCCTACCTTGTCGACCGGGGCCGCATTTTGGCCGAACAGGGCAACCATGGCGAAGCACTGCTTGATCTGGACCGCGCCCTGGCCCTGGACCCGAACGACGATGATGCCATTGCCTTTCGCGCCAGCGCTCTGCGCCATTTGGGCCGCGCGAAGGAGGCGCTGGCGGCGATCAACCAAGCCCTGGTGCTTAATCCCGGCAACCCATCGGCCCGCCTGGAACGGGGCATCCTGCTGCTTGCAACCGGTGACAGGGAGGGCGCGCGGGCGGATTGGCTTTACGCCGCACGGGAACACCGGGGCACGCCCGCAGGTGATGCGGCGCAGGCCCGTCTACAGCAGATGGAACTTAGTCGGAAATAGCTTGGGACCATTCAGCCCGAACCATTTCATCTGCTTCCCCGCTCAGATGATCCGGCGCAATTTCGGCCAGCCTGTCGGCGCCGTGCAGTTGCAACAGGGACCAGACCGCCATGGCACGAACCAGGGGTGAAGGGTCGTTCAGCAACGGCTCTATCAGTTCAGATAACTGTCCATTGCCGCTGTTACCGGCGGCGATCAGGACATTGCGCAGGAAGCGATCACGGCCCAGGCGCTTGACCGGGGTTCCGGCATAGAGGCTGCGAAAGGCGGCATCATCCAAACGCAGCAAATCGGCCAAATCCACCATACTCAAACCCGCGCGGGGCGCCATCACGGCATCGGCGGCAGCAACGGCGAATTTATTCCATGGGCAAACCGCCAGGCAATCATCACAGCCAAAGATGCGGTTACCCATGGCTTTGCGGAACTCCACCGCGATATGGCCCTGATGTTCGATGCTCAAATATGACAGGCAGCGCCGGGCATCCAATTGATAGGGTGCGGGGAAAGCGTCCGTTGGGCAGATATCAAGACAGCGCCGGCAGGCCCCGCAATGGTCCTGCTCCGGCGCATCCGGGGATAGGGACAGAGTAGTGAAGATACTGCCCAGGAACAGCCACGAGCCCAAATCCCGGCTGACCAGATTGCTGTGCTTGCCCTGCCAACCGAGACCGGCGGCCTGGGCCAGGGGCTTTTCCATCACCGGGGCAGTATCGACGAAA
>CAYWYB010000178.1:0-10670 GCA_964462145.1 uncultured Rhodospirillaceae bacterium
AGGATAAAAACATTGGCGCCCACCGGCTGTGCCGCGATAATGGCCGCGACGGCGGCCCACAGCGGATCGATGGGGAATACCCAGGTGCAAAGCAGCCAGACCACCGCCGGCATGGCCAATAGCTTCAGGCCGACGACCACCGCGCTTTCCCGCAGATCGCCGCCCAAGCGATAGGCCGCCAGGGAAGCTCCCAGCGCAGCCAGGGCGCAGGGCGCCGCCGCGCCGCTTAACAAGGTAATGAAACGGTCGGCCACGGTTGGCAGTGACAGATCGGTGGCGAGCCAGGCAAACCCGGCCAGCAGCGCCAGGATCACTGGATTGCGCAGCAGCGCCTTGAAGGCGGTCCAGATAATCGCACCATAACCGCGCCGTTGGCCCCGCGATAATTCCAACAATATGGTGGTCGCCGTGATCAGAATGGTCGAATGAAAGGCCACGATCAGACTGACCGGCACCACGCCGGCTTCGCCAAAGGCCATATAGACCAGGGGCAGGCCCAGCATCACCGTATTGCCGAAGACGGATGTCATGCCCATCAAGGCCTGTTCGGCGAAGCTGCGCCTGAAGAGCAGCCAGCCGATCAGCATGGCAAAGGCGAAGATCACCGCAGCGCCAGTGAAATAGGCATAGACAATGGTGAAATCCAGCTGCCCGGTCTCCATGCCCCGGACCACGGTACGGAACAGCAGGGCCGGTATGGCAACATAAAATACGAACCCGGTCAGCCCCTTGGCGCCCTCGACGGACAGTACCGGGCTGCGGGCTAGCAGATAACCACATACGATCAGGCCGAAAACCGGCAACACAACTTCAACAATGGCCTGCATAATTATCCTTGGTGCAACATCTCAATTCGCATTTTCCGGCCATGGGCGTAAACTAACCCCAAAATCAGCTGAGTATATCGAGCCAACAGAGGAAAACATCATGGCCTATAGCGAAATTCTTTACGACGTATCGGACAAAATCGCCACCATCACCTTGAACCGTCCCAAGGCGTTGAATGCCTGGACCACGACGATGGAAGGTGAAGTCCGCGCCGCCCTGATCGAAGCCTCGGCTGATGATAACGTGGGCGCAATCATCCTGACCGGCGAGGGCCGCGGTTTTTGCTCCGGCGCGGATATGAACAATCTCAACAATATCCAGCAAGGCGCCTCCAGCGGCGGGCCAACATCCGACAGCGTTCGCGCCGTCGATAACGCCATCCCCGGCGGCCTGGCCCTGTCCAACGATTACAGCCTGCGCTACACCTATTTCCCAACCGTTCCCAAGCCGATCATTGCCGCCATCAATGGCCCGGCGGCGGGCCTGGGCCTGATCATGTCGCTCTATTGCGACGTTCGCTTCGCCTCCGACGCGGCTGTTTTCTCCACCGCCTTTTCCCGCCGCGGTCTGATCGCCGAACATGGCATCTCCTGGATGCTGCCGACCCTGATCGGACCCGCCAATGCCCTCGACCTGACCCTGTCTGCACGCAAGTTCGATGCCAGGGAAGCCAAGGAAATGGGCCTGGTGCAAAAGGTCTTCCCCATGGAAAGCTTCATGGACGAGGTCCGCGCCTACGCCACGGAACTGGCGACGCTGGCTTCGCCCCGCTCCATCCGGATTATGAAGCGGCAGATCTACCAGGCCATGCTGAACTCCCTGGAGCATTCCGTGCTGCTGGCCAATAGTGAAATGCCGGCCAGTTTTGAATCCGAGGATTTCAAGGAAGGTGTGGCCCATTTCGTCGAGCGCCGGGCGCCGAATTTTACCGGTAGGTAAACGTCGAATAGCCACAACACCATAGGGGTCCGAGAGTGATTGCTCTCGGACGCCCTCTCCACCAGATGCCAACGCTACAGGAATATCGTCATGCCAGTTGTCCGCCCCGCTATCGCCGAAATGCAAACCCAGCGTATCGGCGAGGTCTCGCGTATCGGCATCGGCAACCCGGATGTCATCCCCCTGTGGTTTGGCGAGCCGGACCTGGACACACCGGAATTTATACGCCAGGCGGCGATTGATGCCATGCAGGCGGGCCAAACCCGCTATGTCAACAAACGCGGCATACCGGAGCTACGCCAGGCCATTCTGGATTACACCCAGACCCAGTTCGGCGTTGGCCTGGATCCGGAGCGGATCACCGTCACCGGTTCGGGCATGACGGCGATCATGATCGCCACGGAAACCCTGGTGAACAACGGCGATAACGTGGTTTTGGTCTCGCCCATCTGGCCGAACATCTTTTACTGCGTACAGACCATGGGCGGTGAAAGCCGCCACGTGCGTCTGGATCAGGGCGAAAACGGCTGGTCACTGGATCTGGATAAACTGTTTGATGCCTGTGATGAGCGGACCAAGGCGATCTTCATCGCCTCGCCCTCGAACCCCACGGGCTGGCTGATGGAGCCCGAGCAGCAACGGGCGGTGCTGGACTTCTGCCGCGAACGGGGCATCTGGATCATCGCGGACGAGGTCTATCACCGCATCGTCTATGACCGGCCCGTCGCACCCTCGTTTCTCTCCATCGCCGAGCCTGATGATGCCCTCTACATCGTGCACTCCATGTCCAAGGCCTGGTGCATGACCGGTTGGCGCTGTGGTTGGCTGGTTCACCCGACCGAACTGGGCGACAAAATGGGTGATCTTTCGGGCATCAACAATACCGGTTCCACCTCGTTCGTGCAGCATGCCGCCGCCGTGGCCATTCGCGATGGCGAGGATTTCGTGGCCGAGGGGGTGGAGCGCAGCCGCCGGGCGCGGGATCTGGTGCACCAGCGTCTGGGCGGCATGGAGCGTATCAATCTGGCTGCGCCCAAGGCGGCCTTTTATGCCTTTCCCCAGATTGTCGGCCTGGAAGACGATCTGGAATTTGCCAAGCAGCTGGTGCGCGAACATCAGGTCGGCTTGGCGCCCGGTTCGGCCTTTGGCCCCGGTAACGAGGGCTATTTACGTTTGTGCTTCGCCAAATCCGAAGAACAATTGTCGGCCGCCATGGACCGCATCGAAGCCGGCTTGAAGACTCTGTAGATCCGCAGGTCCTCTGGGGCGTCCCGATTTGGGACATTGATTCGTCAGAATTTGCGACAGGTGTGATGAAAATCACCGGCAACAGGATGCTAACCTATTGAATTCACGGGGAAGCGCATCTGGCATGGCTCTTGCTTTGAAAAGGGTGGAGCCTTTGTATGACTGGCTCAATTCTTACCGCCCAAACCCGTGAGGGGGACGCCATGTCACATTCCTTCGTTGTCAATGCCAGCCGGATCAATATCGATTTCAGCCGTGCGCAATCCCTAATGAACGATACACTGGCTGAACTTTCGGCCCATTGGGTGGACCAGAATGCCGCTGTCCTGAAGCGCTCGGGCATCACCAATCATGAGCAGGCCTTGTTCGATAATTATTGCCGGCGCCACCTGGAGTATTACGGTGAGCACTTTGCTCCCGACCTCATGGACAACCCGTTCTAATTTTTTGCTTGGCGGTTCGGCGATGTGCCGCTGCCATAGGCCGCTAAATTCGCGCCACCGTCCTTGAGGCCCTTGGGGCCCTCGGGGTCGGGTGGCGTCGCTATGTTATAGGCTGGCGCGGCTTCACCACGGCCGGCACGAAGGGCGGCGGCAACGGGGCTTTCGAAGGTCTGGCCGACGGCCATGGCTGCCTTGCGGTCGGGTGGTTGGGGGTTCAGGTCATTGGGAACGGGCATGGCGGCGGCCGGGTAGTAGGCCATCCTTTGTTTTGCCGGGTCGATGCTGTTCTGTAAATTCAAATCACGCTGGCTAACGCCCTTGACCGGCTCGACGCAGATGCCGTCCAGGACTTCCATATCGAACCACCATTTTTTCGCCGGGTTGCGCCGGCCCTTGCCCAGATAGTCGTCGAGCCGGACCGCGATGGGGACTAATAACGGTTTCAGCCAACGCGCGTTGATGCCGCACCAACTGGCCAGGCGTTCCAAGAGGGGGCCGTCGGCGGTCACCACTTTGTTCAGGGGGCAGGTTTTCATGCATCGGCCACAGGCCGAGCCCTTGGCGTTGGTCAGGCGATAGCGGGCGCAGCGTTCCGCATCGGGCTTCCAAACTTCATAGCCGTTGAACATGATCTTATTGCCCCATGAAATGGCGTCGCAGGGGCATTCGCGGGCGCATTTATGACAGTGATCACAGAAATACTGCAGGCCGAAGTCCACCGGCTTGTCCACGGCAAGGGGCATATCCGTGGTCAGCACCACGGATTTGAAACGCGGCCCGACGAATGGGTTTAGGACCAGTTCGCCTATTCTGGACAGCTCGCCAAGTCCGGCCCACAAGAGCAGCGGAATATGCGGCAGATCGCTGTCCACGTTGGTTTGCGAGCGGGCCGGAAAGCCCAATTGGCGCAAGGTATCGCCCATGACGCCGGCGATCTCGGCTCCGCGCAGATAAGCCCGCATGGATTGCGAGCCCGAGATCCAGTCATCGCCCGAGGCACCTTCCATGGTCTCGTACTCCTGATCGATCAGCATGACCACGGCGTATTTGTGGTAGGGGGTGATTTCCTCTCCCTTGGCGCCATGGGAAAACCAGGCGTATTCGGGTATTTCACAAATGCCGGTCAAATCAGCGCCCAGCAGATATGACAGTGATTTCAGGGCCCGGGCATTGGCCGCCGGGTCGCTGTAATCTTCGGCTGTGGCGCCCGCCGCCGTTTCGCCGCCCTGGATCGGCACCATGGCCCGCATTGATGCCATCATGCCGGCGGTATGAGGCTGTTTGAAGGCGAAACGGTTACGCTCCCGCAGGGCCTTTTGACCCAGGTCGCCGCGCGCCGCGCGCTCGAAAAACGCCGCCCGCTTGGAGATCCTCGGCACCTCGTCATCCAGAATCAAGGTCGTGGGCCGATCGACCCGTTTGACTGTTTCCATTGCGTAGGCGCTTAGGTGGGTGGCGCGGCCGGTCCGGCGGTTACGCTCCCGCCCCGACGTCGCGCCATTCCGTCCCAGCCAATAGCCCAGGCCCGTTGGGTTCAACGCCGTTTTTGCCAACGGGCGGTCAACGGCCAGCTCGTAACTGGTGGAAACAACGGCAATGGAAAATTCGCCCTTGATGAAAGGATTTCTCAGAGTCTCGCCATCGCGCACCGCCAGGCCCGCCAGCACCGCCAATCGCCCATGGTCAAGCGAGCCCGCCCCGATCACATGCGCGGCCGCGGGGAAACCCATTTGCTGAATATGGCCCGACAGGCATACGGCGATCCCGCCAATGCGGGCGTCGGCTGCTTCCGCCAAGGCAGGCGCGATCCAGTCGCGGGCTGGATTGTCGGCTTCCGGTATTCGTCCGTGGGCCAGCAAGAGAACAATGGCAAAGGAATGATCAGACGCCCCGCCGTCCGTGCACCACGCATTGTCAGGGATGCGGCAGATGCCGATCTGATCGGCGTTCATGAAATAGCCGTAACCCTTGACGTCGACCATGCGGCGGTGGAGGTCATCAGGTACGGGCGCCCTTGCCGCCGCGGACTGCTTCATTGCCGTATCGATGAAAATATCCAGATAGCCGCGCAGGGAACGAGCCAGGGGGCCATCGGCGGGATCAAGATATCGCGGCGCTTGCACCGGCGGTCGTGCCGCCTCCAGTGCGATGACACTGTCATCACGTGGCAGGCTCTCCAGCGGATAGCTGCCCAGATGATAAGGCCGCCGCGCAGCTTTCGTGGTGAAAAACATCTCACTCCGCCCCTTGTCCTGACTGGCGAGAAGAACCGTAAAGTGCCGCCGGCCCGCCTGCAAGATTTCAACCAGGCTTGGAAACTTGTGTTGCAGGCCTTGATTAGTTCAACATTAAACTATATATAATTGAACGTTGAACTATTTTGATGCCGTCATGGAAGGATCTGGATATGAACAGGCGCAAATTCCTGAAAGTCGCCGGCGCGGGCAGTGTCATCATCGCCGCTGGCGGCATCGGTTTCGCGGCGACACGCAGCCCGACGGCTGCCTTGGAACCCTGGCATACAGCCGGTTCGCTGTATGCCGACCCCATGCGCCGGGCGCTATCCTATGCCATTCTGGCGCCCAACCCCCATAACCGCCAGCCCTGGGTCGTCGAGTTGAAGAGCGACAGGGAGGCCATTCTGCATTGCGATCCCGACCGCTTGCTACCGGCAACAGACCCCTTCAGCCGGCAAATCGTGATTGGACTGGGCTGCTTTCTGGAACTGTTCTCCCTGGCAGCGGAAGCGCAGGGTTATCGCGCCGACATTCGCTATTTCCCCGATGGCGTGCCGGAGAAAACACTGGACCGACGGGCCATTGCGCATTTGCTGTTGAGGAAGGGAGACAGCCTCGGCGACAACCCGCTGTTTGCACAAACCTTCAATCGCCACACCAACCGCAACCCATACGATACCGCCCGGAATATCCCTGACGGCCCGCTCCGGCGCTTAAACATGGAAAGCACCGCTGTTCAGATCGGCTCGGTAAACGGCGGCAAGTTGTTGGCGGACCTCCGGGCCCTGACCAGGGATGCCATGCGGATCGAATTCGCGACACCGGAAGCCTATCAGGAGAGTATTGATCTGATGCGCATAGGGCGGCGGGAGATCGAGGCCAACCCAGACGGCATTTCGTTGGGCGGCGCATTTCTTGAAACCCTGAGCCTGGCCGGCGTTCTGAACCGCGAGACCCTGGCTGATCCAAGCTCCAGCGCCTATCGGATCGGCCTTGAAATGTCGGACAAGGCAGCCATGTCCGCCATGGGCTTTGTCTGGATCACGACTGCCGGCAACAGCCGTACGGCGCAAATCGCGGCGGGCCGCGCCTATATGCGCACGGCGTTGCAAATCACCGCCGATGGCCTGGCCATGCAACCCATGAGCCAGGCCCTGCAGGAGTATTCCGCCATGGCGCCCAATTTCAAGACCATCCATAATTGGCTGGCGAGACAGCCGGGCGAGAGGGTGCAGATGCTGGCGCGGCTTGGCTACGCCAAGGACGTGGGACCGGCCCCGCGCTGGGCGCTGGCGACAAGAATGAGGGAGAGTTAATGGCGAAACCCAAAAAGAGGCCGGCCGAAGATCCCATTGAAGACCCCGTTGCCTTCAGGTTCTTCAACGAAATTGGCATTATCGAGCAGCTGGCGCGCACTCAGTTGGAGCGCAACCTGCCCAACGGCCTGAAGATGCCTCAGTTCGGCGTCTTGAACCATCTGGTAAGGCTGGGAGGCGAATGGAGCCCGGCGCGGCTGGCCAGCGCCTTCCAGGTCACCAAAGGCGCCATGACCAATACCCTGCAGCGTCTGGAAGAACGCGACCTGATACGGGTCAGCCCCGATCCCGATGATGGGCGGGCAAAGCTGGTCAGCATCACCGATGCCGGACGCGATATGCGTCTGCGCTGCATTGACGGTGTCAGCCCGCTGCTGGCCGAGCTCTTGCAGGAACTGTCAGAAGAGGACTTCGCATCCGCCCTGCCGTTCCTGGAAAAAGTCCGGATCTACCTGGATAGTCACAGATCATAGAGCCGCTGCCGTGTTGCCTGTCCCGTAATTTCGGCGGGCTGCTACAAGCGGTAGAAACGTTTCGCGGTGTCATGGAACAAGGCGCCGCGTTCGGCGGTGGAGCAATCCCGGATCATATGGGCGATGGCGCTGACCTGCTCCACATAGCCGATGCGCAGGCCGGCCACGGGGAAGTTGGAGGCGAACATGCAGCGTTCAAAGCCAAAGATCTCGATCGCCTCGCGCACCAGGCGCCGGTTGTCATCATAGTCCCAGGGCGCGCCGGCCAGGCCCAGCTCCGATATCTTCAGGTGCACATGCTCCATTGCCGCCAGGGCGGTCATGCCGCGGCGCCATTCCTCCAGGCCTTCCTCGCTGCGGTCCCAGGCCAGGCCCGTATGTTCGGTGACGATGGCCAGGTCAGGATACAGGGCACAGACCTCCGCCGCCTCGGCCAGATGCCAAAACGGCACTCGCAGATCCCAGGACAGGCCGTGTTGGCGCAGCCGGCCCAGGCCGAGGCGCCAGGTTGGGTCCTGCAGAGAGGCGGACAGGCCGCGAACATCATCGCGCGTGGCGGCGGTGGCTGATGTGCGGGGTTTGCTGCGGATGCCGCGCACGGCGGGAAAGGCCGCCTGGGCCGCCAGTACCTCGGCGCTGTTGTCGCGGTTCAGCCAGGCATGGGCCACAATGGCATCGGGCAAACCGTGCTCGGCCATCACCCCGGTCAGCCAGCGGGTCTCTTCAACCTGGCCATCGCGGTCAGCCTCCGCCTCCACATGCACGGTCTTGACCACGCGCAGTTCGGCCATGTCGCGGCGAAGATCGGCGGGGCTGTAATTCCGTTTCAGTGCATCATAATTCCCCAGCAGGAAATTTTCCTCCTGGTGATCGGTCAGCCAGGGATAGTACACCGCCTGCAAATCGAACAGATGGTGGTGGCTGTCGATAATGTCGAAAGCCAAATCCAGACCAGTGAAATCCGGCAGGTTGCGGGGCGCGGCAATATCCCCGTTCATTGTGTCTTGCTCATCAGATACCTCTGCAAATCGAACTGTCGCCGAGGTGTATCCTAAAATTCCACATTCAGGCCAAAGAAAAAGCGCATGAATTCGCCCTGGGCGCCTTCGGCGAAAACCGGTTCGGTCAGGGGCTTTGCCAGCTCCAGGTTGAAGCGCACCTGGTTCGGCAGCAATGTGCGCATGCTAAAACCGCCAGAGGCGATGGACGTCTTGAATGTGCCGAATATGGGATCGTCATTCCAGGCCGCCCCCAGATCATAAAATGCGTAAATCTGGGTGTTGAGGAAAAACGCATTATTGGCGGCAAGGGTGCGCTGCATCTCGAGATATCCGGCGGCGCCGTGGTCGCCTGAGATTTCCGAGGGATCATAGGCCCGTCCGAAGTTGCTGCCGCCAATGCGGAATTCCTCGACCGACAGCGCGCCGTCCGAGGTTAGTTGTCCCTTCAGGCCAAGTTCGGCCGACCAGGGTCCGGGCAGATCTTGATAGCGGGTATAGTACGCCTCTATCTTGGCATAGTTGACCTTGCCGCCGTTGCGCGACAGATTGGCGGCATCGTTGTCGGATGCATCTAAAATATCCAAGCCCTGGCTGGCGGTGGCGATTATGACGTTTTCACCATCCCAGTCATCGGCGATGAAGCCCCGCGCGGTCAAGCGCACCGAGCGGATGCGATCGTCAAAATTGTTGACGCCGGCGAAGGTTTCCACCGTGTCGCGGTATTCAAAGGTACCGGTCACAAATAACGAGCGCCGTTGCCCCCTGATAACCGGCTGGACCAGATAGACCGCCACGCGGGTGTCGTAACTGTCCAGATCAAGAGGTTTGTCCGCTTCTCCCGATTCACTGACGCTGTGCCAGCCGTCAATGCCGACAAGCGTACCTTCGGAATTCACGGTAAATTCCTGCAGACCCTCAAGGAACAGCAGCTCCCGGTTATCATCGGGCACCGTGTAGCCATACAGCGCCGTGCGTCCATACTGCCCGAATAGGGAATTGAAATTACCGCTGAGCTGCGTTATGTGCCGGCCCACGACGCGGGTGCTTTTGTTGTCGACACTGGCGTAACCTTGGAACGCGTCATGGCTCAAGCGCAGTATCAATTCATGGGCGCCGGGCGTTGCCGAACCCGGTGTCTCGTCCAGGGCCTGCAGGCTTGGACGGGCATTGAGCCCCGGCAGATCACTCATCAACATGACGTATCGTTCCAGCGTCGACTGGGTCAGTGGACGGTTGGCTTTCAGCTTTTCGGCGAATTGCAGCAGCAGGCTTTTACGCGCCTGCATCGGCCCCTCGAAGACAACCCGTTCTATGTAACCCTCGATCACATCGAGATACAGGATGCCGAAATCCAGATCCTGAGGCCGCGCAATGGCGCGGGACAGGATGTAGCCGTCGCCATGATACTTGGCGGTGATCGCGGCGACGATCTCCTCAATCTCGGCCACGGTCATTTGCCGGCCCAAATAGGGCTCGTATATTACGGCCAGTTCGGACTCGGAATAGATCGTGGCGCCCGCGATCTGCACGCCGGAAAGAACAATACCGGTGGTCTCTGTGGACTCCGGCTGGATTTCCGGTTTTGGCAATGGGATAGCGGCGTCATGTGGCGCCTTTGGGGCCGGTTTGACGCGTTGTTCCAGGACTGATGGGGCGCTTGTCCGAGTGCCGCTGGAGCCCTCCTGGGCGGCAACGTCGGTGGATAATATAGCCACCGCCGCCATGGCCAATATGATGGAGTGAATTGCGGAGCGGCACTGAATGCCCATCCATTGGTGAGTTGCCACAATCATGAATGAAACATCGGTCCCTCAGCCGAAAAGCAAACAAATGCGTCTGCAACCATAATGATCTATTAATAAATCAATTGCGATCATTTTTACAATGTAATAAATTCAACACGTTAACGATTTGTTAACCTATACTATGGTTGAATGATGATAAGTTCCACACTAAGAATTGCGCAAGCATGTATAGGTGGAAAGAGGGCGGTGAAAAACTGACGGCGTAGCCGTTTGGAGTTGTCCCGTGTCTGAAATATTGAGATCAATTCACCGCATAGCCGCAACCGCGGCAATTATTGGCTTCACCTTTGTCGCTCCGTCAGTCGCGACCGCCGATGAAGGCGCCGATGTCTGACGTCAGCGCCCCTGGGACATATTGAGGGGTTTTCATAAGGGAGGAT
>CAYWYB010000179.1:0-10645 GCA_964462145.1 uncultured Rhodospirillaceae bacterium
GCATGCACCGCATCGGAGGCCGCCGACAAATCATCGTAGGCGGCGAAGGTGCGGTCCAGGGCGCGGAGCAGCTTGTCGGAGAGACTTTCTTCCGAGATGCGGTTCTCCACATCAATGATGGAGCGGTCATAAACGTTGAGGACATGATCGAAGGAGAGATCACTTTCGGTCGCCACGGCCTCGCCCACCGCCAGATAGCGGGAGCCGGCGATGTCGCGGAAAAAATCCGACTTGCGCTGGGCACCCGGTGCGAATTGTTCCGGCGCCTCCTTATTCAGGCGGCGGAACACCTCAGCCAGGGCTTCATGCAGGGCGTCCGTCTCACCGCCGAAGCGTTCCGGATCGGCGTTGGCGATGCAGGTCTGCTCCAGATCCACCAACTGTTCCAGAAATTGCTCCAGCCGAAAATCCCGCACCAATTGGTCGAGGAAATCGTCCAGCCGCCCATCCAGGGCCGAAACCCCATCCAGGGTCTGGCGGAACAGATGAAAGCGGGCGTTCAGCAACGCTTCCTGTTTCGCGACTTCCGCCGCGACGTCGTAGTTGGAGCGGGAATTGGTGATACCCCGTCCCAGAACCTGCTGGCTTTCGTCCATCACCACCGCCTTGGTGGTGGTGGAACCCAGGTCGATACCGATAAAAGTTTCCATGATAAAATCCTCGATCCTTAAGTTAGAGCAATTGAACCGTTCACCTTGCGGTGAACGAAAATTCCTCTAGGCCGCCTGGGTGGCGTTCTTCTGTTCCAGCATCTGGAAGTAACTCTCCATCCGGTTTTTGACGTTGGCGGCGGAGAAATAGCGCGGATCGACCAGATCGGTCTCGATAAAGGCGCCTGGCTTGCCGGTGCGTTTTTCAATCTCGCGCAGCATCAGCAGCTGCCCGGCCGAGAAGCTGTTGCAGCTTTTCACGGAATTGACCAGCAGACCGTCGGCCTGATAATCCTCGATATAGTTGCTCAGCATCTTGATCCGTGCCGGCAGGCTTAGGTTGGTGTAACAACCAAGGCAATAGTCAGCCAGGGATTCCAGTGGATTGTCCGGGTCATGGCGGAAGCCAAGATCATAGACACCGCCGACCTTGGTGTAGGTGGAGGCGACCACGACGGCGCCTTCGTCATAGAACATTTTCCAGAATTCGCGGAAATTGGTGTAGTTCGGCGTGCCTTCCACGACGAGGCGGAATTTCTCCTTGCCGAAATCACCTTCCGGCGTGACCGGGCCCAGACCTGCGGCCATGCGTTGTTCGATCTCGCCGCGCAGTGTCTGGTAGTATTCCGTCGCCGCCTCGGTGCCGCGGAACGCGGTAAAGATCGGCCCGATGTAATAGACACCGCCAAAGAAGGCGTCGATGGGGGAGGGCTTGTTCTTGGCCGCTTGAAGAATCCAGACCAGATCATCCTCGGCCTTCTGTGATTGCCTGAGGTACTGCCGCAAACGGTCGATGTCGAACTTGACGCCGCTGACCCGCTCCAGCGTAGGAATCACGTCGTCCTTCAACTGCTTGACCACATAGTCGCGCATGTTCTGGGTGATCGAGCCATCGGCCTGATAGGGCACATGCAACATGATCGTTTCGCAATCGTAACGCTCCCGCACCAGCTCGAACCATTTCATGAAGGTGAAACAGCCGGTGTAGGACAGCAACAGGACGTCCGGGTCGGGCAGCTTTTCGCCCGTTGGACCGATATTGCCTTGTTCGATCATGCCCAGGTCGGATTTGACGTAGGTGCAGACATCTTCAGACTGGCCGTTGCGTTCGGCCTCCATGATCAGGCGTCCTGATTTCTTACGCATGCCGTTTTGCAGGGCGTTGATCTCTGGAAAATTGCGGTCCAGATCAAAGCACATCAGCAATTCATTCAAATTGCCCGGCACGAAGGTGGAGACGACCTTGCGCCCCTCTTCGTTGGCGGTGGACAACTTGGTGAAGTTTTCGTCGATCATCACCTTCTGCTTCAGCATGGAAGCTTCTTTGATCACCTCGGTGGAGGGTTTTCTGGGGGCGGCAGTATTCATCATGCGCTCCATAGTTTGATTGAATCGGCGAAGGTGCCCGCCTGTTCGCGGATCGCCTGCATCTGTCCGGTATTCTCGGCGTACTTGAAGGCGGTGAAGGGAATATCGTCCCGGTTCAGGGCCTCCTGCAGCATGGGCCGGTCCAGCAGGGCGGGGTCGCAGAAGCTGGGTGCTGCAAAGACCACGCCCTCGGCGCCGCTGTTGCGCACCTGGTTGATCAGGAACTTGCCTTTATCGGCCTTGTCCGGCTCGAATTTGGCCGAGGTCGCGGCGGAATGATGCAGGAAGGCTTTCGACAGATTGTCCATGGGATCGCCCGTGGTCGGCACATCGTCGATCAGCCAGCGGGTGATCAGCAGGAAGTCATCGTCCACCACATAACAGCCGGCCATCTCCAGGGACTTGATCAGACCAAGCGGCGGCTGTTCGCAGAACACGCCGTTGACCACCACCCGGCAGTTATCGCGCCGGGGCCGGTCCTCGGCCGCCGCCGCGGCGAGATAGTCGCGCAGCAATTGGGTATGTTCCTCCACCGGCAACACCATGCCAGCGCGCAACAGAAGATAAATCTCGGACGTGGGCGCCTGCCAGGGCTGCTTGGCGCGCAGCTGATAGACTTCGTTGATGACCCGGCGGTTCTCGTTATAGACCGCGATGGAGTTCTGTATATCTTCGTCGGTGATCTCGCGCCCGGCCAGCTTGCCCAGATCCTCGCGCAGGGTTTGCATCTCGTGGATATAGAAGGCGCCGCCGATGTCGTCCTTGTAGGTTTGCGGTACATCGAAATATTTGACGTACTTGTCCTTGAACAACAGCTGCCACATGCCGGAGAGATTGCGGATCACATCGCAGATGGAGGGAAACAGCATGCCGTCCAGGCTATCGAGGCGCCCGGTCAGGCCCAGCTCGATCGTTGAACGCGGAATACGGCAAATGTAGCTTTGATAGTAGGCATCGCCGTGGATCACTTCCAACTGGTCGCCGCCGCCGAATATGCCTACGGGCAGCATGCCGGCGGCATGGATGATCTCGCGCGGCACATAGATCGGCAGATAGCCGATGGCCTTGCCTCCGGGATTGGCGGCTTTCCAATCCTTAACGGCGTTGAAATCCAGGTCATCGAATAGAGCCTGGCAGCGGTCGACAATTTCTTGCACGGTCATTTTGGATGCTCTCCCAATAAAAAAACATGACCTCTTCGTCTTCCCCTGACTTTGCCTTATCCCCCTAAAAACCTGCTCTTGAGGTCCCCAAAACCCCAAAAAGACCCCAAAAAGCAATTGACTAGATCTGTTTGGATCAGCTAATATGGTATTCAAGTACCACAATACGGTTTTAGCCGTCAAGCCTAAAACGTATGGAGGAGCTTCGATGAACCAGATTGAAACCAGCCTGGACCGGCCAGCCGCCCCAGATGCCAAGGCGGCGGCGTCACGGACGGATGCAATCAGCATTGTCATGCTGGGCAGTGGCGGCTCCGGCGTGATGACGGCGGCGGAAATCCTGCTGCGGGCGGCGGCGCGGGCGGGCTATTACGGCCTGATGACCAAGTCCTTCGGCCCTCAGATCCGTGGCGGCGAGGCAGCGGCCTTTGTCACCTTGTCGACGAACCCGGTTGAGATCCAGGGCGACCGGGTCGATCTGCTGTTCGCCATCGATTGGAAAAATGCCGAACGCTTCGCCGGCGAACTGCTGCTTGGCGCCGATACACTGGTGATATCGGGCGAAGCCGGGGCGGCGCTGCCCGCCATCGTGACGAAGCCGGCGCCCCGGCTGGAAGAGATTAATCTCAAGACCATTACGCGGTCGCACAAAGGTACCCGGCCCAACATGGTCGCCTTGGGTACAGTGGCTGGCGCCATCGGGCTGCCCCGGGATGCGGTCGCTGCCCTGATCGGCGAGCGGCTGGAGAAAAAGGGCGAGGCCGCCATGTCCCAGGGCCTGGCGGCACTGGACCTTGGCTATGACGAGGCCGCCAATTTCAACCTGGCGAAACTGGCCCTGCCCCCGAAGGAGGCCGCGCGCTGGATCATCTCCGGCAATCAGGCGGCGGGTTATGGCGCCATGCGCGGCGGCGTGCGCTTCGCCGCCGCCTATCCCATCACCCCGGCCACGGAAATTCTGGAATGGCTGGCGCCGCGACTACAAAAGGCCGGCGGCCTGCTGGTCCAGGCCGAGGATGAACTGGCCTCCATCAACATGATCATCGGCGGCTCCTTCGGCGGTTCCGCCGTGCTGACCGCGACCTCCGGCCCCGGCCTGGCCCTGATGAGCGAATCCATCGGCTTGGCCGTGGCGGCGGAAATCCCCATGCTGGTGATCGATGTCATGCGCGGTGGGCCTTCGACGGGCATTCCGACCAAATCCGAACAATCCGATCTGAACATCGCGGTCTATGGCCTGCACGGCGATGCGCCCCACGTCGTTACCGCGCCGAACTCCATTTCCGACTGCCTGTTCACGGCGCAATGGTCGACACATCTGGCTGAATCCATGCAGGTGCCCGCCATCATGCTGTCCGATCAATCCTTCGGCCAGGCCTTGGGCATTGTTGAGAAACCGGCCGAGCTGGCCTTCGCCACGCGACGGGAGGTCGCCGAGGCGCCGGGCGAGGATTACCAGCGCTATGCCCTGACGGCTTCGGGCATCTCGCCCATGGCCCTGCCGGGCACACCGGGCGGGCAATATACCGCCGACGGCCTGGAACATGCCGAAAGCGGCAGGCCGTCCTCGGGCGTGGCGGACCATAACCAGCAATTGGACAAACGCCTGCGCAAGGTCATGGACTTTGACTATGGCGACCATTGGGCCCAGATCGAAGGCGATGGCCCCGCCGCCATCATCACCTGGGGCTCCACCACCGGCCCGGTCCGCGAGGCCATGCGGCGCCTGGATCCCGACGGCAAACGCCTGCGTTTGATCTCCCTGCGTCTGATCAGCCCGGCCCAACCGGAAGCCCTGGCCGAAGCATTAACAGGTTGCGAACAGATCCTGGTCATCGAACAAAGCCAGATGGCGCAGTTCTTTGGCCACCTGAAGGCGCAGTTTGATCTGCCCGCCATGGCCGATCTATATGCCCGGCCCGGCCCGCAACCGTTTAAGGCGGCGGAGATCGCCGCCAAGCTTGAGGAGTGGCTGTCATGACGGCAGAGACCGCATGCGCCCTGACGGCGCGGGATTATAAATCCGATCTGAAGCCGGTCTGGTGCCCCGGCTGCGGCGATTTTTCCATCCTGATGGCCATCACCATGGCCATGGCCGAAGTTGGCCGCCCGCCGGAGGAAGTCGCGGTGATCTCCGGCATCGGCTGCTCCTCTCGCGTGCCTGCCTATACTTCGTGTTATGGCTTTCACGGCGTGCATGGCCGGGCCTTGCCTCTGGCCACGGGTCTGAAATTGAGCCGGCCCGATCTGCTAGTCATCGCCACGGGCGGCGATGGCGACGGTTATTCCATCGGCGGCAATCACTTCATGCATGCCTGCCGGCGCAACGTGGATCTGACCTATATTGTCATGGACAACCAGGTCTATGGCATGACCAAGGGCCAGCCGTCACCCACCACGCCGCCTGAATGGGACAGCGCCCTGGTGCCAGGCGGAACCGGTCTCAGCCCTTTCCATCCCCTGGTCATCGCCCTGGCGGCGGGCGCCAATTTCGTCGCCCGGACATTTTCCGGCGATCCCAAGGGCACGGCGCAAACCATCGTCGAGGCGATCAACCATCCGGGCTTTTCCCTGATCGAAATTCTCAGCCCCTGTGTCACATTCCGACCGGAAGAGCGCGAATGGGCCAAGCAGGTGCATCCCGCCTCGGTCGATCCAACCGACGACCGGGCCCGGGCCGCGCGCCGGGTGCTGACTGACGATGGCTTCAACACAGGCATTTTATACCGCGGCAAGCGTGCGCCCTATCAACCCGCTTTCAAGCCGGATGATACGGCGAATGTTGATTTCGAAGCGGAGTTCCTGCCATGAAAGCGCCGGTAAGACCTAGCGACCGCGAGACCTTGCTGGCCCATGCCTACGCCATCGAGAACGAGGCGGCGGAGCGCTATCAGGATCTGGCCGATCAAATGTACGGCTGCAACAACACCGAGGTCGGTGATCTTTTCGCCAAGCTGGCCGAGATCGAAGCCAAGCACGCCGCCGAACTGAGCCAGGAGCACGGCGCGGCGAACACGCCCATGGCCGCCGCTGACTATGCCTGGGGCAATCTGGAAAGCCCGGAAGCGATCCCGTTCGGCGACATGCACTATCTGATGGGACCCCATCAGGCCCTGACCCTGGCCCTGGCGGCGGAGAACCGCGCCCTGGCGTTCTATATGGATGTTGTCACTCAGGCACCCACGGACGACCTGCGCGCCCTGGCCGAGGAGTTCGTGGTGGAGGAAGCCGAACATGTCGCCCTGGTTCAGGAATGGCTGCAACGCTATCCCGAACCGGATCAGGACTGGGACGTGGACGATGATCCACCGGTTCAGCCATGAGCGAACCAGCCAAGAGTATCCGCGACGCCGTCGCCGCTGATCTCGATGCGGTGATCCGGCTGGATGAAATCCACACTGGCCTGGCCAAGCCGGATTATTGGCGGGAAATGTTTCAGGCCTATGTCACGGAAGATCATTTCGGACGCTATTTCCTGATCTCGGACCTGGCCGGCGAAATGGTTGGCTTCATCGTCGGCGAAATCCGCACCTGGGAATTTGGCTCGCCGCCCTGCGGCTGGGTCTTCGCCGTCAACGTCAGCCCCGACTGCCGGGAAGGTGGTGTCGGCAGCGGCCTGCTGGAAGCGATCTGCCAGCGCTTCCAACAGAACGGCGTCGGCACGGTGCGCACCATGGTCTCCCGCAATGACGGCCTGAACCTCTCCTTTTTCCGCAGCCAGGGTATGACGGCGGGGCCGTACATGGAGTTGGAAAAAAGTCTGGAGCGGGGCTGAACCATGCGCCTGCAAAAATCCACGCAATTCGCCCTGTACGCCGTGTTGGAGCTGGCCGCCGATCCGGAGCGCCAGATGTCCACCGCCGACATCGCCGCCCGTTACGGCATCTCGGCCCATCATTTGGCTAAGGTCATGCGCCGCCTGGTCCGCGCCGGCCTAATCCAATCTGTCCGTGGCGTCGGTGGCGGCTATCGCTTCAGCGGCAATGTCAGGCGCATAACCCTGTGGGACGTAATGGAATTATTCGAGCCCGACAGCCAGGGCGTGGAAGATGACGAAGCCGTCATCACCACCCCCATCAGCCAGGCCCTGGACAACGTTCGCGCCGAAATCGATGATTTAACCCGCGCCACAATGCAGTCGATAACGTTAAAGTCGCTGCTAAAATTTGCGCCGAAGGACGTTGGCGCGGAATTGGAAGAGCTTTTCGAAACACCGGTGCGTGCCGCGCCCTGAGCGGGCGGCACCCCGACAAGATTTAGCGAGATTTGTATTTCATGTCCGAACAAGAGCAATCCCCAAATTCGAACCAACTGCATATTGATCAACAGGAACTGGTTGACGGCGTGATCGAATGGATCAGCCACGAAACGCCAACCTATGAGGCGGAGGCAGTCAATCGCCTGGCCGACCTGATCCAGGTGCAGTTCGAAACCATTGATGCCAAGATCGAGCGCCACCCAGGCGAACAGGGCTTCGGCGACACGCTCTGCGCCCATATCAACGGACAGGAGGACGGGCCGGGAATTCTGGTCCTCAGCCATATCGACACCGTTCATCCCATCGGCACGGCCATGGGCGAGAACAAAATTCGCATCGAAGGCGATAAGCTCTATGGTCCCGGTGTCTATGACATGAAAGGCGGCGCCTTCATCGCGCATTACGCCGCCCGTCACCTGCACCGAAGCGGGTTGACGCCAAAACTGCCGGTCACTTTCATGTATGTGCCGGAAGAAGAAATCGGCAGCCCCTATAGCAGGCGCCTGATCGAGGCAGCGGCGGCCAAGGCAAAATATGTGCTGGTGACGGAACCGGCCCGCGATGGCGGCAAGCTGGTGGTCAGCCGCAAGGGCGTTGGCCGCTTCGATCTGAAAACCATTGGCCGCCCCTCCCATTCCGGCTCCAAACATGAAGAGGGCCGCTCGTCGATCAAGGAAATGGCCCGCGTCATTACCGAGATCGAGGCCATGACCGACTATGACAAGGGCGTGACCTTCAATGTGGGTCAGATCAAGGGCGGCACCGCCGTCAATGTGGTGCCGCGAGAATGCAGCATCGAATTGGACATGCGTGTGCTGACGCCGGAACAGGGTGAAGAGTATTTGGCTCGAATTTTCGCTCTGCGGTCTTCCGACCCGGACGTGGAGTTGATCGTCGAAGGCGAAATAAACCGCCCGCCCTATGAAGCATCGGACGCCGCCATGGATCTGTTCCAGGTGGCACGGGAATGCGCCCTCGAAGTTGACCTGGATCTGCAGACCACGGTCACCACGGGGGGCGGCAGCGACGGCAACTTCACCGCCGCCATGAATATCCCGACCCTGGACGGCATGGGCGCCGACGGCGCCGGCGCCCATACGCTGGATGAATATGCGCTGATATCATCCCTGGTTCCACGCGCCGAAATGTGGTGGCGGCTGCTGGCGCGGCTAACTTAGCGTCCCTCGAAATTCGCCTTGCGCTTTTCCTGAAAGGCGGCGACGCCTTCGGGGAAATCGTCGGTTTTGAAGGCTTGGCCCTGGCAGGCGGCCTCGAACCTTAGGGCATCGGCCATGGAGCCGGTTTGCGCCAGGGCGATCTGCCGTTTGATCAGGCCCAGGGCCACGGTGGGGCCGGCGGCGAAACGCCGGGCCATTTTCGTGGCCTCGTCCATCAGGGCATCGTCTTCCACCACGTCCCAGACTAGGCCCCAATCCTTGGCGGTCTGGGCATCAATGGGCCGGTCCGCCAGCATGGCCATGCCCATGGCCCGGGCCGGGCCCAGTTTGTTGGTCAGGGACCAGGACATGCCCCCATCCAACACCGCGCCGATGCGGGCAAAGGCGGTCAACAGCTTGCCCGACTGACCCGCGATGATCATGTCGCCGGCCAGAGCCAGGCCGCAACCCGCCCCCGCCGCGGCTCCATTCAGGGCCACGACCACCGGCACCGGCACCTCGCGGATGGCCAGGATCAGGCGGTTGATGCCCGCCATCATGCGCCCCTCGATGGATTCGCGCGCATCGGTCAGGCCGCCGCCCGAAAGATCCGCGCCGGCGCAGAACCCGCGCCCAGCCCCGGTCAACAGGATGGCGCGGGCGGATTTGTTCTCCACCACATCCATCACCGCCGCCGCCGCGCCCTGCACCATTTCAGCCGACATGGCATTCATCTGCTCCGGCCGGTTCAGGGTCAACGACAACAGGCCGTCCTCACGTTCGATCAAGAGATCGCTCATCGCGTTATTCCTTCCTACAGCCCGCCTTAAAATCCGCCAGTCACTTCGATCATCTGACCGCTGATATAGTCCGATTGCGGCAGGCACAGGGCGACAACGGCGCCGGCGGCCTCGGTCGGCGTACCGGCCCGGCCCATGGGGATCATCATCTTGGCGGCGGCGACGTTTTGCACCGGCACGCCGACGGGAATTTCCTTGCCCTCGATCTCGATCAGCTTTTTCTCGTCCGTGGCTTCCGTCAGACGCGTTTCGACAAAGCCAAAGGCGACGGAGTTGACGGCGACGTTATAGCGGCCCCATTCCTTGGCCAGGGTTTTCGACAGGCCCACCACGGCGGCCTTGGCGGAGGAATAGTTGGTCTGCCCCGCATTGCCCCGGGTGCCGGAGATCGACGAGATATTGACCACCTTGCGCACGATGAGGTTACCCTCCTGGGCCTCGCCCTTGGATTTGACGCGTATGAATTCCGCCGCCTCTTTCAAAATCCGCCAGGGCGCTTTCAGATGCACGTCGATCAGGGCGTCGAACTGTTCCTCGGTCATCTTCTGGATCACGGAATCCCAGGTATAGCCGGCATTGTTGATGATGATATGCAGATCACCATAGGTATCGATGGCGGTGCCCACGAAACGTTGCGCAAAGCCGGCCTCGGTCACCGAGCCGGCGCAGGCCACGGCCTCGCCGCCGGCGGCCTTGATCTCGGCCACGACCTCATCCGCCGGGCCGGCATCCAGATCGTTGACCACGACCTTGGCGCCCAGTTCAGCCAGCTGCAGGGCGACCTCGCGGCCAATACCCCGGCCCGATCCGGTGACAATCGCCACCCGTCCGTCAAGCGTTCCCATGATATTCTCTCCTCTTTCTACTCAATTTACTGAAATAGTCTTCACTAAGCGCCTATCTGCCCTTGAAGTTGGGTTTGCGCTTTTCCATGAAGGCAGTGCGGCCCTCGGTGAAATCCTCGCTGTCGAAACAGCTTTTGATCATCGCATCCAACGCCACCAGGTCGCGCTTGTCCGGGTCCTTCAGGACCTCCTTGACCGTGGCCTTGGCGGCGCGGATGGTCAGGGGTGCGTTTTCCTTGATCATGGTGGTGTATTCGTTAACCACCGTTTCCAATTGATCTACGGGCACCACGCGGTTGACCAGGCCTATACCCAGGGCCTCTTCTGCGCTGAAGCGCCGGGCGGTAAAGAATATCTCCTTGGCCATGGCCGGACCAACCAGCGAGACCAAGGTGTTCAGGCCG
>CAYWYB010000180.1:0-10631 GCA_964462145.1 uncultured Rhodospirillaceae bacterium
GATCCTCCCATTGGAAACAGGATCAAATGTCCCAAATGTTTTGATGACGGACATTCCACGTCCTTGAATTCAGTAAAATCGCTCATGATGCCCTCCGCCTAATGCTTGTTTTTATGTCAAGCAAATACAACAGAGGAGAGATTATCCGTCAAGCATCTCCCTGCAAGGCCGCTATGAAGTACCGTTCTAGATCTCTTCGGCGGCCTCCCGTTCGGCGCGCTTTTTCTCGACCATGCGGGCACCGAAGATGGAAACCTCATAGAGCAGCAGGATCGGCACGCCCAGGCCGATCTGGCTGATCACATCGGGGGGAGTTAAGATCGCGGCGGCGGCAAAGGTGATGACCACTGCGTATTTGCGTTTCGCCGCCAGGCCCTTCGACGTCACCATGCCGGCCCGCGCCATCAGCATCAGGATTACCGGCAACTGAAACGACAGGCCAAAGGCGAAGATCAATTTCATCACCAACGAGAGATACTCGTTGACCTTGGGCTCCATCTGAATGGCCAGGGTGCCAAGGCCGCCGGCGGTCTCGAAGCCCTTGAAGAACTGAAAGGCCAGCGGAAAGATCAGGTAGTAGACCAGCGAGGCGCCCAACAGGAACAATACGGGCGTCGCCAACAGAAACGGCAGGAAAGCCTTGCGCTCATGCTTGTACAGACCGGGCGCGACGAAGGCCCAGATCTGCCCCGCCACGATAGGGAAGGTTATGCAGACGGAGCCGAAAAAGGCCACCTTCAGATAAGTAAAGAATGCCTCGTGCAGGCCGGTATAGATCAGACGCCGGCCTTCTTCCCCTTCCATCACATCGGCCAGGGGCTGGACCAGAAATTCGTAAATTTCCTCGGCCACCAGATAGCAAAGCACAAAGCCGATAACCAACGCGCCGATGGACCAGAGCAGACGATTGCGCAGTTCCACCAGGTGCTGGATCAGGGGCATCTTTTCAGCTTCGACCTCATCCTCGATAAGGTCGTCGTGGACGTTATTCAGGTTTGTCTCGATTTGGTCCTGGGACACGGCTTAGGCGTCCGCGCTTTTGGTTGCCGGCTCGTCGTCCACGTCTTCCGTTGCCGCCGCATCGGGCGCGCTATCTAGCGGATTGCCGCTCATATCAAGGCCCAGGTCGGCGAGCTCTTCGTCGCTGGCATCTATTTCGTCGTCGGGGGGCCATTTCAAGGGCGTCGCGGGCGGCGTGGTATAGTCGTTGTCAGCACTGTCGGGCTTGGATTGATCCGTCAGGCTATCGATTTTGAAATCATCAGGGCCCATCATTTCGGCGGAACCGATTTCGCCAAGGCTTTCACCGGCCTTGCGCAATTCGTCAATTTCGGACTCGGCGATCATGTCGTTGACGCTGTTTTGCAGGTCGCGGGTGATACCCCTGGCCTTGGCAATCCATTGGCCCACCGTCCGCAATGTGCGCGGCAAATCCTTGGGTCCGATGACCACGATCGCCACCACGGCGATCACCAATATTTCGGTCCAACCTATGTCCAGCATGGTGCCAGCATCCGTCCCGACGCCTCAGGCAATCTCTGCCGGGGGCGGCGCGGAGGCGGAGATCCTAACTTTTTGCCGTCTCGTCCTTGGCGGCGCTGGATTGCACCGGTTTGGCATCGTCGCCATCAATGCTTTCCTGCGGCGCGGAGACAACCTTCTCTTCCTCGGCCATGCCAGCCTTGAAGCTTTTGATACCCTTTGCCATGTCGCCCATCAGCGCCGACAGTTTGCCGCGGCCGAACAACAGAACGACCAGCAGTACGACGATCGCGATTTGCCAAAAACTCAAGCCCATGAGTGTAACTCCGTATATTGGGGCGCAATGTCACGCCCGCCAAAATCGCCGGCAATATGGCAGAAGCACCGCGCCGACGCAATGTAGGCAACATATGGCCCCTGCGCCGCCATTCGTCGAGCAAAATCGCCGCGCTGGCGAGTCTTTTATCCCTGAATATCTATAATTTCCGCCGACTGCGCCGGCTCTTCCGCAACATCGGCGGTTTTGACCTCGCCGGCCTCGGGCAAAGTGGCCTGACTGCCGTCGTCACCTTCCTCCAACGGGTCTTCGGGCTCTCTGTGGGACAGGGGCAAAAGATCGGTGCGCGCCTGCCCTTCCAACAGCCCGGCCGCCTTCAATTCGTCGAGGCCAGGCAGGTCCTTTATGTTTTGAAAGCCGAAATGCTCCAAGAAACCATCGGTGGTACCATAGGTCACGGGCCGGCCCGGCGTGCGCCGGCGGCCGCGGATACGCACCCAGCCCAGTTCCATCAGCAAATCCAAGGTGCCTTTCGACAGGCTGACGCCGCGCACCTCTTCGATTTCGGCCCGGGTCACGGGTTGATGATAGGCGGTGATGGCTAGGGTCTCCAAGCCGGCGCGGGACAGTTTGCGCATCTGCTGGCGGTGTTCCTGCAACAGGAAATGCAGATCAGGCGCCGTCCGCATGGCCCATTTTCCAGCCACCTGCATCAAATTAACGCCCCGGTTGGCATAGTGCGCCGTCAACTCCGCCAACAGGCTAGGCACATCCGCGCCCTCGGGCAGGCGCGCCGACAGGCTGGCTTCATCCAACGGTTCGGTCGCCGCGAACAACAATGCCTCGACCATGCGCAGGTGACCCGCTTCGTCTTCTTCCCTGGGCCTCTCTACCGGATTTTCTACCGGATTTTCCGCTGGGCCGGAGGTGGATGCATTATCAGCCGTCATCAGCCCTTGGCCTCCTTGATATAGATGGGCCCGAACGTCTGACCCTGGCGCAGGTTCAGGCGCCCTTGTTTGGCAAGCTCCAACGAGGCGGTAAAGGTAGACGCCAGGGCCGAGCGCAGCTCCATGCCGACTTTCAATTCCGTCGGCAGAAACGCCTCCAGGCTGGCCCAGTCCGGCATGTTGCCCAGAAACAGCGACAATCGGCGCACCGCTTCTTCAATCGAAAGAATGGCCGGCGGCCGTGGTGTTATCGAGGTCACGACGGAGCGGTCAACCTGGCCAACATAAGCCATCAGCAAATCATAGACGCTGCAGTCATAGTGGGATTTGCGGATCACCGTGATGCCTTCGGGCGCGCCACGGGGAAAGACATCGACGCCCAGGCGTTCACGCTGCATCAGGGTATCCGCCGCCTCGCGCATGGCTTCCAGGCGTTGCAGCTGGTGTTGCAGGCGGGCCGCCAGTTCCTCGCCACTGGGTTCCTCGTCGCCGGGCTGCGGTGGCAGCAACAAGCGCGATTTCAAATAGGCCAGCCAGGCCGCCATGACCAGATAGTCAGCTGCCACCTCCAGGCGGAGACGCCGGGCCTCGGCAATGAACGTCAGATATTGCTCAGCCAAATCCAGAATGGAAATTCCGGTCAAATCCAGTTTTTGCTGCCGTGACAAGGTCAGCAGCACATCCAACGGCCCCTCGTAGCCGTCCAGGCTGACCAGGAAGCCGTCACTCTTGCCCGCTGCCATGTCCGGGTTCGGCGGCGGTCCTTCGAAAGCTTCGCCGCTATCCGGCGCTACGCCTCCTTGGGCGGCCTTGTCGGTATTGGGATCGTTGCTCTCTGCCATGGCGGGATTATACCCATTCCACGCCCCCGGCCAAGCTGATTAACGCAATATCTTGTGGGTAACTTTATCCACACCCCAAAATAGATACAGCTTAACACTCATTCAGCAAGGCAGCCAATTTCGCCAAAAGCTCATCATACGGGGGCAATTCCGCTGTTTGACGCCAGTCCTGGGCCCGCTGCCAGCGCCGTTGCCCATCCTTTGACAGAGGCCGGCAAGCACTGGCTACGGCCTGCATTTCCGCCATTTCGCCATTGCAATGCAAGGCCACGTCACAGCCCGCCGCCAGGGCGTCCGCAGCCCGCTTGCCAATCTCGCCCCCCAAGGCCTGCATGGATAGGTCATCGGTGAACAACAGGCCGTCAAATCCGATAAGCCCCCGGATCACCCGCGCGATAATATTTCTCGACAGGGTCGCCGGGTAATCGGCATCCAGGACCGGGTAAAGGACATGCGCAGTCATGCCCAGGGGCAGATCGGCCAGTTCGGTGAATGGCTGGAAATCATGCCCCGACAGTGCCTCGCGGCTGGCCGTGACCACCGGCAGTTCCAAATGGCTATCCACCGTCGCCCGGCCATGTCCCGGCATATGCTTGATTACCGGCAGCACACCACCCCGCGTCAGCCCGTCGGCCTGGGCCCGGCCCAGGCGTGCCACCACTGCCCCGTCGGCGGCAAAGGCCCGGTCGCCGATCACCTGATGGCCTGCGGGATCAGTGATATCCAGGCAGGGCACGCAATTGACATCAACGCCAATGGCCGCCAGTTCCAAGGCCATCAATTGGCCGTTCAGGGTGGCCGCCTCGACCGCGGCGGATAGATCGGCCTCGGCCAGGCGTCCAAAAGCGGCGGCGGCGGGAACCTTGCGCCATTGCGGCGGCGCCAAGCGTTGTACGCGGCCGCCTTCATGATCCATCAGCACAGGCGCATCCTGCCGCCCCACGGCAGCGCGCAGATCAGCCGTTAGCCGGCGGATCTGTTCCGGGTTCTGGCAATTGCGGGCAAACAGGATAAAGCCCAAAGGGTCGTTTTCGCTGAAGAAAGCGGCTTCTTCATCCGAGAGGTTCGGCCCCACACAACCGAACACCGCCGCCATTGGTACCGGCGGTGTCATCGAAAGGCCGCGTTATTTCTTGGGCGGCACAATAATGCAGTCCTGCTTCTTTGCCTTCAGTTTGGCACAGGCCGCCCGGGCGCTGGCCGCATTGCCGAAAAAGCCGGCCTGTGACCGGAAGTAGACGCCGCGCTTGCCCAGATCGGCCCGCGCGGTATGGCCCGTCAACGATCCCAGGATATCGCCATGCGCCTTTTTCAACCGCTGCCAAGCTTTCTTGGCCAGAGCCGCCTTGCGGTAGGAGGCAAATTGGATGCGATAGCCCGAAGCAGCAGGCTTTGAGGCGACGGGCTTTGAGGCGACGGGCTTGGCCGCGGCGGGCTTTGCAGCGGCAGGTTTAGCCGGGGTTGGCTTCTTGGCTGCCGTCTCTTTAACAACAACCTTTTTGGCCACGGCCTTCGCGGCGGGCGCCTGTTCCTTCGCCACC
This sequence comes from uncultured Rhodospirillaceae bacterium, assembly GCA_964462145.1. Lineage (GTDB taxonomy): Bacteria > Pseudomonadota > Alphaproteobacteria. The sequence continues at coordinate 5,093 of CAYWYB010000180.1, forward strand.
TTGTCCACCTTGGCCGGCGCGGCTGCCTTGACGGGCGGCGCAGCCTCTTTCACCGCTTCCTTGGCCGGCTTATCCGGCGGGGGCAACAGGCTCTCTGTTTTTGCCCCCTCGGTCTTGCCTGCGGTGCTGGTAATGGCCGGCGGGGCGGCATGCTTTTCGGCCGTGGCGATGGCCGCCTTGGGCTTCGGCGCAGCTTTCACATCCGGTTTCGCTGCGTCTTCCACTGCTTTTTCAGCCGGTTTGGCGATCTTCGGCGCCGCCGGAGCACTGGATTTAGCGGCTGATTTTTCACCAGGATCAGCCGGTTTTTGTTCTTCCGCCGGCTTGACGATGGGTTCCTCGGGCGCGGGTGCTAGTTTTTCCGCCACAGCCGTCTGGGGCTTGGGCGTAATCCGCTCGTAGACCAATTTGTCCTGATTGGGGATTTTCAAGCCGCCGGGATCTTCCGGCTTTTCCTTTACCGGTCCCTCCGCCGCCTTCACCAGGGGGACTTCAACGGCGACCTCCGGCTGCATATCGCCCCGTTGCAAGGCGTACCAAGCCGCCACCGCAAAGACCGCCGACATGCCCAACGCGGCGCCGATGCCGCCCAAACGACCCCAGCGACGGATCGAGCCGCCACCATCACCATCGCGCGCAGCTGTGGGGTCGATATTCTGATCAGGCAGATCGCCGTTTGGCTCCGCAGCCGACATGGACCTATCCCCTTCCCGTTACCGTGTGGAAACGTCCCGGATGCGTTTATCCAGATGCGTCTCTATTGCGCCGTTACATGGCGTCGACCGGCTCGACGCCCATGATTGCCAGTCCGGACGCCAACACAAACGCCACGCCCTGGATCAGGGCCAGACGCGCCTGGGTTGTCCCGGCATCTTCCGCCATGATAAAGCGCAGTCCCGGCTCGGCGTTACCTTTGTTCCACAGTGCATGAAAGTCCGACGCTAACTCATTCAAATAAAAGGCAATTCTATGCGGCTCCCTGGCCTGAGCAGCGATCTCCACGGCCCGTGGCCAGGTCGCCATTTGCTTGATCAGGTCCATTTCCGCCGAATCAGTCAGGCGGCCAAGGTCGCACCGCGCCAGACTTTCAGGATCGACAGGCAAGTCAGGCAGTTCATCGCCGACCCGGCGCAGCACCGAATTAATGCGGGCATGGGCGTATTGCACATAGAAGACCGGGTTATCCTTGGACTGTTCCATGGCCACTTCGAAATCAAAATCCAGGGGTGCGTCATTCTTACGGGTCAGCATCATGAAACGCACCACGTCGCGGCCGACTTCGTCCACCAGCTCGCGCAAGGTCACGAAATTGCCGGCCCGTTTCGACATACGCACCACTTCGCCGCCGCGCAGCAGGCGTACCATCTGGCACAGGCGCACATCCAGATGCCCCTGATCATTGCTTAGCGCACGCACCGCCGCATTCATGCGCTTGATATAACCGCCATGATCGGCGCCCCAGACATCGACCATCTGCTTGTAGCCACGCTCCACCTTGTCGTGGTGATAGGCGATATCGGCGGCGAAATAGGTCCAGGCGCCGTCGGATTTCTGTAACGGGCGGTCCACGTCGTCGCCGAACTGGCTGGCCTTGAATAGGGTTTGGGGCCGGGGCTCCCAATCATCGGGAGTCTTGCCCTTGGGCGGCTCCAACACGCCGGTATAGATCAAATCCTTATCCTGCAAGGTGGCCAGGGCGCTATCGATACCGCCTTCCTGGTGCAGGCTCTGTTCCGAAAAGAACACCTCCTGCTCGATGCCCAGAGAGGCCAGATCGGAGCGCACCAGATCCATCATGGCATCGACGGAAAAACGGCGGAATTCAGCCAGCCATTCGGCCTCCGCCAGATCCCGCCATTTATCGCCGTCGCGTTTCGCCATGGCCTGGCCCACGGGGATCAGATAGTCGCCGGGATACATACCCTCGGGTATTTCGCCGACATCCTCGCCCAAGGCCTCGCGGTAACGCAGATGCACGGAGCGGGCCAGCACATCAACCTGAGCGCCGGCGTCGTTGATGTAATATTCCTTGCAGACGTCATAGCCGACCTTGGCCAGCAAGGTCGCCAGGGCATCACCATAGACGGCACCGCGCACATGGCCGATATGCAGCGGCCCCGTCGGGTTGGCGGAGACATATTCGACGTTGATTTTCTCCCCCGCCGCCATTTTGCTGTCGCCATATGCGGTCCCGGCGGCAAGCACATCGCCCAGACGCGCGCGCCAGAAATCGTCCGAAAGACGCAGATTGATAAATCCGGGGCCGGCGATCTCGGCCGCCTCCACCACTTCCAGGCCGGCCAGGCGTTCGGCCAGGGGCGCGGCGATATCGCGCGGCTTCATTTTGGCCTGCTTGGTCAATACCAGGGCCGCATTGGTCGCCACATCGCCATGGGAAGGATCACGCGGCGCCTCGACGGCCAGATTGGCGAAATCCATGCCGGCGGGCAGGACACCGTCGTCGGCCAGGGCGCCGGCCATGGCGATAACCTGTTCGCGGATGTAAGCGTAGGGATTCATTTGTTTCGTTATGTCCTCAGGTCGTGTCGACGAAATGGCGGCGGTGTTCTTCCAGGGCGAAGCGGTCGGTCATGCCGGCGATAAAATCCGCCACCCGGCGCGGCGTATCGGGTGGGTTCGGACCACGGTGACGGGGTAGATGTTCCGGTTCCGCCGTATACAGCCCGAACAAATCCCTGACAACCCGACCGGCCTGTTCCGTCATCCGGTTGACCCGGGGGTGGCGGTACATCTGATCAAACAGGAACCGTTTCAAATCACTCTGCGCCGTTGTCATGGCTGGGGAAAACGCGATAACAGCATCGGGCAAGGCGCGAATCTCCTCTACCCGGGACGCCCCTGCCCGCGTCAATCTGGCCCGGCTTTCCCCGATCACGTCATCGACCATGACGCCGATCAGGCGGCGCACGGATTCATGGGCCAACTGCTCCCGGCTCAAATCCTTGTAGCGCTGCCGCAGTTCCGCCAGGACCGGTGCCACCTGGGGCACCTGGGCCAGATCGTCGGCGGGAAACAATTCCGCCCGCAAACCGTCATCAATATCGTGATTGTCATAGGCGATATCGTCGGCCAGGGCAGCCACCTGGGCCTCGGGCCCGGCATAGGTCGACAGCTCCAGATCATGCCCCGCGATATATTCCGCCGTAGCCAAAGGCAACGGATCATCCAGCACCGGGCCATTGTGCTTGACCGTGCCTTCCAGGGTTTCCCAGGTCAGGTTCAGGCCGGGAAAGTCCGCATAGCGGTGTTCCAGCAGGGTGATAACACGAAGAGCCTGCGCATTGTGATCGAAGCCGCCATGAGGCTGCATCAATTCGTCCAGCACATCCTCGCCCGCATGCCCGAACGGGGTGTGGCCAAGGTCGTGCGCCAGAGCCAGGGCCTCGGCCAGATCCTCGTTCAGGCCCAGGGCCCGGCAGATCGAACGGGCGATCTGTGCCACTTCGAGGGAATGGGTCAAACGGGTGCGGTAATGGTCGCCCTCGTGATAAACGAAGACCTGAGTTTTGTATTGCAGGCGGCGGAAGGCGGCGGAATGGATAATCCGGTCCCGATCGCGCTGAAAGGCCGTGCGGGTCAAGCTCTCCGGCTCGGCAAACAGCCGCCCACGGCTGTTATCCGGATGGGTTGCGAATGCCGCGAGTTTTCCTGAGCTGGCCATGGCCGGCAACCTAAACCCATTTGGTCAGGGTGGGAACCGCTTGGGGGGCAATTGACTTTTCGTTTCCACATCTTACATTCAGTTAACCATTTGGGGATACGGTGTGTTGATGTCTGATATTTCGCAAACTGAAGCAGCAAGCAGCGGTGTGACCGTCACGGGTGATGCCGCCAAGCGCATCGCCTTTCTGATGCAGCAGGAAGGCGCGGATGCCAAGCTGCGCATAGAAGTTCAGGGCGGTGGTTGCTCCGGCTTCAGCTATGGCTTCCGCTTTGATTCCGAAGTGCATGACGACGATCTGATCATCGAACAGGATGACGCTGTGGTGCTGATTGACGAGACCTCGCTGCAATTCCTGGGCGGGGCGAAAATCGACTATGTCGAGGATTTGATGGCCGCTGCCTTCCGTATCGATAATCCAAACGCCTCGTCTGCCTGCGGCTGCGGCACCTCATTCGCTATTTAGAGCGCCGGCCTTAATGTCGGCCATGAAAATTGCCACCTGGAACGTGAATTCGATCAAGGCGCGGCTGCCCCGTGTCCTGGAATGGCTGGCGGACGCCCAACCGGACGTCGCCCTGTTGCAGGAGTTGAAGGTCACGGACGAGGCCTTCCCTTACGAACCCATCGAGGATCTTGGCTACAACACCGCCGTACACGGGCAAAAGACCTATAACGGCGTTGCCATCCTGTCGAAGCGGCCCATTGAAGACGTGCAACGGGGCCTGCCCGGCGACAAGACGGATGAACAGGCCCGATATATCGAGGCCAGCATCGATACAGTTCGCGTCGCCTCCATCTATCTGCCCAACGGCAATCCCACGGACAGCGAGAAATATCCCTATAAGCTGGCCTGGATGGAGCGCCTGATCGCCCATGCCCGCGAGCTGCTGACTTATGAAGAGGCCCTGGTTCTGGGTGGCGACTACAACATCATTCCCGAGGACCGGGATTGCCACGACCCAGTTGGTTTTGCCATCGATGCGCTCTGTCTGCCCGAAAGCCGCGCCAGATGGCGGCAGTTACTGTACCTGGGCCTGACGGAAGCTTTCCGGGCCCGGCACCCTGATGTCACCGCGTATAGTTATTGGGACTACCAAGCCGGTGCCTGGCAAAAAGACAACGGCGTGCGCATTGATCATTTACTGTTGAGCCCGCAGGCCGCCGACCGCCTGGGCGCCGTTGAAATTGACCGCGGCCCAAGGGGCAAGGAACGCCCGTCCGACCACACGCCCGTGTGGTGCGAGATCGAAGAGTAGCCGCAGCATGTTCCAGGTTCATTATTAACCGGCGTTAACCATTTTTAACCAAGCATTTCAGCAATTCATTATTATGTGATGCCTAGAATACTCTTAACCATCATGGCGTCACGGCAAACGTGTGCGTGATCTGGATGGCGGGATCAATGCGCATGATTTCAATTAGCGGTAGTCACGGATCATCATTCCTGCCCCAACGCGGCCAATTCAAGAATGCCGGTGGTGGGCTTGGCGCTAACGCGTCCGGTAGCAAAGGCAATCCGCCCGCGCCGTCAACAAAAGCGATCGACACACCCGCCGTATTGATCAAAACAGAAAAATCAAACCTGGCGGCGAACCTTCGAACAGGCGATTCTGTCATGCGGATTGCCGGACCGGGCCAAATTCTTGGCAGATTGATCCTTATGTTGGCTCATCGCCTGAAATTGCGCACGCTGTTGCCAAAACCGCAGAATAAACCAGCCATTGGCAAGAACGATGCCAAGGACACTCCCAAGGGTAACATTGGCCGCGTGCTAGCGGCATTACACGCGATCGCTCCGGCGCCCGCCAGTCAGGCAACCGCCCGCTCCCGGACTTCGCCGGTAAATCCCAAAAG
>CAYWYB010000181.1:0-10512 GCA_964462145.1 uncultured Rhodospirillaceae bacterium
CGGGGCGCCCCTTACTTTTATTCCGCCACAGGAATGTTTTGGCCTTTCGCCGTAGCCACAGAGGCCTTGCTGAACAAACGAAAAAAATTGGCCGTGCTCTGTTCCGCCATTTGCCGGCTGGTTAGGCCCCTCAATTCGGCCAGTTTGTTGGCCGTATTGGCGACAAAGGCCGGTTCGTTGTCCTTGCCGCGATGAGGCACGGGCGCCAGATAGGGCGCATCGGTTTCCACCAATAAACGCTCCAACGGCGTTTCCAGCGCCACCGCGCGGACCTCGTCGGCGTTCTTGAAAGTGAGAATGCCGCTGAACGAGATATAGAATCCAAGTTCCAAGGCGGCGCGGGCCAATTCCGGACCGGAAGAGAAACAATGCAGAACGCCGGGGAACGGCCCCTTGGCCGCTTCATCCCGCAATATGGCGATCATCTCCGCATCGGCGGCCCGGCTATGTACGATCAGGGGCAGGCCGGTTTCCCTGGCGGCGGCGATGTGGCGGCGAAACAATTGCGCCTGAATATCGCGCGGGCTCTTATCATAGTGGAAATCCAAACCGGATTCGCCAATCCCCACCACCTTGGCATGGCTGGCCAGCTCTATCAGGCGCTCCGCGCTCAGGTCAGGTTCCTCGGCCGCGCTATGGGGATGCAGACCGACCGAGCAGTAGACATTATCGAAACGCTCGGCAATGGCCAGGATAGCGGCGAAGCGCTCAACCCGCGTGCAGATCGTGACCATCGTCCCCACGCCGGCGGCCGCCGCCCGCGCCACCACGCCATCCAGGTCGCCGCTCAGAGAGGGAAAGTCCAGATGGCAATGACTGTCGACCAGCAGGCTCAAGCGTCCTCCTCCGCGCCGCTGTAGCGTGGAAAGACCCCTTGCGGTTTCGGCAGCGCCGTGCCCGGCAGCAGCATTTCCTGATCGCCCAGAGAAGCGAAGCCGCGCTGCTGCTCTGGAATGGCCAGCTGGTCCAACATTTTTGCCGCCGCATCGGGCACCACCGGCTGGGCCAATATGGCCAGATGGCGGATCACCTCGGCCAGCACATACAGCACCGTCGCCATGCGCTCGGGATCGGTCTTCTTCAGGCCCCAGGGTGCCTGGGCATCCACATAACGGTTGGCATCGCCCACAACCTCCCATAATGCGGCCAGGGCATGATGGATGCCCTGTTCGTCCATGGCCGCGCGCATTTTATCAACCAGCTCCCGCGCCGTGACCAGCAGGGCGCCGTCATCGACGCTTAGCAGCGCGGGCGTGGGCACCACACCGTCGCAATTCTTGTTGATCATGGACAGCACGCGCTGGGCCAGATTGCCGAAATCATTGGCCAGATCGCTGTTCATGCGGTTGACCATCGCCGTGTGGGAAAAATTGCCGTCGTTGCCAAAGGGCAACTCCCGCATCATGAAATAGCGCGTTTGATCCAGGCCGTATTTGTCCACCAGTTCCTGGGGCGGGATGAAATTGCCCAGGGATTTGGACATCTTCTGGCCTTCCACGGTCCACCAGCCATGGGCGAAGATCCGCTTGGGCGGGGCCAGACCGGCGGACATCAGAAAGGCCGGCCAATAGACCGCATGGAAGCGCAGGATATCCTTGCCCACCATGTGCACATCCGCCGGCCAATAGGTCTTGAAGCTGTCAGCCTCGGTATCGGGATAGCCGACGGCGGTCAGATAGTTGGTCAGAGCATCCACCCAGACATACATGATATGGGCATCATCGCCGGGCACCGGCACGCCCCATTTGAACGAGGTGCGCGAGATTGAAAGGTCCCTGAGGCCGCTTTTGACAAAGCTGATGACCTCGTTGCGCCGGCTCTGCGGCAGAATGCGGCCCGGGTCTTCATCGTAGTAGGCCAGCAAGCGGTCCTGCCATTGGGAAAGGCGGAAGAAATAGCTCGGCTCTTCGACCCATTCCACCGGCGCGCCAAAGGGAGAAATTTTTTCGCCATTGGCACCGTCGGTCAGTTCGTCCTCGGCGTAATAGGCCTCGTCGCGGACGGAATACCAGCCGGCATAGCTATCGAGATAAATATCGCCATTATCCGCCATGGCCTGCCAGATCGCCTGGGAGGCCGCCGTGTGCCGCTCTTCGGTGGTACGGATGAAGCCGTCATTGGAGAAATTCAGCAGCGGCGACAGATCGCGGAAATTCTGGGAAACGCCGTCGCAAAAGGCCAAGGGCTCCACGCCGGCGGCCTGGGCTGATTTTTCCACCTTCTGGCCGTGCTCGTCGGTGCCGGTCATGAACATCACATCGCGGCCATCCAGGCGCATGAAGCGGGCGATCACGTCACAGGCCAGCGTGGTGTAGGCATGGCCGATATGGGGCTTGTCATTGACGTAATAGATCGGCGTCGTGATGTAATAGGCTTTGGCCTCGGCCATCGCTTTAATCCTAACCTGAAAAAATACTAATTTCGCGCGGTGCTTTGTACCGCCATAAAGGCGTTCAGCACCACCTGCTTTCGATCCAGATTGACCCGCTCCGCCCGCATGGCCAAACCGCCGATCTTTTCCCATAGCTCGACCCAGCGATCAAGGCCGACGGCGCCGGTCAGGCGGCCAGCCAAGGCCGCCTCGCCCGCCACCGCGTCTCGCATGCCATCCAGCCCGGCACCGCCACGGGCCAGACGCGACAGCCACAGCCGCAACAGATCGATCCAGACCCGATAGGCGGCCTCGTTACTGACCCGGTTCAGGCGGTCGCCCAGGGCATGCACCGCCGTGAAATCCAGCTCCGGCAGGTTGCGCACCAGCTTGAGCAATTCATCATAGGTCTGCAGGCCGCCTTCGGCACCCATGGCCAGGGCGCGGCCGGGGCTGCCCTCGGCCAGGCGGACCAGGCCCAGGCGCTCGCCCTCGTCCATCTCCGGCGCCTGCTGTGCCAGCACGGCCATGGCATCTGCCTCTGCCAACGGCCGCAAGGCAAGGTGACGGCAGCGCGAGCGGATGGTCGGCAGCAGGCGGCCGGCGGCATGGCTGACCAACAACAGCAGGCTGTTTTCGGGCGGCTCCTCCAGCAGCTTCAAGAGGGCGTTGGCAGCGTTCGGGTTCATCTCTTCGGCGCCATCGATAATGGCGACGCGCCAGCCGCCCTCGGCCGAGGTCATGGCGAAAAACCGGCCCAGGGCGCGGATCTGATCGACCACGATATCGCCGCGCATTTTCTTGGTCTTTTCGTTCAATACCCGTTCGATCACTTGCAGATCGCCATGGCCGCCGGCCAGGATGCGGCGAAAGACATCATGCTCCGGCGCCATTTGCAGGCTGCCGGGCCCGCCGAACATATCTCCACCGCCATTTACCCCTTGCGACAGCTGAAACCGAGCCATGCGGTAGGCCAGGGTCATTTTGCCAATACCCCTGGGGCCCGATAGCAGCCAGGCATGCGGTAGGCGCTGAGCGGCGGCGGTATCAAGAAAGGCCCGTTCCGCCCCGTCATGGCCGATCAGTGTGGCGGTGGCGATAGGGCCGGAGGGGGTTTCGGGATCATCCGCCATGGCAGGGCATCAATTAGAGACGCCGCCGAACAACAGATGCTCCAACGCCGCGCCCAGGCGGCCAAACACACCCTTGCGGGCGATATCGGCGCCGGCGATCAGGGGCCGCTCGATCGGGGTCATGTTCGGCGCTTCAATGCGCAAGGTCGCCAACACCTGGCCCTTGGCGATGGGTGCGGGCAGGGGACCCTGATAATTGACGCTGACCTTCATGGCCCGGCGCGCCTTGCGCGGGATGATGATGGTCAGGGGATCTTCGATCAACAGCGGCACCGCACCGGCGCTGCCCAGCCAGACCGGGGCATCCGCCACCTGTTCGCCGGCCTTGAATAGGGCGTAGTTGCCGAATTCGCGAAAGCCCCAGGACAATAGCCGCTGCGATTCCTTGCTGCGCTGATTGACGCTGCTCAGGCCGTTGACCACCAGATCCAGGCGCCGTCCGCTACGCTGGGCCGAGGCGACCAGGCCATAGCCGGCAGCCTCCGTATGGCCGGTCTTCAAGCCGTCGGCACCGACGTTCTTATAAAGCAGGGGGTTGCGGTTGCCCTGGCGGATTTTGGAAAAGGTAAAACTGCGTTCGGCAAAGATCGGGTAATATTGCGGAAACTTATCGATCAGGGCGCGGGCCAGAATGGACAAATCCTTGGCGGTCGTGACGTGGTCAATATGCGGCCAGCCGGAGGCGTTGACGAAATTGCTGTCCAGCATGCCCAGTTCCCGCGCCGTTTCGTTCATCAGGGTGGCGAAGGATGCTTCATCGCCGCCAATGCCTTCCGCCACCACGATGCAGGCATCGTTGCCCGATTGAATGATAATGCCGCGGATCAGATCGCTGATCTTGACCTGGGTATCAACCCTGACGAACATTTTCGAGCCGCCCATGCGCCAGGCTTTTTTGCTGACCGGAAAGGTATCGTCCATCTTCAGACCGCCAGCCGCCAGCCGCTCGAACAGCATATACAGGGTCATCAGCTTGGACATGGATGACGGCGGCATGGACTGTTCGGAATTCTTGGCAAACAGCACGGTCCCGGTGGCGTGATCGATCAGAATCGCCTGTTTGGCCGGGGTTTCGATCAAGGACTTGGCCGCCGCCCAGGCGTTGCCGCCGGACAGTACCAGAGCCGGTGCCAAAACCATGACGGCCAGCAAAAGCAGCCGCGAACCGCATGCAAAAAGACTCATGAAACCTCGTTCCCTAAACTCTTGTCCGATCCTCGGACAAACCTAGACGCGAAATATAGCGAATTTATGGCGGGCCGGGGACCGTCGAAGACAAAATTTCGCATATTTATCCATCATCGTCCGCAAGTTCGCCGCGCAGGGTGAATTTTTCCACCTTGCCCATGGCGTTGCGCGGCAAGGCATCCATGAAAATCACCTCCCGTGGATGCTTGTAGCGGGCCAGACGCCCCTCGAACAGGGCCAGGACATCGCCGCCCTGGATATCGGCGTCCACCCGGCGCACCACGCAGGCCACGGGAATTTCGCCCCAGCGCGGATCGGACCGGCCAACCACGGCGGCCTCGGCCAAGTCCGGGCATTCGGCCAGAATATTCTCCAGTTCAGCCGGGTAGATGTTTTCGCCGCCCGAGATCACCACGTCCTTCTTGCGCTCGTCCACGTAATAATAGCCGTCATCATCCTGATGTCCGATATCGCCGGTGTGGAACCAGCCGCCCTCGTAAGCTTCCGCCGTGCCCGCGTCATTGCGCCAATATTCCCGGAACAGGTTTCTGCCGCGCAAGACGATCTCGCCGCCCGCGCCCGGTGCCACATCGTCGCCGTTATCATCCACGATACGGACCTGGGTATGCAGGGCCGGTTTGCCGCATGATCCGATCTTGGACCAGGCATCGGCGATCGGCAGGCAGACCGCGACCGGCGCGCTTTCCGTCAGGCCGTAGACCTGCGTCGCGGCAATGCCCCGATCCAGAAAGGCGCGCAAAATCGTCTCGGGCACGGCGGAAGAACCAAGCGCCACGAATCGCAGACTGGACAGATCCGCCGCCGCCCAATCGGGGTGGCCGGCCAAGGTCATGGCCATGGCCGGCACCGTCAGAAACATCGTCGGCTGGCGTTCCGTCAGCGCGGCCAAGGTCGCGGCGGGGTCAAATCGGGCCTGAATGGTGACCGTGGCGCCGGCATGGATGGCAGGCGTGGTGTGGATATTCATGCCGCCTACATGGAACATGGGCAGCACGGTCAGAATATGATCATCAGAGGTGATGTCCTGGGCCGCGATGGCATTGACCGCGTTGTAGAAAATCGCCTCCTGGCTCAACAGCGTACCCTTGGGCCGCCCCGTGGTGCCGGAGGTATAGACGATGGTCAGCGGATCATTGATGCCACCACCACCCGTTGCCGTCATTTCCGTGGCATCGAGCAGTGTCTCGTAGCTTTGCCAATGCGCATCAGGCGCAGCGCCATAGGCCACCAGCGGCAGGCCGCTATCGATGCCGTTCAGATGGTCGAAAAAATCAGCCTCGGCGAGCACCGCCTTGGGTTCGCAATCGCGCAGGATCCAGGCATGTTCCGGCGGCGCCAAACGCCAGTTCAGGGGCACCAGCATGGCGCCCAGGCGGGCACAGGCAAACAGCAGCTCCAACAATTCCGGGCTGTTATAGCCAAGGTGCGCCACCCTCTCGCCCTTGCCCACGCCAAGCTGGCTTTGCAACATGGCCGCCAGACGCCGGACCCTGGCATCCATTTCGCCATAGCTGATGTCCCGGCCCCCGAAATGCACCGCAACTTTTTCGCCGTGCCAATCAGCCCAATGGCTGATCCAGTGCGAGATATCCATCACCGCCAACTCTCTAATTCTCGCCCGTCTCGAACAGGCTTTCCCGGCCCAGGCGTTCCATACAGATCTCCGGTGTCCAGGGTAGCATCAGGGCGCCGCAACGGGAATCGCGATATAGCTGTTCCAAGCGCAGGCTGCGGAAGATGGCCCGCCCGCCGCAGGTGCGCAGCGCCAGGCGGCAAATATCGTTGGCGAACTCCATCACCGTGTATTGCGCCGCATAGGCCCGCAGACGGGCGTCCTTGGGGGGATTGACTCCAGCCTCCGCGATGGCGCGTTGGAACAGCGCCCGGGCCTGTTCCAGCTTGATACGCATTTCCGCCACGGCCAGCTGCTTGGCCGGACTGTGCCGGGCGCTGCCGGCTGGCGGGCCGCCTTTCACCTCGCCGCGCAGGTACTGGCAGGTAAAATCAAACGCCGCCTGGGCAATGCCCAGATAGGTGGGACAGAGCGTCATGAACATGTGCGGCCAGGTTAGGGCGGCCTGATAATATTTGCCCCGTGGCATCAACTGATGCGCATCGGGCACGAAGACATCCAGCAGCTCCAGATTGTTCGACGACGTCGCCCGCATGCCCAGGACATCCCATTCACCGCTAATGGCAAAGCCGTCCGCCGTGCCGTCGACGGCCAGATAGATGGTGTCTTTGACGTCAGCCTCCCCCGTCTCCTTGGCCTCGGTACAAAGCACGCCGTAGTAATCCGCCGCGCCGGCCAGGGACGCGAAATGCTTGCGGCCATTGACCAACCAGCCGCCGTCGACCTTGCGGGCCGTGGTGCCAAAGGGCGATTTGCCTGCCGCCGCAGCGCTGTTTGGTTCAGAGAACGGCTGGGCAAAGATGGCGCCGTCCTCGATCACCTTGCGGTAGATGCCCGTGCGGCGTTTGTCATGCGCCGCGCGCTGTTCATCGGTCATCTCCAGATCATCCGCCATTTGCGATGACCACAACATGGTGGCGCAATGCATGTTGAAGGTCAGCGCCGTGGCCCCACACCACCGCCCCAACTCGGCCGAGATTTCCATATAACCCTGATAGTCCACGCCCAGGCCGCCATATCGCGCGGGAATGACCAGGCCAAGAAATCCGGCCTCGCGCAGATCGGCATAATTCTCGGTCGGAAAGCGCGCCTCTCGGTCATAGGCGGCGGCGCGGGCGAGGAATTTGTCCTGGCCCAGGCGCCGCGCCGTGGCCAGCAGCTCGTTCTGGGCCGGCGCCGTCATGCCAGCTCCCCCTGCAAGACACCGTCCCTGACCACGGCCTCGCCGTCCAGTTCCACGGTGCAATTGCGGATGGGCAGATCGAAATGGCCCAGGGTTTGCCGGCCCGCCACTTCGTTGGCGCCGGTGGAATAGACCACGTTGCCGGCAAAGGCGCGCAGCTCGGTGCCGTTGAAATCCTTGCGGTCGTACATGGTCATGGCGTCCCAGCGGGCGCCCTGGTTCATGCCCCAGCCGATATGCGAGGTGGCATAGGCGTCCCGGTCATCCCAGGCCGCGAAATAGCTGCGCATCAGATCCGCATCCACGCCGGCACCTTCGATGGCGGTGATATAATCATCCTCGATGCGCAATGTTATGGCCGCATCCAGATAGCGTTTAAACGTCAGGTTCACATCGCCCCGGTCCAGGACCAGGGTGCCGTTGACAGTACCGGTGGCGGGAAAGCACAGGCATAGGCCGCCGGGCCAATGGGACATGATGCCGGGCCGGGTGACCCAACCCCAACCGCCGCCCGCCACGGCGCCGGTCAAATCCACTGACAGGTTGCTGCCGGCGGCAGAGGTGATGGTCATCGCCTTGGCCCCGCGCAGCATCTTCATGCCCGCCTTGACCTTGCCTTCCAGGGCATCGTCGGGGGCCAGACGCTCCAAAGCCTCCGGATGTTCGTTGGAGATCATCAGGACCCTGGCGCCGCCCTGCAGAATCTCGGGTAGTTCCAGGGCATGCAACAGGCCTTCGACGGTACAATCCACGACAAAGCTGGTGCTGGCCAAGGCGCCCACGATGGGCCGGATATCCTGGATCACGTCCGAGGCGCCGGTGGAACGGATGGGCACGGGCGCCGATTGCGCCGGGGTCGGGATGACGATGTGAAACGGTTGCGCGCCCAACCGCTGCAAGGCCAGCTCCGCCAACTGCACATTGATCGGCCGGGATTGGCTTTCCGACAGGATCGCCACCGGCTCGTCGGATTCTACCTTGCAGCGCTGGAAGACGGTGGCAAAGTTGTCGATCCATTTCCCCTCGATACGTTCCTGTAGCATGTGGCCATCCCCTTTTTGCCTCTTGATGGTATACTATGTGTTCTGGCGACAGGACAAAACATGACCCTGATTTTCGAACACGCAATCTGCCTCGAACACGACATGGGCGCGGGCCATCCCGAACGGCCCGACCGTCTGCGCGCCATTCAGGTGGCCCTGGCAGAACCCGAATTCGCGGGCCTGGAACGGCGCCAGGCACCGCTGGCCAGTTGGCAACAGATCGCCCTGGTACATCCGCAAAGCTATATCGATCAAGTGGTCGCCGCGGCCCCCAAACAGGGCCGGGTGCAGCTGGACCCGGACACAGCCATGAACCCGGCCTCGCTGGAAGCGGCACAACGGGCAACGGGCGCCGTCTGTGCCGCCATCGACGCGGTCATGGCGGGCGAGGCCAGGAACGCCTTTTGCGCCGTGCGTCCGCCCGGCCACCATGCCGAGCCCGAACGCTCCATGGGTTTTTGCATCTTTAATTCGGTCGCCATTGGCGCCCAGCATGCCCGCGCAGCGCATGGCGTGAAGCGCGTCGCGGTGGTGGATTTCGACGTGCATCACGGCAACGGCACCCAGGCTGCGTTCTGGGATGACGGCGATTTGTTCTACGGCTCCACCCACCAGATGCCGCTGTATCCGGGCACCGGTGCCACATCCGAGACCGGCGCCGGCAATATCCATAATTTTCCCCTGGCGCCAGGTGCGGCAGGGATCGAATTCCGCGATGCCGTCAGCGATGGCCTGCTGCCAGCCCTGGATAATTTCAAGCCGGAATTATTGCTGATTTCAGCGGGTTTTGACGCCCATACGGACGACCCCTTGGCGCAATTGCGCCTGGACACGGACGACTATGCCTGGGTCAGCCAGGAATTATTGGCGGTGGCGGCGCGTCATTGCCATGGGCGGCTGGTTTCCGCGCTGGAAGGCGGTTATGATCTGGCCGCATTGGCAATGGCAACGGCGGCCCACGTCCGGGCCTTAATGGGCGGGCCCTGATGGCGGCATGAAGGTATTGGCGAATGGCAAAGCAAACAAATAGCGACAGCGAAGCTATCCCCGACGATGTGGCGGCCATGAGTTTCGAGGCGGCCATGGCGGAACTGGAATCCATCGTACAGAACTTGGAAGGCGGCCAGGTTGATCTGGATGCCTCCATCGCACTGTATAGCCGGGGCGCGGTTTTGAAGCGCCATTGCGAAGCGAAACTAAATGCGGCCTCCGAACAGGTCGAAAAGATCGTGGCCGACGGCGCCGGCCAGGCCCAGGCGGTCGAAGCCGCCGATATCGAATAACCACTCAATAGACAGTAGACGGCGTACGCAAATGGTTGATTTCAATGCCATGCTGGCCAAGGCCGCCGAGGCCGTGGACCAGGAACTGGACAATCTGCTGCCTGCGGGGCAGGAGCTGGAGCATCGCCTGTTTGATGCCATGCGCTATGCGGTTCTGGGCGGCGGCAAGCGCCTGCGCCCCTTTCTGGTCATCGCCAGCGGCGAGATTTTCGACATCGAAATGGCGCAATGCCTGCGCACGGCGGCGGCGGTGGAGTTGGTGCATGCCTATAGCCTAGTGCATGACGACCTGCCCTGCATGGACGATGACGATCTGCGCCGGGGACGGCCGACCGTACATGTGCAATTCGATGAAGCCACGGCGGTGCTGGCCGGCGACGCCCTTTTGACCCTGGCGTTCGAGGTTCTGGCCGACCGCAGAACATCAACGGATCCGGAGGTGCGGACAAACCTTGTCGCCGGCCTGGCCCAGGCCGCGGGCGGCCACGGCATGGTTGGCGGTCAGATGCTGGACCTTTGGGCCGAAAACAATCCCTTGGACGAGGCCGGCACCGTGCGCATGCAGCGCCTGAAAACCGGCGAGATGATCGCCTTCGCGGGCGAAGCAGGGGGCATTCTAGCCCGGGCCCGGCCACAGCAGCGGCAGGCCCTGCGCAT
>CAYWYB010000182.1:0-10499 GCA_964462145.1 uncultured Rhodospirillaceae bacterium
GGACCATAGGCGGCGGGTGACAAAATGCAATGGGTGTTCATAGGTATGCCCCATGGCACCGTGGGTCTGGTGGGCGATTGAGGCCACGATCGTTGCGGCCTCGGAGGCCCGGATCTTGGCCGTGGCCATCTCAAACCCCGCCTTGCTGCCCTTGCGGTCGGCGGCACGGGAGGCGTTTTCCACCGCCGCGCCCGCCGCCGCCACTTCACCGGCCATGCGGGCCAGCTCCTGCTGCACCGCCTGAAATTTGCCGATCGGTGTGCCGAACTGGCTGCGTTCGTTGGCATATTGCACGGTCAGCTCCAAGGCCCGCTCCAGCGCGCCAGCGATCTGGCTGGCACGGGCCATGGCGGCAAAGGCGAACAGGCGGTCTGGGTCGATGCTGTCGGGCAAAGGCGCGGCGTTTACCGCCAAACCATCGAAGCGCAATCTGTCGCGCGGTTCCGCAGCGATATTCGCATCCTCCAATGTCACGGACCAGGCCTCTCTTGGCACAAGGGCCATATGGGGCGCCCCGTCGCAAACGCCGGCCACGGCCAGATGCTCGACGCTGCGCCCCCAGGGCACGCGCGTGGCGTCACCGCTGACGCGATAGCCGCCGCCATCCTTGGCGATGGTTAGCGCCTCGTCGGCGCGCACGGGCGCCACGGATACGGGGCCCGTTGGCATCTCCAGCCCGGCACTGGAAAGCAGCCAACCGGCCAGAATGCTTTCCAGCAAAGGCAGCGGCGCCTGATACTTCCCCGCGGCGCGGATCACCACCTCGGCCTCGTCCCAGCCGCCGCCGACGCCGCCCTGGTCTTCGGGCACCAGCACCCATGGCAGGCCATTCTCTTCGATCATCTGCCACAACTCAGCTTGCGAAGCGCCGGTCTCGGCGCTTTCCAGACCATCCTTGCTAACCTGATCGGCCAGCAACCGGTTCACCTGGTCCCCCAGGATCGTCCGCAGTTCGCTGTCTCCACTCATCGCACTACTCATCTCAGGCCCAATCCCCGGGCCAGAATGCCCCGTACAATTTCACGCGTGCCGCCGCGCACCGCATAGGCGGTCGCCGACAGGGTGGTGTAGGCCATGGTCTGTTCGAAATCATCGCCGTGATGGGGGCTCGGCTCCCGCTCGAAGATTTGATGGGCGATATACGGTACGGATTGTTCGAACAAGGTGCCGACTTCCTTGACCACGGCGCCGTCGAGGGCCGGGTCCTCGCCAGCCTGCAATTTCGCCGCGACCGAGATCGACATATTCCGCAAGGTGGCCAGATGCGCCACCAAGCGGCCCACGGCCCTGGCGCCTTCCGGCGTGGTGTCCTTGGAGACCTCTTTCAGCAATTCGCGGAGCATCTGATAGGACGACAAATAACGTTCCGGGCCCGAGCGTTCAAAGGCCAGTTCCGCCATCACCTGGGACCAGCCTTCGTTTTCCGTGCCTATCAGGTTGGCATCCGGGACAAAGGCATCCTCGAAGACGCATTCGTTGAAGTGCTGCTCGCCGGCCAAATTCTTGATGGGACGGATTGTAATGCCATCCGTGTTCTTCAGATCGATCAGAATTTGCGACATACCGTCATGCTTGCGCTCGGCTTCCGGATTGGTACGGACCAGGGCGATCATGTAATCGTGCAGATGTGCGCCGGAGGTCCAGGTCTTGGTGCCGTTAACCAGCCAGCCGCCATCGGTCCGCGTCGCCCGCGTCCGGATCGAGGCCAGATCCGAGCCGGAATCCGGCTCGCTCATGCCGATACAGAAAAAGATCTCGCCCTTTGCGATGCGCGGAATAATGCGCTGCTTCATCTCTTCCGTGCCGAATTTCAGGATCAGCGGGCCACTTTGCCGGTCCGTCATCCAATGACCGCCCACCGGGGCGCCGGCGGCCAGGACCTCTTCCAGCATGACATAGCGTTCGAAGGCGGATTTGCCGTGGCCGCCGTATTCCTTGGGAAAAGTCATACCCAGAAAACCGGCCTGGCCCATTTTTCGGCTGAAATCCATATCAATGCCAAGCCAGGAACGGGATCGCATGGCGGCGGGATAATCGGCCAGGTTTTTTGCCAGAAAGGCCCGCACCTCCTCTCGCACCGCCGCCGTTTCGGGCGGCAGTTCGGTGGGGTCAAATCGGAAGGAATGCATGTTTGCTCACAATTCGGGTTACTATCAGGCTCAAACTAGCAGCCGAGGCGGTGGCGTTAAAGGGCCGCCGCGAATATTTGAAGGACGATCAATGAGCGAGTTCGAACACGTAGGGTTGCGTTCCGACAAAAGGGTCGGCTGGGTCGAATATGACCGTCCCCCGATAAATGCCTTCAATTGGAAAATGGTGGACGAGGTTCATCGGGGCGTGCAGCAGCATCTGGCCGATGCCGAAGTTCGTGTCATCGTCCTGGCCAGCGCTTTGCAGCGCTATTTCAGTGCCGGCGCCGAAATCGCCGAATTCGAAAATATTGGCGAAGCGGGCATGCGGGACTGGGTCGAGATGGTACACGGTCTGGTTCAAACCCTGCGCCATTCCAGCAAGCCATTGCTGGCTGCCATCAACGGTACGGCGGTGGGCGGCGGCCTGGAAATGACTCTGCATTGCGACCTGCGTTTCGCCGCCACCGATGCCCGCCTGGGCCAACCGGAGGTCAATATCAACTTCATCCCTCCAATCGGCGCCACCCAGGCCCTAGCCCGGCTGATTGGCCGATCGCAGGCGATCCGCCTGCTCTATGACGGCGGCCTTGTTACGGCGCAGGATGCCTATGAACTCGGTTTGGTGGATACCCTGGTGGCGCCCGACGAACTGCGGGCAGAGGTTCAGGCCTATGGCGAAAGTCTGGCCGCCAAACCAAGGGAAGCATTGGCGGCGATCCGGCAAAGCATTACCCTGGGCGGGGGCATGGATTTCGATGACGGCCTGGCTCTGGAGGCCGAACATGTCATCCGCCTGGCCGGAACGGACGATTTCGACGAAGGTGTGCGCGCCTTCATGGAGAAACGCGCGCCGAAATGGCAAGACTAAAAGGATATTTTTGATTATGAGCGAGCAAGCAAAATCCATCGCACAGTGCCTGCGGGATGGCGAATTCGTCCTGGCGCCGGGGATCTTCGATCTGATCTCGGCCCGCATGGCGGACAGCATGAGCTTCAAGGCCATCTACATGACCGGCTATGGCATCGCAGCCAGCCATCTGGGCCAGCCCGATGCTGGTTATGCCACCTATACCGACATGGTGGGGCGCGCCGCGCAGGTGGTCTCGCGCACCACGACGCCACTCATTGCCGATGCCGATACCGGCTTTGGCGGGCCCCTGAACGTACAGCATACCATTCGCGGTTATGAACGGGCCGGGGTCCAGGCGATCCAGATCGAGGACCAGGAATTCCCCAAGAAATGCGGCCATACCCTGGGCCGCCGGGTGATCCCGATCGAGGATATGGCGACCAAAATCAAGGTCGCGGCGGAAGCGCGGGAGAGCGACGATTTCCTGATCATCGCGCGTACCGACAGCCGCACCACCCTAGGCCTGGACGAGGCCCTGCGCCGGGGCGAGGCCTTCGCCAAGGCCGGCGCGGATATCATCTTTATCGAAAGCCCGGAAACCCTGGACGAGATGAAAACCGTCTGCGCCAATTTCGACAAACCCTGTTTCGCCAACATGGTTGAAGGCGGGCGCACGCCGCTGTTATCGGCGGAGGAGCTTGAGGATCTGGGCTTTGCCATCGCGATTTTCCCAGGCACGGGGTTTCTTGCCACCGCGCAGGTCCTCCATAACGTCTATGGCGCCCTGAAAGCCGATGGCATCTCGACCAAGGTCAGCGACCAGCTGTATCCATTCGAGGATATGAACAAGCTGATGGGCTTTGAAGCCGTCTGGGAATTCGATGAAAAGTACGGGGATTGACCCAAAGGGTCATCTCTAGAAATTGACGCAAACCGCTCAAACAGTGCTAGCCTAAAGGCAACTGTTTAGGGGGCTACGGCCCAAAGAAGAAAGTTTGGAGGAAACGATCATGATGACAGGTGAAGAATACCGCGCGTCCCTGGACGACGGCCGGGCAACCTATTTCGAGGGCGAGCGGGTCGATGATATCCCCAACCACCCTGTCATGGGCGTGGCCGCGGATGTGGTGGCGAATTGTTACGACGCTTTCTATTCGCCTGATCCCGACGCCCGCTCGCCGCTGATGGGTATTCCAAAATCCGCCGAGGAACTAAAGAACCGCATCCCGTTGTTGCATGACGCCGACATGCTGGCGCATACCACCTACAGCTCCATCATGACGTTGATTACAGCCGCCGGGCGGATGCCGGATCAGCCGGTCTATAACAAGCGCATCATGGCCTATGTGGAGGAAATGCAGCGCAAGGACATCCGCATCATCCAATGCATCACCGATGCCAAGGGCGACCGCAGCCTGCCTCCTGGCAAACAGCCCGATCCCGATGCCTACACCCACGTGGTCGAACGGCGCGAGGACGGCGTGGTCATTCGCGGCGCCAAGCTGCACATTACCGGCGCCTCCCTGGGCCATGAGCTGCTGACCATACCAACCAAGGCCATGAAACCGGGCGAGGACGATTACGCCATCGCCTGTTGCGTGCCCGTGAATGCGCCGGGGGTGAAAATCGTCAATGCCTCCTACGCGCCCCGGCACGAGGACGTGCGCCATTTCCCTATTTCCTCCACCAAGCACTGCCCCGAAGGTTTTGTCATTTTCGATGACGTCTTTGTGCCGAACGAACGCGTCTTCCTGGATGGTGAGATCAAGTATGCCGCCAACTTCGCGCACTCGCTTGGCCTTTGGGAGCGTCTGGGCAGCCTCTCGCACCTGGCCGATGACGCGGACATTCTGGTCGGCTTCGCGCAGTTGATTTCCGAGGCCAATGGCCTGGACCGGGTGGCTCATGTAAAGGAGAAAATCTCGGACCTGATCATCTATGCCACCCTGATCCGGGCCTCGTTGGAAGCCGCCATTCACAATTGCGACTTTGGTCCCGACGGCGCGGCCTTCCCGAACGAGCTGTATATCAATGCCGGCAAGTATCACGGCGCCGCCAACTACAGCTCCATGGTCCGCCACCTGCACGATGTCTCGGGTGGCGGTATCGTCACCACCCCAACCATGGCGGATCTGGAAAACAACGAAGTCGGCGCCCTGGTGCGCAAGTACATGGCGGGCGGCGCGGGCGTTGCCGGCGAATACCGCATGAAGCTGTTCCATGCGATCCGCGATATCACCGCGGATTCTTATGGCGGCTGGCGTTTCGTTACTTACCTGCAGGCCGGCGGCGGCCTGTATGCCCAGCGCATCGTCACCCGGCGCCACTACGATCTGGACAAGGCCAAAAGCATGGCCCTGGAGCAGGCCCATATGGAAGCAGAATTAGCCGCTGATTAGGAGACACCAGAATGGTTGAAATCGCCATTACCGGAACCGGTGTCGTTTCCGCCTTCGGCGCCGATGTGACCGATTTTCACAACCGCATGCTCGGCGCGGAAACCGCGATCAAGGCCTCGCCCTGGGCCGACGAAGTCCCTGGCAGGGATGCCTGGCAGGCCGTCATCGGCGATTTCAATCCCGCCGACTGGATGGATGCGCGGGTCGAGGACGGCACCGATCTGTTTGCCCAGTTCGGCCTGGCCGCCGCCGATCAGGCCGTGCGCCAGGCTGATCTGGGCGAGTTGGACCCCTTGCGCACGGCGGTGGTCAACGGCACCTCCATTGGCGGCGTGCGGGCCGTGATGAAGGCGCAATATGCCCTTGATACCGAAGGCGGCGAAGCAGTGCCGCGCAAGACGCAGATCCAGATCTGGCCCAACATGGCGGCAGCCCAGATCGCCATGCGTTATGGTCTGCATGGTCCGTCGTTGACCATGACCACCGCCTGCGCCTCGTCCCTGGATGCCATCGGCACGGCGGCCCGCCTGATTGAGCGGGGCGAGGCCGATGTCGCCATCACCGGCGGCACCGAGGGCGGCATCAGTCTGGCCGGCGGCGGCCGGGATGGCGGTTTCGTGCCGGTGCTGTTCTACACCGGCAATGTCTATGGCATGGAGGCGCCCTCTTCCGATCCGAACCAGGCCATGCTGCCCTTCGATGTCAAACGCAGTGGTATTGTGGTCGGCGAAGGGGCGGCGATGCTGGTGCTGGAGCGGGCCGAACATGCGCGCGCCCGTGGTGCCAATATCCTGGGCTATTTGCGCGGCTACGGCTCGTTGGCGGACGGTTTTCATCCCTCCTCGCCCGAACCCACCGGCGTTTGGGAAGCCCGGGCAATGGAACTGGCACTTGGCGATGCGGACATGGCGCCGGCAGAGGTCGATGCCATGATTGCGCACGCCACCGGAACGCCCAAGGGCGATACGGCGGAGATCAACGCCATCAACAAGATCCATCCCGGACGCGGCCTGCCGGTATCCTCCATCAAGGGACATCTGGGCCATCCGGGCTCGGCTTCCGGCGCCATGGCGGTTATCACCGGCCTGATGGGCATGGAGCGAGGCCGTTTTGGCCATATCGCCAATACGAACGAACCCGATCCGGAGGCGGATTTCGAAATCGTCCACGGCCAGCCCAAGGATCTGAAATACGGCAGCCTGCAGGTGAATGCCTTCGGCTTCGGCGGGCAAAATGCCTCGGTCGTGCTGACCCGCAATTAGGACACAATTAGGAGAGGTGCGATGCGCCTTACCATCGCGGAAAATGTCGCGGTCCGCGCCCTGTCCCATCCCGACCGTATCGCCATCGAGGTTCTGGATGGCGGCGCCACTCTGACCTATGGCCAGGCCTGGCGCCGCATCACTGCCCTGGCCGAGGCTCTATCCGCCTGCGAGGCCGGCCGCCACGGTCGCATGGTCGCGCTGTTGCTGCCCAACGAGGCGGACGCCGCCCTAGCCTATCTCGCCTGTCAGATGGCCGGCGTAGCGGCGGTGCCCATTTCAACCCGCCTGGCCGAGCCCGAAATCCGCTTCGTGGTCGAAGATTCCGACGCCAAGCTGATCCTGACGGGGGGTGCTTTCGCCGAAACGGCTGCCGGTCTGGGGATCGCCGTTGTCAGGGTCGAGGATATTGCGACGCCCGACGAGGTGCCTCGCCCCGTACTGGGCGAGGCCGGGCGCGGTGCGGAGCCCTGCGTGGTCGGCTATACCTCCGGCACCACGGGCTTTCCCAAGGGTGCCCTGTATTCCAACGATCATTACCTGACAGCCATCATGCGCTGGGGTTGGGAATTCGGCATCACGGCGGATCAGGTCATGCTGGTGCCGGGACCGCTGTTTCATCTCTCCTACGCAGGGCTGTCCATGGCGGCGTTGTCCATTGGCGCCCGCATCCGCATCATGCCGGAATTCCGCGCCGATCTGGCGCTGTCCGAACTAAGCCAGCATTGCACGCATGCCTTTCTGGTGCCCTCGATGACCACGATGATCGAGGAAGAATGGCGCCGCCGAGACCAGCCGCCCATCGATGCCTTCCGCCTGATGATTTCCTCCGGCGCGCCGGGGCCGCTGTCCATGACCAAAACCGCCATGGAGATGTTTCACAATGCCAAGATCACCGAGGCCTATGGCTGGACCGAGGGCGGCTGGGTGACATTCGAAATCAAGCAGGCAGACACGCTTTTGGCGCACTCAGTCGGCTGGCCCACCTTTGGCAACGAAGTAGCGGTCTTCAACGAAGCGGGCGAACCCTGCGCCGTGGGCGAGGCCGGCGAGGTCGGCGTTAAAAGTCTGACGCACTTTGACGGCTATCTGGGCCGCCCCGATGCCACGAAAGAGGCCTGGCATAATGGCTATGTGATGTCCGGCGATATCGGCATCTGGCAGGCCGATGGCCGGCTGTGCATCGTCGACCGCAAGAAGGACATGATCATCTCGGGCGGCGAAAACATCTACACGGCGGAGGTCGAACGCATCGTGCACGAGCATCCAAGCGTATTGGAAGCGGCGGTGGTCGGCCTGCCCGACGAACGCTGGGGCGAGCTGGTAACGGCCCTGGTAGTACCCCGCGAAGGCATGGACATCGAAGCGGCGGAGCTGGAAGCCTTCTGCCGCGAACGCCTGGCCGGCTTCAAGGTCCCGCGCCGGGTCGAGGTGGTCGATGAATTGCCCCGCAACCCAATGGGCAAGGTGCAGAAGTTCAAGATCATCGAGGAACTGGGCGACAAAAAGTAACCCGCCACCTTCTACCAGCCTACGCTGACGCTATTGGGCTGCGTAGCGGCAGATTTCCTCGACTAGATGATCCATCGCTGCCTTTACCGCCGGAAAACCATCGGTCCGCTTGAATGTCTCGATGTCGATGAACATACGTTTGTTGATTTCAACGAAGATACTTTCAATACCATTCGCCGGATCGCTGTGCCGCCGCGTCAGATAACCGCCGTAGTAGGGAAAGTTAATACTGACCGAATGGCCAAGGCCTTCAAGTGTCTTGGTAACGAACTGCAGAAATTCGGGCGTGCAGGTCGTCCCATGAACGTCACCAAGATTGAAGTCGGCACGCGCCTCGCCGGGGTCGGCGTGGGTCGGCGCACCGATCGCGGACATGCAATGGCAGGAAACCTGAAAGGCACGGCCATGTGCCGCTTTCATCCCTTCGAGAATGCGCGCCAGTTCCAGATGATAGGGTTCGTGGTAATTGTCGAGCCGCGCCCGGACCTCTTCGACGGTCAGTTTTCGTTCCTGCATTTCCTCGCCGTAGCGCGACAGGCGCTTGATCAGGCCAAGGCCGCGCTCGGTAAAATCGCTTTTTTCAATGGCGCCCGGCCAGTTGCCTTCAATCTGGCGTTCATCGATATCCGCTGCGCTGCGATTGGTGTCGATATAGGTATTGGGAAAGCAGGCGTAAAGCATGGTGGCGCCAAGCTCAGGTGCCTTGGCGCAAAGTTCCTCGACATACATCGAGACATTGTCGTGAAGCACGGAAAACGATATCGGCGAACGAAAATCATGGGGATATTCGCGCCCGCTGCGAGACACATCGACAAGTACCGGAACTGAAGCAGCCACCGGGTCGTGGCGAAGAAAGACACCCGGACGAACTGCCATCGAATTTGCCATGACACCACCTGTTTCTATTCTGGGTTCTGTTATGGTTGACAGTAACGCCGCGCCAGTGGCCCGGCAAGCAGACGCCGCCGGGCTGGGGAAACTCGTCCCGCAGCAGATCGCCTGATCGACGATGGGAGTTCAGACTAACAATTGTCCACTATCGGCACGCCGGCACCGATATCGATAAAGATGCGCTCGGTAACGTGCAGACGCGCCGCGTTATCGGCCCTGGCATCGAAAGTTGCACTGTCCGCATGCGGCTTTCTGTTGCCGTGATAGTAGATCAAGTTCGCCCGGCCATTGTTGTCACGCATGGGAAAGCCGATCGATTCATCCTGTAGCAATCGGCCAGAGTCAGTTTGAACCAAAATTCGAACGACCTTTCCACAAGGGTGGTCGGTCATGACAGCCGAGAATTTGAGCACATTGGCCCGTTGCTCCGGGGCGAAATAGTCGAGGAAGTCAGTGCCGGTAATTTCGCGCCCAAAACCATCGACCATTGCCGTCCCAGCCAGGCGGACGTGAATGCGCCCTGGCATCGACAAATCGTGGATGGCGATATCCGGCAACAGATTTTTTACGGCGGCGGGGTCGAATGAAGTACGCATCGGGATTAGATCGACTTTTGGCAGTGACTGCCAATAGTCGGCAAAAACACGCGCGCCCGCACTTTGGAGCTCTATTTCAGAAATATCCGACACCGATTACTCAGACCCTGTTGACGAAAATAAAATTGAAAACAGTCACCGAAATGATCGGCCTTTCATTACTCGAGCGCCGTCCTTTACGGAAGTTTTAAAACGAGTTTCGGCCATACCGCCAAACCAAGTCCGATGCTTGTGACATTGCCAGACCCGAGGTCTGCCTGCAGCTCCCCAATGGCACTTCTGAGCGCAAAATCGCCGCCACCTGTCACGCCCTGAAATAGTCCCGTGCCGGCGGTGATTTTGAAGTCTCCCATACAGCCCGCCGTGGCAACGCCAGCGCAGTTCCATTCAGCGAAGACCCTATGGCCCGAGGCGCCCGTCATGATGCAACGGCCGCTTCCACTTGTCTGATTTGATTCCAAATTAATATCCATCATCCCAGGGCAAACAATGCTCGCCGCATTCAAATCACCCTCGCCGGTCTCGACAAACATAATGCCGCTAAAACCACCGACGAATAGCGCTTGTTTCTCGCCAGTCAAAAAGACGCTGCCTTTGCTTTCCCACGTCGCCATCGCTTCAAGTTTGATTTCTTCTCCGGCAATGGCCTCCGTCGGCTTGAATGCGCCCCCGGTAACCATTGCAATGACGAAAATGACATAGAGCCAGTTTTTCAATGGTGCCTCCTGATATTGTGCGTTTTGGGAATGAATAATTCCCATGGCAAAACTCTGCTTAGTCGCGAACTGAATGGTTGATGGAGTATCTAGCCCGCATTATTCATGGCGGCCACCTGGTTTGAACAGGACGCGCGGTAT
>CAYWYB010000183.1:0-10396 GCA_964462145.1 uncultured Rhodospirillaceae bacterium
GGCAAATCTGGCGCAACCGGCACCCGTTGTGGCGCCCGTTGTGGCGCCCGTTGTGGCGCCCGTTGTGGCGCCCGTTGCGGCACCCGTACCGCCCGTGACCGAGACGGAGGTCGAAGAAGCCATTGCGCCGCCGCCGGTCTTTGGCCCCGACATCGCGATCGATGTGGCCGAGGCCGAGCGGCGGGAGCAGATCGAACATGAGAATGTCCGTCTGGCGAATTTGACCGAACCGCCCGTGCTGCCTCCCGCGCCACCGCCCCTGCCGCCGGCGCCAACGGTCGCAAACACAAATGCTGATGTATCCGATGCATCATTGGCAGCACCCAGGCCGACCTGGAAACGCTTTGCCGCCCTGTCGCCCAGCATCAGCGATGCAAGCCCGCCGCCGGTCAAGGTCGCGATCGTGCTCGATGACATGGGGCTCAGCCAATTCCGCTCTGACCGGGCCATCGCGCTGCCCCGGCCCATCACCCTAGCCGTATTGCCCTATGGCAATCATCTGAGCGGGCTGGTGGCCAGGGCGCGGACGGCCGGCCATGAAATTCTGGTCCATCTGCCCATGGAGCCCAAGGCCGCCGACGCGGACCCCGGTCCAAATGCCCTGTTGACCGGTCTGCCGGTCGCGGAACTGGACCGCCGGATCGCCGCGAATTTAGAGCGTCTGGACGGCTATGTGGGCATCAACAACCATATGGGCAGCCTGTTCACCGCCTCGGCGCGGGAGATGCGCCGGGTCATGGCCGCCCTGCAATCGCGGCAACTGCTGTTTCTCGACAGTCTGACCACGGGCAAATCCACCGGTCACCGTCTGGCGCGGGAATATGGCATTCCCACCGTGGTGCGCGACGTCTTCCTGGATAATGACCGCGACCCGGAGAAAATTCGGCGGCAGCTGGAATTGACCGTGAAAACGGCGCGCAGACATGGCCAGGCCATCGCCATCGGCCATCCATATCCTGAAACCTTGAGCGCCCTGGAAAGCTGGCTTCCGAGCCTGCGGGCCCGTGGCCTGGTGCTCGTCCCCATCAGTGCGCTGGTCAAGGAAAGCGTACCGGGGCAATCGGGCTAGGACAGTAGCGTAAAAAGGGACGGCGGTATGATTGAGGTTCGGGGCCTGCGGAAGAGTTTCAACCAGATCGAAGTTTTGCGCGGGGTCGATTTCTCCGCTCGGAATGGCGAAATTACCGGTCTGATCGGCCCCAATGGCGCCGGCAAGACCACCACCCTGCGCATGCTCTACACTGTGTTGCGGCCCGATAGCGGCCAGGCCCTTGTCGATGGCCACGATGCCAGCGTCGAACGGCTGACCGTACAACGGCGGATTGGCGTTCTACCCGACAACCGGGGCCTGTACCCGCGCCTGACAGCGCGCGAGCATGTGCGCTATTTTGGCCGTCTGCATGGCCTGGGTGGGCCCGAGTTGGAAGGCCGCATAGACCGCCTGGTCGAGCGCCTGGGCATGGAGGATTTCGCTGACCGCCGCTCCAAGGGCTTTTCCAAGGGGCAGACCCTGAAAGTCGCCCTGGCCCGCGCCCTGGTGCATGAACCCGCTAACGTCATTTTGGACGAGCCGACCAATGGCCTGGATATCGGCTCTTCCCGGGCGGTACGGGAATTGATCAGGGAAATCCGCGACCAGGGGCGCTGCGTATTGTTTTCCAGCCATATCATGGGCGAGGTCGAAGCCCTGTGCGACCGGGTCATCGTCATTTCCGACGGTCTGATCGTCGCCGATGGAAATCCGGAGGAATTGCGCCAGGCCACCGGCGAGGGCGATCTTGAAGACGTTTTCCTGGCAACGATCAGGCAGGCCGGAGGCGCGGGCATCAGTGCCGATGGCGGCGGTGTGGGCCGTGCGTAACATCTGGATTGTTTTCCTGAAGGAAAGCATCGACAACCTGCGTGACCGGCGCAGTCTGTTCCTCGCTCTGATCTACCCGGTTATCGGCGCCTTGCTGTTGGGCATGCTGGTCAGTTTCGTAGGCGGAATGTTTCGCGGACAAGGCGACAGCACCCTGCATCTGCATGTGGCCGGGGCCGAGCGGGCACCGGCCCTGATCAACCATCTGAAAAGCAAAGACGTCATTATTCGCCCCGCGCCAGTTGACCCAAAACGCGCGGTGCGCCGCGGTGAGGCGGACGCGGTTTTGGTTATTCCCAGCGGCCATGCGGAAGCATTCTCCGCCCAACGCACTGCCCGCCTGAACATGGTGGTCAACGCCACCCGCCTATCCACGGTCATCAAGGTCAGCCGCGTGGTCGGTCTGCTGCGGGACTACAGCCGGGATGTGGGGCAACAGCGCCTGCGCAGCCATGGTGTTGATCCAGGCGTTGCCGCGCCGCTGGATATCCGCTCCGACAACGTCGGCCGTTCACGCAATCTGGCCGGCTTTTTCCTGAATATGCTGCCGCCCTTCATCATCTTCACGATCTTCGTCGGCGGCGTCTATCTGGCCATTGATACCACGTCGGGCGAGCGGGAGCGCGGCTCGTTGGAACCATTATTGGCCAACCCCGTGCCCCGTTGGCAATTCATGCTGGGCAAGGCGCTGGCCACCTTTGCCTTCACCCTGACCGCCGTGGTGGTGCAATTGCTGGCGTTCAAGATCATGTTCGAAATTGTTGCCGCCGGTGAATACGGCATTAAGATCAACCCGGATCTGGGCGCCTTTATCGGCGTTGCCTTGCTTTGCCTGCCCTTGATCGGTTTCGCCGTGGCCCTGCAAATCATCGTCGCCACGGTGTCTCGCAGCTATAAGGAGACCCAGACCTATCTGGGCCTGCTGCCGCTGTTGCCGTCCCTGCCCGGCATGATCCTGGTTTTCGTGCCGGTAAAGGCACAAATCTGGATGATGGCAATCCCCACCTTTGGACAGATCCTGCTAATCGGCCGCCTGATGCGTCAGGAATCAGCGGTCTGGCTGCATATCGGCGTGTCGGTCGCGGCCACCACCCTGATCACCGCGCTTTTACTCGCTGGCGCGGCGCATCTGTACAACCGGGACCGGATGCTGTTCGGCGGCTAGCCCAAAGGCCATAACAGGAGTAAGCTGTTGCCACTGGAGAGGGCAGGCAAGAAGGGTCCAGGCAATCGTGTCGAATAATAAGGAAGGCCGGCTGGCCAATATTGGCTTGCTGGAAGGCCTCGGTGACGAGGAAAAAAGCGGGCTGGAAAAGCGCTGCCGCTGGCGGCGCTATAAGGCCAACGAACAGATACTTGATAAGGACAGCAGCGACCGAGACGTTTATTTCGTCGCCGAGGGTACCGTTCAGGTGGTCAATTTTTCCATGACCGGACGGGAAATCGCCCTGGCCCGCCTGCATTCCGGCGCCTTCTTTGGCGAACTGTCGGCGATCGATGGCGAACCCCGTTCGGCCAGCGTGGTGGCGTTGGAGGATTGCCTGTTGGGTTCACTGTCGCCGCAATTGTTCATCGACCAGATCATCGGCCATCCGGAACTGGCGGTCCGCGTGCTGGGCCGGCTGGCGGGCATCGTGCGCAGTTGCGATGAACGGATCATGGACCTTTCCACCCTGGGCGCGGTTGAACGGGTATACCGGCAATTGTTGCGTCTGGCGGCGGAAAGCCCGGTCGATCCAGGCAGCTGGCTGATCCGCAACCTGCCGACCCACAAGGCCATCGCGGCCATGGCCTCGACCACGCGGGAAACCGTGGCCCGCTCCATATCGCAACTGGCGGCGGGTAATATTGTAGAGCGCAAGGGCCGCATTCTTTATCTGCGCGACCGTGACCGACTGGAAAAACTGGCCGGTGTCCTGGATGATGCCCTGGAAGAGGATTTTTCCCGCTGATCACCGGTGCAGGACTGAGCCGGATTATTGACTGGCGGTCAGTTTCCCGCACCAGCTCCAGCTAATGTCGTCCCGATCAATTCGAATAAACGGTTTATTTCATCGCCGATCGAGAACAAGGCCGCGATGATAGCAACGCCGATACCAGTACCGATCAAGGCATATTCCATGGCGGTCGCACCGGATTTATCCGCCAAACCCGATCGTTTCAGGACGTCGCGCGCGATGGTCGTGGTTCTGGCCCACATATTTGCTTCCTTCGACTAATGTCACGCGGGCATCATCTACAACAGCCGCACGCGAACAAGGACCTCCCGCCCAAGTTCTCTATATTGGCTACAAAGTTGTAAAGAAAACCCTACATCGTGGTTAAGGAATATTAAACATAGTCGGTCAACCGCCCAGACTGACAAATGGGAGCCATCGATGACAAGATTAATGCTTTGTATTGCGGCCTTTACGCTCCTGGCGGCCTGCGTGGCCCGGGAGCCGACCTGGTACGAAGACCGCTGCCTCCGACTTGGTTTCAAGCCGGGAAGCGCGGGATTCAACGACTGCGTCGAACGGGATCAACGCTGGGATGATGACAATAGACGCCGTGCCAACGAAGCCGTTGGACCGTAATCGGAATTGATCAATCCCACCGCCTGGTCCGGCGAATAATATCAACCTTTGCCTGCAAACGCTGCAAGGCCGGCTCGGGCTGCCCGCCCATGGCCCGGATGGCTTCGATCGTGCCCGCCAGATAGCCGCGCGAGGTGCCATTGCGCCCCTCCCCCTGGGCCACCAGCAGGGCGCCGTGGGCCAGCGGTTGTTTGCCAACATAACGCGGATGGCGCGGATCGGCGGCGAAGGTCAGGGCGGAGATCATCCCCTGCCTGGTATGCACGGGCACCTGAATATGGCGATAGGCGGCTTCGCGCCGGCGCAGGTAGCCCTGGGTCCGCCACCAGTGTCCGGGCGCCACACGAAAAACGCTGCCCAGGCATTCGCCGCCCGGCACGAGAGTCAGGATCAGGCCGGGCCGGGCCGCCGAGCCCCAGGCCAGAGTGCTGTGCAAAGCATGGGCCCGGTGCCAGCCTTGCAACAGGGCGGGGCGGCGCTCGACATAGGGGAAATCCGGCTGCCACATGAGCGAGCCGTAACCGAAGACCCAATGCTGCCGCGCCATGGCCTGTTCTCAAACCTTTGGTTTAACGTACGAGGCCAACATACGGTTGGGTTCGTCGGTCTCGTAGGCATCGCCAAAGGGATCGATGCCGGCTTCGATCGCGGCGGCGGGGCCCAGTTCTTCCCATTTGCCGATCAAGGCCTTTTGCGCCCGGACAACCAGGGGACCGGCCTCCAGGATGCGGTCGAGCCAGGTTTCCACCCAGGCATCCAGCTCCCTCCCCGGCACCAGTTTCTCGACAAAGTGCATGGCGAAAGCCTCATTGGCATCGTAATTCGCGCCCGTCAGCAGCAACTCCCGCGTCCTGCCCCAGCCGATCAACTGCGGCAGCAAGGCCGCCTCGATGACCGAGGGCAGACCAACCTTGACCTCCGGCATGCCCATGACAAAGCTGTCATCGGCGACGCGGAAATCACAGGCCGCCGCCAATTCCAGGCCGGCGCCCATGCAATAGCCGCGCAGCCGGCCAATCACCGGCACCGGTAGGGCACGGATCGCCTGTGCCGCCAGATGTAATTGGGTAATAAAGTGACGCGCGCTGTCGGGCTGCAACTCCGCCAGTTCGTTCAAATCGGCGCCGGCCATGAAGGCTTTTTCGCCGGCGCCGGTCAGCACCGCCGCGCGCAACCCATCATCCTGGGCCAAATCTTCGAACGCGGCCCGCAAATCAGCCACCAATGGCATGGAGCCCGCATTCAGGCGCCGTTGATTATCCATGCGCACCCAGGCAATGCGCCCGGCCGCGCGTTCCTGGATTTCCACCTGTACCGTCGGTTTCGCGTCCGTCATCCACTCTGCCTCGCTATTCCTTACAATAACCCTTGATATCACAGCGAATGGCGGCGCCAACACTTGATTGGCTCACCAGCGGAGAAAAGCCGTGCTAGATTAGCGCCATGGAAAGCGAAGACAAAAAGTCTGTGATGGCGCTGGTGGTCGCCGGCGGCCGTGGTACGCGCCTGGGCGGCCCGGTGCCAAAGCAGTATCAAAGCCTGGCCGGCATTCCCGTGTTGCGCCATGCTCTGCTGGCCTTTTGCCACCATCCGGACGTCAAGGCCGTGGCGGCGGTGATTGGCGAGGGGGACCGGGAGCTGTACGAACAGGCCGCCCAGGGTTTGGAACTGTTGCCGCCGATCGTGGGCGGCGACAGCCGGCAGCAATCGGTCCTGCACGGCCTGCACGGCCTGGCGCCCCTGAACCCCGACCAGGTTTTGATCCATGACGGCGCGCGGCCCTTTGTCTCGGCCACGGTGATCAACAACGTTCTAAGCGGGCTTGAAGCCCATGACGGCGCCATCGCCGCCTTGCCCGTGGTCGATAGCCTGAAGCGCGGCGATGGCGGCGCGATCATTGACGAAGTACAGCGCGACGGCCTTTGGCAGGCGCAGACACCACAGGGTTTTGTTTTTCCCGCTATCCTGGCAGCGCACGAAACAGCCGCCGACGGCCATACGGATGATGCCTCCCTGGCCCGGGCCGCCGGGCTGAACGTGGCCCTGGTGGCAGGCGCGCCGGAAAACGGCAAGATCACCACGGCCGAGGATCTGTCCCGCGCCGATGGCGCCCATGCCGCCCGCCTGTTCGATGTGCGCGTCGGACAAGGCTTCGATGTGCATCGCTTCGAACCCGGCACCAAAGTCCGCCTGTGCGGCGTTGATATTCCCCATGCTGCCCAACTGGCGGGACACAGCGACGCCGACGTGGCCCTGCACGCGGTGACCGACGCCATTCTGGGCGCCATTGGCGACGGTGATATTGGCCGCCACTTTCCCCCCAGCCAGGCACAATGGCAGGATGCAGATTCCGCCCGCTTTGCCGCCTTCGCCGTGGACAAGGTGCACGCCCTGGGCGGCCGCCTGGCGCACCTGGACCTGACGATCATCTGCGAGGCGCCGCGCATTACGCCGCACCATGAGGCCATGGCGGCCCGTTTGAGCGAAATCGTGGGCCTTGAAGCCAACCGTGTCAGCATCAAGGCGACGACCACCGAGCGCCTTGGCTTTACAGGACGCAACGAAGGCATCGCCGCGCAAGCGACGGCCACCGTGCGGCTGCCGATCTAAATGGCCACCATTTTCTCCAAACCGGCTTTGCCGCTTTCACATCCAGCCTGCCTGCTGGCGACATGGTTCGGCTATGGCCTGTTTCGGCCTGCACCGGGCACCTGGGGTTCGCTGGCGGCGCTGCCTTTTGCCTGGATCATCGTCTATAGCGGGGGCCCGGTTGCCCTCGCGTTGGCAACCATCGCTGTCTTTGCCTTGGGTTGTTGGGCTGGCGGGGTTTACGAGAGGGCCAGCGGCGGCAAGGATCCGGGCGTGGTGGTGATCGATGAAGTGGCCGGGCAATGGCTGGTGTTGATCGCGGCGCCGTTGGACCCTTGGTACTATTTGGCGGGCTTCGTGTTGTTTCGGATTTGCGACATCCTGAAACCCTGGCCGGCCAGTTGGGCCGACCGCAACGTCACCGGCGGTCTGGGCATAATGTTGGACGATGTTC
Organism: uncultured Rhodospirillaceae bacterium; assembly: GCA_964462145.1. Lineage (GTDB taxonomy): Bacteria > Pseudomonadota > Alphaproteobacteria. The sequence continues at coordinate 7,481 of CAYWYB010000183.1, forward strand.
TGGCTGCCCTGTACGGTTTGGCGGCGATCGCGGCGTTTCGCATTTGGTATTGATTAGGTAGGAGGCGAAAGATGAAATTCGGCGGCATGGTGTCGACCAAAATCGACGACTGGCAGATGTTTCCTTATCTCGAGGAATTAGGCTACGACTGCGGCTGGGTGCCGGATTCCCAGATGATCTGGTCCGATTGCTACGCCACCATGGCGCTGGCGGCGCTGCATACGTCGAAACTGCGTCTGGGCACCGGCGTGGCCATCGCCGGCACGCGCCTGGCACCCGTCACGGCGCATTCCATCGCCTCCATCAACAAGCTGGCGCCGGGGCGGACATTTCTGGGTATCGGCACCGGGCATACCGCCATGCGGGTGATGGGCCAGAACCCCATGCAGCCCACCGCCTTCCGCGATTATCTGCGCGTTGTGCGCGGTCTGCTGGCGGGTGAGGAAGTGGAATATGAAGGCAAACCGATCAAATTTCTCGACCGGGAACTGGAATGCATCAATACGGAACACAAGGTGCCGATCTATGTCGCGGCCAACGGCCCCAAGGCGCTGGCGGCGGCGGGCGCCTATGGCGATGGACGGATCGGCGCCGGCAACGAGCCCTATGGCTTGCTGTCGAAAAACCTCGACCGCATGCGGAAAGGCGCAGAGGATGTCGGTAGGCAGCTGGACGACGATTTCCATACCTCGGTACTGACGTTTGCCTGCGTGTTGAAACCCGGCGAGGATCTGACCTCCGAGCGGGTCATTGACGAAACCGGTGCGGAAGTCGTCTCTTCGCTGCATTTCTGGTACGAAATTTATCGTCAGCGGGGCGATGACGGCTTCATCCTGGGCGAGGTCCGCGATGTCTGGGAAGCCTACAAGAACTATGTGGAGACAGAGATGCCGGAAGACCGCCGGCACCAAATGCTGCACACCGGCCATTGCGCCTTTCTGCCCGCCGCCGAGCGGCGCTTCATCACGCCCGAGATGATCAAGGTTTCGGGCGGTTTCGTGGGTGAGCCGGACGAGATTATCGAACGCCTGCGGGCGTTGGAGGCCGGTGGTCTGCGCGAGATCGCCCTGTTGCCCCCGATCGCGGTGGCGCGGTCGAATTTCAAGGACTTCGCCGAGCAGGTGATGGCGAAATATTAGGAATAAAAGCTGATGTTTAGCGATGAATTGACAGCCCAGGCGACGGCGCTATTGCAGCATTGCCGCGAGGCGGAGGTGATGGTGGCAACGGCTGAATCCTGCACTGGCGGCCTGATCGCCGGCTGCCTGACCGAGATCGCGGGTTCTTCCGACGTGGTGGACCGTGGCTTCGTCACCTATTCGAACGAGGCCAAGAACGCCATGCTGGATGTGCCCATGGCCTTGATTGAGGATCATGGCGCGGTCTCGGAACCGGTCGCCCGCGCCATGGCCGAGGGCGCCATCGCGAAATCCGACGCCGGGCTGGCCGTGGCGGTCACCGGGGTGGCGGGGCCGGGCGGCGGCACGGCGGACAAACCCGTGGGCCTGGTGCATCTGGCTTGCGCCAAACGAGGCGGGGCGACCTTGCACCGGGAACAACGCTATGGCGATCTGGGCCGCGGCGCTATCCGGCAGGCAACTATCCGCACCGCGCTGGAGATGCTGGCGCAACAGATCAACGGCACCTGAGCGCCCTATGTCGGGCCAGATGCCGAGGGGGATGCCGAGCGGATTGCCGGGCGGATTGCCGCCGAGCATCGACACACGGCAGCTGTTGCCCGCCCTCATGGGAGCCATCGTCGTGCAATTGGCTACCGCCTTGCTGGGCCGGCGTCTGTTGGATGCCGAGCCCGAACCGGCGGCGACGATGCTGGCCTATCTGGTGCTGCCCAGCCTTGCCGCCATTGTCTGGCTCTGGTTCGCGGTTGTCTGGCGGGAGCGGGATGGCTGGAGCCGTCTTGGTTTCGCCTGGATCGAGCGCCGCTGGCTGCTCCGCGCCGTAGCTCTGGGGCTATTTTCCGTACCGGTTCTGATGCTTGTCACGGCGGTTACCAAACCAATATTTGGCCCGGCCAAGAACCCGCCCTTGCCGCTTTCCGGCGCGGAGGCCTGGAGCCAGCCATCCTATCTGCTGATGCTGATGCTTGGCGTCGTGGTCCTGGCGCCGTTGATGGAGGAAATGATCTTTCGCGGCCTGCTGTTCGGCTGGCTGCGCCGGCATCTGGGACTTTGGCAGGCCGCCGCCCTGGCCGCACTGGCGCATGCCGTTCTGCACTTCGATCTAGGCGCCCTGCCCGGCCTGTTCACCCTGTTTCTGTTCCTGGCCTGGTTCTACGAATATTCCCAAAGCCTGTGGGTGCCAACGGTCGTTCATGGCGTACACAACCTCATTGCACTGCAATTACCCTAGTTTTCGGTCGTTTTTTGTCTTTAATTAATGAAAAGCTGATACACATAGCCTAAGTTTAGAATCGATCTTAAAAAGTTAGCAACCGGACGACCGTTGGTGAGAAACGCCAAAATAAAATCACTAAGCCGGCTATTCGTGCTCGCACTGATACTGCTGGGCGCGGTATCCGTCAGCTCTGCCCTGATTGCAATCAACAGTACATCAAAAATTCAAGCCAGTTGGGAGACCTTTGAGCTGGGCCGTTCGGAAAAAGCGCGCGCGCTTGGCGCGCTGCGCAAGGAAACCGGCTACGGCGGCATGATACATCAGTTCAAGAACTATATTTTGCGCCAGGATCAGGCACGAACAGGCGTCATCAATGCTAGGCTGGGTGGGATTAATGCCGCTATTTCGCACTATGCGACGCTTGGCCTAGATGCCGAGGAAGTTGCCGCGCTCGACGATATCCGGCTTGCGGTTGATGAGTATTCCAAAAATTTGAGCATCGCCGAGCAACTAGCCCGCATTATTCATGGCGGCCACCTGGTTTGAACAGGACGCGCGGTA
>CAYWYB010000184.1:0-10342 GCA_964462145.1 uncultured Rhodospirillaceae bacterium
ATGCCGTCCGGGTCCTCGAACAGGACATAGTAATAACCCGGCGCCCAGGCGCGTTCCTCGGGCCCGCGCACGATATGCGCGCCCAGCTCCGCCGCCTTGGCGCCGGCCAGATCCACATCCTCGCGTGAACGCGCCCGCAGGCAGATATGGTGCAGGCCGACACGCAATTGCACGAAGCGTTCGTCGGCGTATTGCTCCTCGCAGCGCTGGATGCCGATCGCCGTGCGGGCGCCGACGTGATAGCAGAATTCGTCGCCGTCGAAGACACGTTTCATGCCAAAGAAGGGCAACAAACCGCAGTAGAATTCCCGCGCCTTGTCGAACTGGCTCACGGTCAGAATGACATGGGCCATGCCATTGATATCAATCATCTCGGCCTCCTTTCATACCCATACAATTTTCAAAGCTTGCTGTTGCGCAGTATCCGTGCAGGCACAGCGTTATAGGCGCCCAGCGTCGCCAACAAGCCAACAGCCACTGTCACCAGGATCGCCATCATCGCCAGCGCGACGCCGCCCGTCCATGACACGCTCACACTGCCGAGACCCGCTGCGTAGGCGACACCATGAGCGACACTCAGACCCAACGGCACCGCGGCCAAGGCCACCAGCAGTCCGAGGCCGAAAAACTCCACTATCAACTGGCCCAGCAACTGGTGCCGCCGCGCGCCCAACACTTTCAGCAATACAGCTTCGTTGGTGCGCTCCCTAAGCCCCTGAAACACGCTACCCGCCAGAACCACCAGGGCCGCCAGCCCGCACATCGCCGCCGCTGCCTGCAATCCCGCCACGACGGCATCCAATGCCTTGGCCAACGAATGCAGGACATCCGCAACACGGATCAATGGCGTTTCAGGAAAGCTGCTTTTGATGAATGCTTCCAGGGCGGCTTTTTCGCCGGCCCTGGCTTTCAAGGATGCCGCGAAGGTATAGGGAATGGTCTTGAAGGTGCCCGGCGTGGCGATGATGGGGAAGTCCAAATCCAGCCCGGCCCAGTCCACATTGCGAAAATGCAGTATTGGACCGCTGCGCGCCTGTCCGCCAATATTAAGTGTGATCGTTTCGCCCCGGCCAAGACCGAGTTTCTTGGCCACGTCCGCGTCCATTGAAAAGCCCGGGCGTTCCAGTTGAGCATCATCCCAAGCCGTGCCATCGGGAAATCTAGCGGCGAACGATACGCCGCGATCGCCCCGGATGACCCAATTCAATGCCCTCGGTATCTTAAGCTCGCGCACCGGTACGCCGCCAATGGCCTGCACACGGGCATGCAGAAACGGCATAAAGCGCTGACGCTCGACCAATCCGGACGCCGCCAGTTGGGCACCTAGCCGGGTTGCCACTTCAGGCTTTAGCGAGAAAGCCACAAGGTCCGGCGCGCTGTCCGGCAGGGTCTCGCTTACATGCCGATCAGCGGCGGCGCCTATGCCGTCCAATGCGACCAGCAAGGTCAGCGTCAGGCCCAATGCCATCACCACGGGGCCCGTGGGCGCGCCTGCCCGATGTAGATTGCTTAGTCCAAGACGCAGGTTAGCGCCCCCGCGTTTGGACAGGACCCTTGACAGGACCTTGGCCAGGCGTGCCAGGCCAAGGCCTAGGACGTAGTAAAACGCCGCCAAAACCAGGGCGCCGATCAGGAATCCCGCCGTCAACATGGGCATCGGCGAGACCCAAAACACCAGCGCCGCAAGGGCCGATAAAATAATGCCCGCGCCAAACACGCCCGTCATACTCAGCTTCATCGGCGGCCGAATGATGCGTTGGCGCAACAATATCTTCGCGCTCATACCGCGCACCCTGAGCAATGGCCACCAGGCAAACAGTGCCGCCACCAAAATGCCGAATAGCGCGGCCGCCAGCAATGGCTTTATGCCAGGCGCGGCATCCAAGGCAAAGGGCAATTGATCAGCCAACGCGGATGCGGCAAGGGCCGGACCGAACGCCCCCAGTCCCACGCCCAAAACGGCCCCGGCGGTAGCCGCCGCCATGACCTCGACGCCCATGGCCGAGATCACGACACCGGGTGACGCGCCGATGGATTTCAGGATCGCGATGACTTCCATCTTCTCGGCCACGTGGGCGCGTACCGCACCTGAAATACCCGCACCCCCGACCAGCATCACGCCCAGGCTGATAAACAGCACCAACACATGCGCCATGGCCAAGGTCCGCTCCACCCCCGGCACGCCGTCATGGGCATTGACCATGCGCCAACCTGATCGCGGAAAGGCTTGATCAATGCGCGCCATGGCCGCTTTTGCCTCCGTGCGCATGTCCGATCCACGGGGCAATTTTACGCGGGTATAAAAATAGACCTCCGCGCCTGGATCGGCGGCGCCAGTGGCGGGCAAGCTTTCCCGCGACACCATGATGCGCGGCCCTAAAGTAAAGGCGCGAAAGGCGCGGTCGGGTTCAACAACCAACGCAGCACGCAATTGATACCGGGCAGCACCGATCTGCACGTTATCTCCAAGTTCCAGGCCCAAAGCCTCGAACAGCGCCGGGTCGGCAATTGCGCCGTACACGCCCCCCTGTTGGCCGAGCGTTTGATGGAGATCGGTTGGCGGCTGAATTTCCACCGCGCCATAGAGCGGGTATTGCCGATCCACGCCTTTCAGCTCAACCAGCAAAGGCGATCCATCGGCAATACCGTTCCGAAGCTTGCGAACCATGGGCCGCAGCTCTCCGCTAATGCTCAGCTCGCCTTCTCGTCCAATGGCCGCAAGTTCGGCTTCGCTCGGCGGGCGGTGAAACAGGCGCAAGCTCAAATCGCCGCCGACCGCTTCCAAGGCGCCCCGGCGCGCGCCATCGATAAGACTTTGCGACGTTGCCCCCACCAGGGCCACGGCCGCGGCCCCAATCAAGGTCCCCCCCACCAACAGCCATAAGACACGCGCACCGCCGCGCATGTCGCGCCCGGCAATTCGCGCCGCCATTACAATGTCGTCAAGAAAGGCCACCTATCCCCCTGGTTCTCGTACCCGGACATCGCAGTGTACCATTGATGCCGCCTAGCAAGCCAAGCATAGCGGTCGGTGCCACAGTGGATGAAATGTCTGGATTTCCAGCTAAATTTCCAACGCCGCCAGGGTGCCTTCCTGGATAGCCTGGAAGAATTTGCGGGAACCCAGCACGTCGCCAACATAGTGTACGGGTACGTCCAGGGCCTGATAGCGCGCCGCCTCGGCCTCTCGTTTGTGATAGCCGGTGCAATAGATGATGCTGTCGATGCCCTGCAAGGTGCGGCGCAGGCGGTCTTTGGGTTGCAGTACGATTTCATCGGGCCTGATTTCAATCACTGCTGTATGGGTCATGACCTCGATGCCCAAGGTCTCCATCCGGTCGAGGTAATGTACCTTGTCCACATGAACCGCCTTGCGCAGCAGTTCCGAGCGGGCGATCAGGACGACGTCGCGGCCCTGCGCCGCCAACATATCGGCGACCTCCACACCGACCAGTCCGCCGCCGACCACGACGCAGCTTTGGCCCGGCTTATCCGTCCCGGCCAACACGCGCCAGCCGTACAGCACATCAACGTCCTCGGCGCCCGGCACCTCGGTCGCCATTGGTTCGGCGCCAATGGCAACGATCACCGCATCGGCGTCGAGCTCGTCCGGCGCGGGATCGGCTTCCAGACTGACCTCAACATCAAGGCGGGCGACTTCGGAACGGAAATAGCCCAGCAAGGTTTCGATTTCCTCACGATGCGGCGGTTGGTGAGCCAAGTTCAACTGACCGCCAAGCTGGGCCGCCTTCTCGAACAACTGCACCTTATGGCCGCGCTTGGCCGCCATGGTCGCCGCCGCCATGCCAGCGGCCCCGCCGCCGATGACCGCCAGGCGCTTTGGAGTCGCCTTGCGGGCGAGCACCGGCTTCAAGGCCAGCTCCCGGCTGACCATGGGATTGACCGTGCAGGCCAAGCCGGTATGCAAATGCACATTGGCGATACATTCGTTGCAGGCAATGCAGGGCGCGATCTGCGCCGCCTGGTCCGCCTTGGCCTTGGCCGCGAAATACGGATCGGCGATCAGGCCGCGGCTGAGGCAGATGTAATCCGCATCACCCCGCGCCAGAACATCCTCCGCCAGTTCCGGCGTATTGATCCGGCCCACGGTCATCACCGGAATATCAAGGCGTGCTTTCATGGCCGCGCTGCAATCGGCATAGCAGGCATGTTCCGTCGCCATGCCGGGAATGATCATGTAGGGGCGGGAGGCATGCATGCCGCCCGAAACGCTGATGGCATCGGCCCCGGCGGCGGCGAACAGCACCGCGCTTTCCACCGCCGCATCCAACTCCAGCCCGCCAGGGGCATGGTCGCGGGCATTCATGCGGAAGATCACCGGGAAATCGGCGCCCGTGCGGGCCTTGATCGCCTCGACCAATTCAACACCAAATTGCGCCCGGCCGGCGACGTCGTGGCCGTAACGGTCCTCCCGCGTATTGCAGATCGGCGAGAGGAACTGCCCGGCCAGATAGCCGTGGGCGCCATGGATCTCCACCGCGTCATAGCCGGCGGTCTTGGCCCGAGCGGCGGCATCGGCGAAACGCCCGACAATGCCCTCGATCTCGGCAATGGTCAGCTCGCGCGGCAACACCGCCGCCCCGACACCGGTATAGCCCGAAGGCAGAGCGGAGGGCGCCAGGGGCACGGAACCGGAAACCTCCGGCACGCTTTCCCGGCCGCCATGATTGATCTGAATGGCGATCTTGGCACCGGCTTCATGCACCGCGTCGACCAGCTTGGCCATGCCGGGAATGCAGCCGTCATTGTGCAGCATGGCGTTATGCTTCAGGCGCTTGCCTTCCTGATCCACATAGGTCGCCTCGACCACGATCAGGCCGGTGCCGCCGCGGGCCCGCTCGGCATAGAATTCGATCATCTCGTCGGTGACCAAGCCCTCGCCGTCAGCCAGCTCTGATGATGTCGCGGCGAAGACAATGCGGTTGGGGATTTCCAGGGCACCGATTTGGCCCGGCTGGAATAGCTTTGGGTACGAAGACATGGCCCATGATCGGATTTAGGGGGTGGCCCCGTCAATGACGGAAATCAAGCACTAGGTTGCAGCTATATCCGATCATACTTGTTTCAGTTAAACTCGGACCATGCAGGGGAGAACGCAACGCAGATTGGCGGCCATCGTCGCGGCGGACGTGGCGGGTTATTCGCGCCTCATGGGCGTTGACGAGGCCGGCACGCTGGCGGCCCTGCGCAGCCACCGGTCAGAGCTGATTGATCCGGCGATCGCTGAATACGGCGGCCGTATCGTCAAGACCATGGGCGACGGCCTGCTGCTGGAATTCCCCTCGGTGGTCGATGCGGTGCAATGCTCGCTCCAGGTGCAGATCGCCATGACGGTGCGGAATTCAGATATTGCCGAGGACCGGCGCATTGTCTTTCGCGTCGGCATCAATCTGGGCGACATCATCATCGATGGCGATGATATCCACGGCGATGGCATCAATATCGCCGCGCGGTTGGAAAGCCTGTCAGAGCCGGGCGGCATATGCATTTCCCGCCGCGTGCATGAGGACGTGCGGGACCGGCTAGACGTGAGCTTCGCTGATGCTGGTGAAAGGCAGCTCAAGAATATCGCCCACCCGGTTCAGATATGGCAGTGGATGCCCGCCGCCACCGCACTAAGTCCAACACCTGACGAGGCGCTGGCGCTGCCCGACAAGCCGTCTATCGCGGTGCTCCCTTTCGACAATATGTCCGGCGATCCGGAACAAGAATATTTCGCTGATGGGATTGCCGAGGATGTCATTACAGCGCTCTCCCGCTTTCGCTCATTGTTCGTCATCGCCCGTAATTCTTCGTTCACTTACAAAGGGAGTGCGGTCGACATTACCCAGGTTGCCCGTGATCTGGGCGTCCGATATGTCGTTGAAGGCAGTGTTCGCAAAGCCGGCAGTCGTGTCCGCATTAGTGCGCAGTTGATCGACGCGGCGAGCGGCAACCATCTTTGGGCTGATCGCTTCGACGGCAACTTGGACGATATTTTTGACCTTCAGGATCAGATAACCGAGCAAATCGTTGTGGCGGTCGAGCCGGAAATTTTGAGCCAGGAACGCGACCGGGCCCGACGCAAGCCGCCCGGCAGCCTGGACGCCTGGGAGTTTTTACAACGTGGTTTAGCGCATTTTTACCGCACCACCAGGGAGGAGCACGAGGAAGCCGTCCGTCTATTCCGTGAAGCTATCGCCCTGGATTCCGAATTCGCGGCGGCGCATGCCTATCTGGGGCTCGCGCTTATGGCCTCGGTGATTAATGGCCGGGCCGGAGATAGGGAGGGGACAATGGCGGCGGCGCGGGAGGCGGCGGAGCGCGCGATCTCTCTTGATCCGAACGAAGCGGTCGCTCACCATGTCCTGGGGCGGGTGCAGGTCATGTTTGGCGAAGTGGATGGGGCGATCAGCGAGATGAAAACAGCGATTGCTATCAACGCCAATCTTGCCGCGGCGCATTTCGGCCTCGGTTTTGCGCATCACTATGGCGCCGGCGAGGCTGAACGTGCTTTGCCCCATTATGACATCGCCTTGCGCCTCAGCCCACGCGACCCCATGCGCTGGAGCTTTCTGATGCTCAAGGCTTCCGCCCTTCGTTTTCTTGGCCACCATTCCGAGGCAGTTGAGTCGGCCCGGCAGGCCTGCCAGTTTCCCGATTGTGCCGCCATGGCCTACATGCACCTTGCCGCCTGTTCGGCTGAAGCGGGACTCGGGAACGAGGCCCGCTCGGCGATTGAGAACGGGCTGCGGTTGGAACCGGCGATTTCAATTGAATTTATCCGCCAAGCCTTCATCGGCATACATGCGAACATTCTGAACAGCCTGGTTGACAGCTTGCGGAAAGCAGGATTGCCGGAAGAATGAGCGCACCAAGCCGTAAACTCGCCGCCATCCTGGCCGCCGATGTGGCCGGATATTCGCGGCTGATGGGCGAGGATCAGGCGCGCACCCTTGATGCCCTGCGTCAGCTGCGCAAGGATTTGTTCGAGCCGGTGGTCGATGAATATCGCGGCAATGTCGTGAAGCGTATGGGCGATGGCTGGATCGTCGAATTCGCCTCCGTCTCGGATGCGGTTGCTTGCGCCATACAGGTGCAGACGGGCTTGGCCGGGCACGAAGTCATCCGCCTGCGCACAGGCATCCATATTGGCGAAGTGGTGTTCGAGGAGGAGGATGTTTTTGGCGATGGCGTAAATGTCGCCGCGCGATTACAGGAGCTGGCGAAGCCCGGCGAAGTACTGATCTCCGACACCGTGCATAACAGCCTGGACAAGAAATCGGCGGCGCAGTTCGGCGGCGGCGATGCCCAGGAACTGAAAAACATCGCCCGCCCCGTTTTGGTTTGGCGTTGGCCGTCGGGACCAACCCAGCAAGCCGTGCGAACCGAACCCGAAGTCCTGCCCCTGCACGACAAGCCCTCCATTGCCGTCCTCCCCTTCGACAACATGTCGGGCGACGCGGAGCAGGAATATTTCGCCGACGGCATCACCGAGGACATCATCACCGAACTGTCCCGCTTCCGTGAGTTCCTGGTCATCGCGCGCAATTCGACCTTTGCCTACAAGGGCGCGGCAATGGACCTGACGGCGGTCGCCAGGGAATTGAACGCGCGCTATATCGTCGAGGGCAGCGTCAGGAAGGCCGGCAACAGGGTCCGTGTTACCGCGCAGTTGATCGAGGGCGCCTCCAACACGCATCTGTGGGCGGACCGGTTCGATGGTGAATTGACCGATATCTTCGCCCTGCAGGACGAGATCACGGCGGCCATTGTCAGTGCCGTCGCACCCCGCTTCGTACAGGCGGAGGTGGAGCGGTCCGCGAAATTGTCAGAAAAACAATTGTCCTCCTGGGACAGTCTGTTGCGGGCCCGTGCATTATTGGCGCCGCTGGATAAAGAAGGCGTAGGCGAAGCTATACCTCTGTTGCGCACCGCCATCAGCCAGGACCCACGAAATGCCCAGGCCCATAGCTGGCTCGCCTTCGTGCTGTTTGTCAGCGCCTCATACGGCTGGTCCGATGATCCAGTATCGAGCCGCAAAGAAGCGGTTACGTTAGCCCGCCAGGCGGCATCGCTTGACCCTGATGATGCCTTGTCTCATGTGGTTTCAGGCATAGTCGAGGCCGCTGCTACGAATGACATGCAAGCTGGGACACAGTCATATGAAAAGGCGCTGCGGATTAATCCGAATTTCGCCATGGCGCACGGATTTTTGGGCGGAAACCAGGCAATTCTAGGCGACTTCGAGGCGGCGCGAACGCACTTTGATCTGGCCCGACGACTGAGCCCGCGCGACCCCAGCGCGGGCCTGTGGCAGGTCATGTACAATATGGGCCTCTATGGTGCGGAACGTTACGATGACGTTGTAAAGGGTGCCGACGAGGCGATCCGAACCCTTCCGGACTACCCTGCCCTCTATCGTCAACGGGCGGCGGCGCTGGCCAAGTTGGGGCGGGTCGACAAAGCGCGCGACGACATTAAACAGGTCCTCCGCCTGGACCCCGGCAACACAATCGAAATCATGCGCAAAGCGCCCTTTTGGAAAGATATAGAACCCTTTCTTGATGGCCTGCGCAAAGCCGGATTGCCGGAAGAATGAGCCTCTAAAACGACGACGCTCCCGCCTTCCATTGGGAAATGCGGGAGCGCCGTGCTGATCCAGGTTGAGACTGGAACTCCTGCGTCCTAGCTATTTCTTCTTCTCGGCGCGGAACGGTTTGTGGCAGCCGCCGCAACCCTTACCCACCGGCCCGATGGCGCCTTTCAGGCCGTCCAGGCCGGAACCGGCCACCTTGACAAGATTTTCCAACGCCATCTTGTAGGCCTTGCCCTTGCCGGCGATCTCGGGATAGGTGCTCCAGATTTTCGGCAAGGCGCGGGTCTTGGTACCCAGCATGTCGTTGCCTGAGCCTTTCGGCCACATTTTGGAGCCATCGATTTTGGTCAGCGCCAGCAGGCTGTTCGCCGCCCCCTGGGCCACCTTGGCGTCATAGGCGATTTTGCCTTTCGCCATACCGCCCAATTGCCCCATGTAGAAGGACCTGAGCTTCATATCGGCCTTGCGGGCCCCGACCGCCTTGTCCATCGGCCCGGCCTGCACGACCGCCATCGGTACCGCCGCGATGGCCATCGCGATCACCATATTCCTGAGTAATTTCAACATCCCCATATCCACCCCTGTGTCTATTGCAAATACCTCATTATCATTACAGTTTACGCTGTGCGCAAAAATGGTACCATTCAGAATATTCGCACGGTCATCTGTGCAAATTTGCATGGCAAGTTAATAAAGCGAGGCATTCATTGGCGTGGGATGATTTGCGGTTCGTTTTGTCAGTGGCGGAGATGGGCACCCTAAGCAGCGCGGCGCGGGCGCTTGGGGTCAATCATTCCACGGTGCTGCGGCGGATTTCAGCCTTTGAAGCGGAAAAGGGTGTGCAATTGTTCGAACGCACGCCGGGCGGTTATGTCCTGAAGCCGGAAAGCCAGCCTTTACTGGCGGCCTTGCGGGAGATCAAAGATCAAGTCAACGGCTTGGACCGGGCCATCGCCAAACAGGGGTTGGAGCTGGACGGTCCCGTTCGCGTCACCACCTCCGACAGCATCGCCGCCGCCGGGTTGACCGGCTACGTCGCGGCATTTCAGGCGCAGCACCCAGGCGTCGTCGCCGAACTCAACATCACCAACAGCTATGTCAACTTCACCAACATGGAGGCCGACATCACGATCCGCCCGGCGGCGGCCTTGTCCGAGGAACTGGCGGGCGAGCGCGCCTGCGAGCTATCTTTGCACGTCTATGCCACGCCGGACTATCTGGCGCGGAACCCAGGCGCCAGCTATGACAGCCATTTATGGCTGGGCGTGGCGGCGCCCTTGACCACGACCACGGTCGGTGAATGGCAGCGGCGGAACCTCGCCGACGACAATATCGTCCTGCGCTCGAATTCCTTCGTTGGGCTGCGCGATGCGGCGGAAACTGGTTTTGGGCTGGCTATGTTGCCCTGCTGCATGGGCGATCCATCGCAGCGTTTGATCCGCGCGGAAGCCTTCCCGGAAACCCTGTCCGCATCCCTGTGGGTGGCAACGCACAAGGACATGGCCGGCTCCAGCAAGGTGCAGTCGATCCTGTCGTGGTTTGCCGAGGCGATCCGCGCGGATATCGATCTATTCGAAGGACGCCGGCCCTAAGCCATTTTCGATTTTCATCGAATTGCCAAGCCACCCGCTCCCCCGTCCCGGCCACCCACAAGGTACCATTAATGGGTGCCATAAGAGTCTGGGGGACGGGGGAGCGGGTGGGTAGTTCAATACCGAAAAGGTCTAAGCTAAACGCTGTTCC
>CAYWYB010000185.1:0-346 GCA_964462145.1 uncultured Rhodospirillaceae bacterium
TCCTCCCTTATGAAAACCCCTCAATATGTCCCAGGGGCGCTGACGTCAGACAGTTATCGGGCGGTGGATCGGATGGCGTGTTCATCAAATCATGTCTCGTCGGCACGGCAAGGTAAATCACCTCTGTCATCGAATTGCGGCACTACGCTTTCGCGGCACAAATGCCACCGATGGTTCAATTCCCCGACAGCAGCCATAATTGTGCCACAGCCCGGAAATGAGCGCAAAGAGATCAGTGTGGCATGAAATAATCCCCGAAATTTTGATGTGGAATAGATGCGGAAAAGATCCGGCGGGTCTTGAGGTAGCTCGTCGAAGGAGATTGAGCATTGGAAGTAAATTCGAT
>CAYWYB010000185.1:356-10327 GCA_964462145.1 uncultured Rhodospirillaceae bacterium
GTTCCAAATATCGATTGGATTTTTCAAAATAGGTCTGGCGCCTGGATTGGAAATCCGGCCAATAATCTTTCCCCTCCCTTTGATGGAGCTGCAAATCATGCCTGATGCGATCGTCTACCCGGATTATGAATTTATTGAGGTTTCCGTTGCCGAGGGGGTTGGGCGCATGACCTTGAACCGGCCGCATGTCTTGAATGCGCTGATCCCGGAGATGATGGGCGAGATCGTTGCCGCGCTGGATCTGATGCAGGCGGATGATGCGGTGCGCGCCTTGTTGGTCACGGGCGCCGGGCGCGCCTTTTCGGCTGGCGGCGATGCCGGATTTCTGGAAACGCTGCTGGACGCCCGGCCGTTTGAAATCAAGGACACCGTGTATGCCTTTTTCGGAAAAGGCGTTCAGAGCTTGAAATTATTCCCAAAGCCGACGGTCGCCGCCGTTAACGGCCCAGCCGCCGGTGCCGGATTTGAAATTGCCCTGGCCTGCGATTTCCGGATCGCCTCGCAATCCGCGATGTTCCATCAATCCTGGATACAGCTTGGCCTGATCTCGCCCCTGGGCGGCATGTATCTGCTGCCGCGTCTGGTCGGATTGGCCAGGGCGAATGAAATTCTCATGTTGGGACGTCGCGTCAGCGGCGAGGAAGCGGCCGAAATGGGGCTTGCTAACGAAACGGTGGCTGACGAGGCATTGGATGCGGCGGCGGAAAAACTGGTCCGTCGTTTGGCCGACGGCCCGCCGCTGGCCCTGCGCGCCATGAAGGAAGGTATTCGCCGCGGCATGGACTCCACGCTTGCCGCCGAATGGGAGCATAACATCTATGTTCAATCCCTGCTCATTGACAGCGAAGATTATGCCGAGGGCGTGCAGGCGCTGCTGGGCAAGCGCAAAGCAAACTTTTCAGGTCGGTAATACTACTTTGGTTGACGTCACATTTTAACGATTTGCTAAGTGAAAAAACGTAATGTTCACCGCAGTAAAGCCGCATTCACACGCGGCTGAGTGAACTTTGGGACGGAGATCATGGTTACGCCATTTCGGCGCATGCTGCTGGGCTTCAGAAATTTCGCCGCTGGCCTTGGAAGGGAAACCTTTGAAAGCCAGCGCGATTTCGTGCGCGCCGACGTCAATACCGAGGTCAGGGTTTTTTTCCAAGGCCATAGCCTCGAGGCCCGCTTGCTTGACGTCTCCATTTCCGGTGCCATGTTGCAGCCTGCTTCCGGCATGGAGGTCGGTGCGGAGTTGGAATTGGAATTGCCCAATATCCCAGGCCGTGTTGAAGCCAAGGTCATGCGCCTGACCAACGACGGTGCGGGCGTCCGCTTCCTCAATCCCGGTATCGGTGTTCTGATCGCTGGTTGGAGCCGCGGCACCTCTACCCAGGCTAGCTTTGCGCCCGCTGGCTCTGGCCGGCGTTGAGGACAGGGTCATGGCTGAAATTTTAAAGAGCCCCTTAAGCGCTGGCTTTGGCAGCCGGTTGAAAGCCTGGTGGAACGGTGATGAACCGAGGCCGGTGCCGCGCGGCGTCAATGGCAGGTCGGCGGTCAAGAAGGACGAAGAGGTCGAGGATTTTCCCGCGCCCAGCGGTGTTGCGGAATGGACGCCGCAACGGATCGCCTCCCTGCAACGGCTTTATGGCGAGGGCGTTGACGGCCCATCCAGCCAGGAACGGGCCCGGAATCTGGTTAATCCCATTGGCTTGAATGAACAGATGACCGTGCTGGATATCGGCGCCCGACTGGGCACGGCCGCCCGCACCATCGCCAAGGAAACCGGCGCCTGGGTCGATGGGGTTGAAAGCAATGATCTATTGGTTGAAGAAGCGGTGCGCCTCTCGGCCAAGGAAGGTCTTGTCAAGAAAGCGGTGATCCGCAAGCTGGAACTTGACGACCATGAAGTCAGGGAGCACAAGCGCGACGCCATTATCGTGCGCGAAACCCTGCATCAATTGCCGGAGCGTGAGCGTTTGTTCAAGACTTTGGGCGAATTGCTGAAGCCCAGCAGCCATCTGCTGGTGACCGAGTTTCTTACTGTTCGCGGCAAGGGCCAGGAAGAGCGCCAGGAATGGGCCGCACTGCACCGCACTACGCCGCTTTTGTTCGAATTGGATGAGATTCGTGAAGGCTTGAACAAGGTTGGCTTCGACGTCCGCGTCGCCAAGGACGAGACCAAGGCGTACAAAGCCATGCTGTTGAATGACGTCCGCCGCTTTGCCACGACGATCTCCAAGGATCCCATCCCACGGGAATTACAGGAATGGGTCATGTGGGAGGTGGAATACTGGGCCCGTACCTTTAATGCCCTGGACGCGGGCGGCATCACCATGCACCGCATCCATGCCGTCACCCCCATGGCAGATCCCACAAAAAGCTAAAGCCAACCTCTCCCGAAGGCACTAGGCGTTCTGGGATGTGTAGCCGCGCGCCTCATAATCGAAATCCCAAAGCTCCCGGTTTTCCACTTGGTGCAGAAAATAATTGTTATGATAGCTGCGGATCTCGGCGATCTTGCCGTCCTCGAACAGATACCACTCGCTACCGCGCAAGACTTCCGGGGTTCCCGTTGGGGCCGGCGTCCAGCGCATGCTCCATTCAATCACGGCTTCCGGTTCCTGCACCAGGGCATGGTCGAGGCGCCAATGGGCCGCCGTACGGGGGCCCACCTTGACCCAGTAATTGGCTAAGCCCGCGGCACCCCGCACGGCGCCATGGTCGACGAAGTAATGCACCACATCCTCGGTGAAGGTCGACATCATCAAGTCGTAGTCAGCGCGGTTGCAGCCATGGTAATAGCGCTTGATGGTTTCAATATACGGATGGCCGGATGGCCGGGGCATGTTGCGCGCTCCATTGATAAAGGATTGATGCAGTTTAGGTGATCGTGGCAAGCCTGCTGGATGACCGCGATTTATGACGATATTGGTGACTATCTGTTCGTTCGTGCCGAGAGCTCTTAATGCGGTTCATAGGCCCATCTGCGCCAGGATCGCCGGTAGCACGGGGCCGTCTTCATCGCCCATGGCGGCGGTCATATCGAAATGATCGGCGCCGGGCACTTCCATATATTCAGCCCCTATGCCGTTGGCCTGACATAAATCCACATAAGTCCGGGTCTGCTTGATCCACTCGTCGGTCTCGCCGCCACCGACGGGCACCAGCAGGGGCAGGTCCCGGCGGGGCAGGTTCTGCAACGGCGACACGGCGGGCAGCATATCCCGGGTCAGGCCGATATCCGCGTTGACCGAGATGCCCAGCACGGGTTCGGGGTCGTAAACGCCGGTCAGCAGGGCCGCGCCCTTGATCAAATCCTCCGGCAGTCCGTCCGCCGTCCAGTCATGGGCCAGCAACATGGCGCCCAGATGGGCGCCGGCGGAATTGCCGGAGATGAAAATGCGTTCGGGGTCACCGCCCCATTCGGCGATATTGCCATGGGTCCAGGTCAGGGCGCGGATCATTTCGGCGATGATCTCGGGCAGGGTGGCGTTGGGGCAGAGGTCGTAGTTGACGATCACCACGCAGGCGCCGGCGGCGGTGAAGGGCTCGGCCAGGAAGCTGACATCGGATTTATCCTGGGCCCGCCAATAGCCGCCGTGGATATAGAACTGTACCGGCGCCGCATCGGCTTCCGCCGGGAATACATCCAAGACCTCCAAGGGGCCGGGGCCATAACGCAGATCGTAAACGCCTTCAATGCGGCAGCGCGCCTCGGCCGAGATCGTGACCCTGGCGTCGATCTTGCCTTGATGGTCGGGCACCGCCTGGCGCGGGTTATATTGCCGCTCGAAATCCTCGACTGAATAGCCGCGCCGATCGATATCCACCACGTTCGTCATCCTGCTGCTTCCTGCATTCATGTTGTCTTGCCGGGAAGGTAGCAGCCCAAGGCGGTGAAGGCCAATGTTCGTCGTGTAGGTATTCAGCGCTGCTCGGGAAAGCGCGCGGCAAAGGCCTCCAGTGGCAACCTGGCGCCATTGGTCAGGTAGGATACAGTGCGGTAAAAACCGCAGAGCATCATGATCTCGAGCAAGGCACCAGTCGTGAAACCGCCGCAAAGTTCGGACCAGAGCCCATCGTCGATATCGCAGCTAGCATGTAGGTTGTCGCACATGCGGATCAGAAGACGCTCCGATGGTTCGCGCCAGCAGGGGTCAGCCGCACCGCCATGTACCAGCGAGGTAATTTCCGCCTCGGCCAGGTTTACCCGTTTGGCAAAGAAGGCAATATGTACACCCCATTCATATTCAGAGCCGCATTGCGCCGTGACCCGGTCAATGACGATTTCCCGTTGCCGCAGGGTCAGATGCCCCTTGTCCAGCAATCCGCCGGCCATGAACTTTTGGAACAGCCGTGGTTGGCTGGCCAGCATGGTGAACAGGGCCAATGGCGGTACGTCAGCCGGCATCAGCTTGTCAAAGGTGGATTGCACCGAGGCCGAATAGGGCGGCGGCATTGGATTTATGCGTGCGGTCATGCTAGATATCCTGTGCTATAAAAAAGATAGCAACGTATATAGGCCGAGACTGCTATGGAATCAATAGCATGACATTCCCCAAACCTGGAAACCCGGTGCGCGGTTCGCGGACCGGCAGGCCGGTCATGGCCCTGCTGGATCTTTTGGGACGCCGCATGTGCCTACGTATCTTGTGGGAGCTGCGAGAGAACAGCCTGCGTTTCCGCGCCTTGCAACAGGCGGCGGAAACCAACCCAAACGTGTTGAATACACGGCTAGGAGAGTTGAAGGAGGCTGGATTGGTAGCACTAGGCCCCGACGGCTACCAGCTTACGGGTGCGGGCCGCGACCTGGCCGCACTGCTTTTGCCGCTGGATCGCTGGGCCGGCAGTTGGGCGGAGACGTTTCAGTCCCCGCCCGATTAGTGCAGCCAAAAGGCCCGCTACGCGAAGGCCTGCAGGCCAGTCATGGAGCGGCCCAGGATCAGGGCATGGATGTCGTGGGTACCCTCATAGGTGTTCACCGTCTCCAGGTTCACCATGTGGCGCATGATGTGATATTCGTCGGAAATACCGTTGGCGCCATGCATGTCGCGGGCGGTGCGCGCGATATCCAGGGCCTTGCCGCAACAATTACGCTTGATGATCGAGATCATCTCGGGTGCCGCGCGGTGTTCGTCGATCAGACGGCCGACGCGCAGGCAGGATTGCAGGCCCAGGGAAATTTCAGTCTGCATATCCGCCAGTTTCTTTTGCACCAACTGGGTCGCGGCCAGGGGCCGGCGGAACTGTTTCCGGTCCATGGTGTAATTCAGGGCACCCTGCCAGCAGAATTCCGCCGCGCCCATGACGCCCCAGGCGATGCCGTAACGGGCCCGGTTAAGACAGCCGAAGGGGCCTGAAAGACCCTTAGCCTCGGGCAGGTAGTTCTCATCCGGCACGAAGCAGTCTTCCAGGACGATGCCGCCGGTGATGGAGGCTTTCAGGCTAAGCTTGCCCTCAATTTTGGGGGTGGAGAAACCCTTGAAATCCCGCTCCACGATAAAGCCCCGGATATCGCCATTGTCATCCTTGGCCCAGACCACGGCCAGATCGCAGATGGGGGAATTGGTGATCCACATCTTGGCGCCGTTCAGGACCCAGCCGCCGTCCACTTTCTTGGCCCTGGTGATCATGGAGCCGGGGTCGGAGCCGTGATCGGGCTCGGTCAGGCCGAAGCAGCCTACATATTCACCCGTCGCCAGCTTGGGCAGGAATTTCTGCCGCTGCTCTTCGCTGCCATAGGCGTTGATGGGATGCATGACCAGCGAGGACTGCACGGAGGCGGCCGAGCGGTAGCCGCTGTCCACACGCTCGACTTCGCGGGCGATCAGACCGTAACAGACATACGAGACGCCGGCGCAGCCGTAACCTTCGATGGTCGAACCCAACAGGCCCAGCTCGCCCATCTCGTTCATGATTTCACGGTGGAATTTTTCCTGCCGCGTGGCCTCGATAATCCGGGGCATCAGCTTGTCCTGGCAATAGTCCCGGGCGCTGTCGCGAACCAGCTTCTCTTCTTCATTCAGCTGATCATCCAGCAGAAAGGGGTCGTCCCAGGCAAAGGACCCGGTTGCGAGATAATCCGTCTGACTTTTTGCCCGATCCGTGTTCATGTGCCCAAACTCCTGTGTGATGCGGCTAGTGTGACAGGGCCTTATTAGCCAAGGATTGGCCCGGCGACAACAGCTGCTTGCTTTACTTTATAGGGAATCCGATTTCTGCGACAAATCGTCCGGTTTTCATGAAATTGACTTGTAAATGCCAATTTTGGCGGCAAACTAACTTGGTGGTTAATAAAATTGAAACGGATTTGATTGATACTGATCAAGTCCATCGCGCTTGGGGAGCGGTATACTGGTTATCAAAGGGGACTGACTATGGACTACGATAAAATTTTTGCCGACCGCATCGCCGACCTTCGCAACGAGGGGCGCTACCGCGTATTCGCGGAGCTGGAGCGTCACGCCGGCAATTTTCCCAAGGCGACGCGCCATCACGATGGCGGGCAGCAGGATGTAACGGTTTGGTGCTCCAACGACTATCTGGGGCAGGGCCAGAACAGGGATGTTCTGGACGCCATGCATACGGCCCTGGATAAGGTCGGCGCCGGTTCGGGCGGTACCCGCAACATCTCCGGTACCAATCATTTTCATGTCCTGCTGGAACGGGAATTGGCGGATCTGCATGGCAAGGAAGCTGCCCTGCTGTTCACCTCCGGCTATATTTCCAATGAAGCGACGCTGTCGACGTTGGTCAAGGCGCTGCCGGGGCTGATTATTTTCTCCGATGCCCTGAACCATGCCTCGATGATTGACGGCATCCGCCATGGTGGCGGCCCGAAGCAGATCTGGCGCCATAACGATACCGAACATCTGGCCGAATTGCTGGCCCAGGCCGATCCGGATGCGCCAAAGATCGTGGCCTTTGAATCCGTTTATTCCATGGACGGCGATATTGCTCCGATCGGCGAGATTTGCGCCATCGCCAAAAAATATGGTGCCCTGACTTATTTAGATGAAGTTCATGCGGTTGGCATGTATGGCCCCCGCGGCGGCGGTGTCGCCGAACGCGATGGTGTCATGGATCAACTGGATATCATCGAAGGTACCCTGGCCAAGGCCTTTGGCGTGATGGGCGGTTACATCACCGCCTCCTCGGATCTGGTCGATGTCATCCGAAGTTATGCCTCCTCCTTTATCTTCACGACCTCGATCGCGCCGGCGATCGCCGCTGGCGCCTTGTGCAGTGTGCGGCATCTGAAAAGTTCCAGTGCGGAGCGGGAGCGCCATCAGGAACGGGCCGCGGCCCTGAAGACTTTGTTTGACGAGGCCGAATTGCCCTTGATGCCTTCGGTCAGCCACATCGTGCCTCTGATGGTTGGCGATGCCGCGTTGTGCAAACAGGTCTCCGACGAATTGCTGGATGAGTTTGGCATCTATGTGCAGCCCATCAATTATCCCACGGTGCCCCGCGGCACCGAGCGCCTGCGCTTTACCCCGACGCCATTTCATGATGATGCCATGATGGCGGAACTGGTTGCCGCGCTGAAAACCGTCTGGGCGCGGTTGCACTTGCGCCGCGCCGCATAGAACGGCTCGGTCCCAGACCGTTCCGGCGGCATAGGCGTGGCGAGAAAAGCAAGCCCTGGCGGAGGACCTCAACGTGGGCCTCGGGGTCGCGCGGGTGCCAGCTATCTGGTGGAATTCCAGGCTATCGGCGCTTCGGTCAAGGTGTCCGCCATTGATCCTGTCAGTCTGCTAGAGGTTTCCATCGTCGGTCCCGCGTCCGTATCGGAAGCGGAACTGTCGCGCGTGGCGGTGCGCAAGCTGGAATACATGCTGCGCAAGAAGGCGGCACCCCCGGATAACCGGCCCGGTATTAAGGTATAACATCAAGCAGGTTTGCTATAACTTTGCCCGGAATTGCGCTAGCGGTGGTATAACAATGGCCATGAAAATCCAAAAATTAGTGCTTTTCGGCTTGGCCGCGGCCGTGATTTCCCTTGGCGTCCCGGCCCGGGCCGAAATCATCATCGCCACGATCGGACCAATGACCGGTCCATTCAAGGTATTTGGTGAACAGGTGAAGCGCGGAACGCAACAGGCCGTCGCGGATCTGAATGGCAGGGGCGGCGTCCTGGGACAGAAGGTCAGGGTGATGGTCGGCGATGACCGCTGCGATCCGAAAAAAGCGCTGGCCGTGGCCGAGGAGATGCTCAACCAAGGCGTAAGTTTCATCGCTGGGCACTTCTGCTCCGGCGCCTCCATTGCCGCATCGGACATCTACAATGCAAAGGGCATCCTGCAAATTTCACCGGCCTCGACTAATCCGGCCCTGACGGACCGCGGTTATGACAACGTCTATCGGGTCTGCGGCCGCGACGATATGCAAGGCACCATCGCGGGTGATTATCTGGCCGATACCTTCGGCGGCAAGAAAATTGCCATCGTGCACGATGGACGAAGTTACTCAAAAGCTCTGGCCGGCGCGGCGAAATCCCAACTTAATAGCCGTGGCATGAACGAAGACCTGCTTACCAGCGTCAAGCCCGGCAAGAAAAAATATGACGATTTTGTCGCTAAGTTGCTGCAGAACAAGATCGATGCCTTGTATTACGGCGGCTATCACAGAGAGGCTGGCCTGATCATGCGGCGCATGCGTGAACAGGGCATGTCCACCACGATGATTTCCGGCGATGATCTGGCGACGCAGGAATATTGGAAAATAACGGGCGCCGCGGGCGAGGGCACTTTGCTGACCTACCCCCTTGATGCGCGCAAATTCCCGGATGCTAAATCGGTCGTGGCGACCTTGCGCAAGGTTGGGTTCGAACCGGAAGGCCTGACATTGCATGCTTACGCCGCCGTGCAAATCTGGGCCCTGGCGGCAGCCAAGGCTGGTAGCCTGGAATTGGGCAAGATAACCAAGGCCCTGAATTCGAATACCTTCAAAACCGTATTGGGCGAGATCGCCTTTGACGGCAATGGCGATATTAAACAGCCGGCCTATGTCTTGTATGAATGGAGCGGCGGTAAATACGCCGTGCGCTAGGGCATCTTGCTCTCAGTCAGCTCTCCTCACGGGCGCGCCCCAAACCGATTTGCTTGGCGAAATTGGAGCGTAGTGAAGAATAGCTGGGCGCAACCATGGGATAGTCAGGCCCCAGGCCCCATTTGCGGCGATATTCATCCGGCGTCATATTGTAACGGGTGCGCAAATATCGTTTCAGCATCTTTAATTTCTTGCCGTCCTCCAGACAGACGAGGTAGTCGTTCTGGATTGAACGCCGAATAGGGACCGCGGGTTTTTGCGTTTCTTTCTCGGCCTCTTTGTTTGCACCATTCCCAACGTTGGTAAGCGCGCCATGCACTGTTTGGATTAGCGCCGGAAGTTCCGCGTTGGGCAAACTATTATAACTTACATAGGCGGATACGACTTCCGTCACGATTCGCCGCAGCTCGCCGCTTGACAAATGGGCGTTTGATTCTTGATCCATTGTCTCGTTCCATAGTTTGTTGTGCATATTTGTTTGTTATACTAATTAATAATTGTCAATATACTATGAAGAATTTACCCTTTACTAAATTTTCGCAAATTTTTATTTCCCATTTTTCTAATTTTCAATTTGCAGAAAATCCCTCACCTGATGCCCTCGCCGAGGCCGGTTTTCTCACAACTTTGCCCGTTGGTTGGTTGTGATGCGTTGGCACTGACATCTACATATGGTATGCAGGCGTCTGTAAATGCCAATTTGACCGGTGGCGGATATTTTGGTTCACCACGACAGTTATTGTTGTTATTTCATCAGTGTCCCGTCTGGCGCTTCGTACGAAGATGTCTTTGCGGATCGCCAAAACCGAATAACGATTTAGAGATTTCCGACAAGAAAGGGACCGTTGCATGTCGCCAACCAGTCCGCTCCCCGCAAAATCGCCCTCCGTACGTTCCATTAGCGGGGCATCCGGCGAAAATGCTTTTTTCAC
>CAYWYB010000186.1:0-4987 GCA_964462145.1 uncultured Rhodospirillaceae bacterium
AATTGGCTGAACTGCACCCCGAACAAAGGGCCACTAGGGGCGAAATTTTCGCCTGGATTGAAATGTTCCTGAACGATCTGACTGGCCGTGCGGGTGCCAAAGGCGTTGCCACCCGACGACAGATAGGCCCCCGTCACCGCCTTGGCAATCGCCGAAAGATTGCTGGAGGGTGACGTTGTCGCCCCCAAATTGGTGAAGGTTGTCTGCACCTGCTCCAGACCGTTGCCGGCGGCGATGCCACGGTTGCTGGTTACGGTGACCCGTGTCGGCGCACCGGTCATCCGGAACAGGCCCAATACATTACCCACTCGGTCAACGACCGCGATTACCGCCGGCTGGGCGCGGGCATTCGCCTCCTGCGCGGCGGCGGCGATAATCTGGCCAACCTCGGCCGAGGTCAGGCTTTGTTGCGCGGCGGCGGGACGTGCGGCCAGCGAAGCCAGTACGATGAGTGCGACTATGGCCAACCGGTGCATGACGGCCTCAACTCCCGCTGCTCTGGGGCAGGATGCCGTAGATGCCAAATTTCAGGACGCCCCCGGCACGATAGCCGATGCCCAAGGTTATGCCCTGATTGTCGGCACCGATGGTCTGGTCCATGATCTTGAATACAAGCCTGCCATCGACTGCACCGAATTTGTTATCGATCAGTTGCGCGGTGTCACCGTTCCATGAAACCCAATAACCATCATTGGTCCGTTGCAGAATGCGGGCGCCGCCGACAATCGCCCAAACATAACTGGCCTCCGGCGTGTCACCGGCCAGATCGACGGAGAATCGCAAGTCGTCGATATCGCTACTGGCAGTCTTCGTGCCCAGCGTCGCGCCATCCGGTGTCAGGGCGGCAACGGCGATCGTCTCGGCCGCCGCCGGCAAAGCTAGACTGCAGGCGCCTCCAAACGCCAATACCACCAGCAAGGCCTTATACAGGCTATTCACCGATTCCCCCTTTTGCCACCCGACCGCCTGTTGCATCCCAATAGTCTACACCATGTTACCGTTTTGTCGTCCCAATGCCACCAATCACCACGGCTATTCCCGCCGTGCGGCAGTGTTTTCCACGCTCTGCCCAAGATGCATCTCCGGCTTGCCTTGTTGGTGGAACTGATGACAATCGATGCAGGTTGACGGAATACGTGTCGCGGAATCGACGCCACCATGACAACGCTGGCATGTGCCGATACCAGGCAGCAGCACATCGCCCGCCAACTTCGATGCATTTGCCTTGTGGCAGGCTGTGCAATTCACTTCCCGGTGCTGGTTGTGCGGAAACCAGCTTTTCTCAAACCAATTCTCCGCCAGTGTGACTTTCTTGATCCGCCAGCCGGCGTCCCGCTCGGCATCGCGCGCGATGTGGTGACAGCTGCCACAGACAGAACGGGTGACGAAGGCCGTGGACTGGGCGGCGGTCTTGCGCGCCCATTGCAGCGCGCTCGGACGTTCCGCCTTGGTTAACGGCGTGCCGGGACGGCGGCGGACGCTGGCAGGCGCATCGGCATCCTGAACACCGCCGCGCAATGCCACATCGGCATAGAACTCTCTGACCACATGCAGCGCGTCATCCAGGTTCCCGTGCGGCAGCATCCGTGAGGTGTCCAGCGGCGAAAAAGCCAGGCTGTGACATTCGGCGCAGTTATCGCGCATGGTGATGGGCCGCATGTTGACGCCGCTCGCCTCCGGCTGGTGGCAGTCCGCGCAACCCATGACCTTGGTTTTCTTCTCGGTCTTGCTGTTGGCACGCACCCGAATGCCTTCCGGCTTCAAGTGTTTATCATGGGGAAATTTCAGGTTCGAGATTTCAACCGGCGGATGGGCGGGATCAAGCTCCAGCCGTTTGCGCTTGCCGGTATCGCCGTCAATCATCACTGCTGGGCGGAACTCCGGATGCGCGGCGCCAAAGTCCTTGGCATTCTTCAGCGTCGTCTCAGTGGTGCGGCTATCCAGATCCTGGTGACAGTCGGCGCAGAACGCCTGACTGGACAGGACAATAGGCTCGGACCCCGCATGTTCCTTGTGACAATTCTGGCAGCTGCCTCCGGCGGAGCCGGCAAGTTTGAACTTGGCCGGGTCAAAGTGGTGCTGGGTACTGTCGTGACAGTCCACGCAGGCCTTATCCTCCACCTGTACGAAGGGTTTCTGGTGGCAGGCACCGCATTGATTTCCGATAAAACTGTGTGGCCGCGAAATCTCGCCGCTGTCCCAGGCGATGTCACCATCAACCGGCCAGGGCTGCGTCACCGATGCCGTGGCCACGGACATTTCACCAAGCTTACTGACATCGACGACATTGTCGCCCTTGAGGAACTGCACTATGGGCCAAACCAGGAATATCGCCAGCACGGCAACCGCCAGTGTCCAGGACCATTTTCTTGCTCCCCAGCCGGCATCGCCCAAAGACATTACGCTACGGTCATTCAGCGCCTGCTGTGCATCACCGGCCGGCCGCGTCAGTTCAACACTAACCGACGCGTCCATACCTTCCGGCGGCTCCAGGACCACGACATCATAGGGGCCGATCTCGACAATACTGCCAATGCGCACCGGCCCGCTGGTTGTAATCCGGTTATCGATAGAAACATTGGAGCGTGCCGGCGCCTCGAAGAAAAGGCCGCCCGGGCGGACATGCAGGGTGCCCTGGTGCAACTGCACGCGCGGATCCGCCAGTTCCACCTCGCTGGCGGTTCTGCGGCCAAAATTCAGTGACTCGCAGCTGATGTCCTCGTCGCGGCTAACCGCGTCGCCACTACGCCGGCGGGTGAGGTATTTGACACGGATCTCCATGGCTACGGCCTACCAGTAGAAGAATACGACGAAGACATGAGCCGCTAGCGCGGTGATCAGGCCGATTGTGAGTGGGATGTGCAGATAAAGCCAGACATCGAGCAGCGCCCGATAGCGGATTTCGCGGCGCGCCTGGCTTAGCAATTGCGATTGCCGGGCCAGTAGTGAGACAAGCCGGCGAGCCGTTTCCGCCTCGCCGCCGGACAGGTGTGCAGCACGATCGGTCACCATCTGCAGGACAGCCGCCACAGGACAATTGTGGTCGCGCCCGGTAAGAATACGGCGGGCCGAGCCGCCAATGCGGACGGTTTCCTGCGCCCCGACCAAGGCCTGGATGATGTCGTCCGGCAGCTGGCCCGCTGTCTGCTGTGTCTGCTCCGACAAATCGGCAATCTGGCTAACCAATTGGTCCAAAGTCATGCCAGCCAGATTCTCGTTGCGCATATTCGGCACGCGCACGTACATGACAACACCGAAAATACCGCTGACGATCACCGCCAGCATCAGTCCATAGGCCAAGGTATGGAGGTTGAGGCCGAACTGAAAGCCGGTATGAAGCGTGGCGATGAGGATCAGGCTGACGCCGAGATAGACGTGAGCCGACAACCATTCCTGCAGCGTCATTCGGCCAATGCCATAGCGGCGTTTGCGGATACCGAACCAGGCGAGCCAAACAATCAACAGGGCGCCGATAGTACCGAGCGTGTAGCCGTACCAACTGCCGCCATTAGCGCCTCCCAACGGGTCGTGCCAAGCATAAACCGCGATCGCCACGGCACAGAGCAAGAGCGCCACGCGAAGGTAGCGAAAATCTCTCATGACAAGTACAGACTGATGCATCCTACGGGCCCGTGGCTATTGCGATTGCGACATGAGGAAGGACTCTTCAGGACTGAGCCGTATGGCGGCACCTGTGGGGCAGGCGCGCACACAAGCCGCACCACCTGGTACATCAATGCACATATCGCATTTCACTGCGGTCTTGATCGCATCCGGACTGTCGCTGCGGGCGGCACCGCCTGGGCCCCTGCCGGCGCCAAACAGAAGCCATTTCAACAGTCCCGGCTTCCCACCCGCCGGCAGTGCCATTTGGATCACGCCGTAGGGGCAGTTACGCTCGCAGTTACCGCAGCCGATGCAGCTGTCGTCAATATAGACCTCTCCACCAAGTGCACGATGGATGGCGTCGGGCGGACACTCGGCCATGCAATGAGGGTTTTCGCAATGGCGGCACGCCGTGGGCACGTGCACCGTCCCGAACGTGGGTCCGACTTCCCGGCGCAGACGAGAGGTTCCATAGTGGGTTTCCGCGCAGGCCTTCTCGCAATTGTCACAGCCAACACACAAAGCCTCGTCGATCAGCAGAAAATCACTCGCCTCGCCGATACCCTGTTCGATCAGAAACTGGAGGATGTTGCCGGCGTCAGGCTTTGCCGCCATTTCCTCGTTCGCAACCAGCCGGGACATCAACTGTTCCTCGACCCTTTGCTTAAGCCCCGGATCCTCGTCCAGCATGCCGCGGAACGTCGCGCCGTCGAGCCAGATTGTATCCGTGGCGACGGCTGCCCGGATCGTGGCGTTGCGCGGCGCGTCACCGATCAGCGCCATCTCGCCGATATAATTACCCGCCGCGACGTAGGAGATCACGATCTCCTGCCCGCCAACATTGCGGGATACCGTCACCGAGCCTTTTTGAATGAGATAGAGGCCAAGGCCGGCATCGCCTTCGTTGAACAGCACCTCGTTCTTCTTAAAGGACCGGATTTCCGCCTGCTCGATCACCGGTCTCAACTTCTCCGGCGCCAGGTTGGGTGCCAGGTAGGTTAAGATTTGGCGCTCCATCGCCGCCTGAGACAGTGTCTGCTCGACCGAGGCAACGGAGTTGATCAGACTGATCATGGTTCGCCGGGGTGATTCCAACAATACGCTGTCGCTGGCGGCAACTACCGTCGCGGTGCGCCGCCGGCCCTGAATCAGGCCCATCTCGCCGAAGAATTGACCCTGCCCTAACCGGACACGCTCGCTGTCGTCTTCGGGGTTGATCAGGATGTCCACCTCGCCGGAGACAACCATGTAGAACGAATCGGTATAATCGTTGCGGGCGAAAACCTGCTCACCGGGCTGAGGAAAATGAAAGGTGCCGTCCAGCAGGAATTCCCGCATCTGCAACATCGTCAGACCCTGCAACAGAGGTACGCTATCGCGC
>CAYWYB010000186.1:4997-10298 GCA_964462145.1 uncultured Rhodospirillaceae bacterium
CATCTCCAGGAGATCGCTGACACCTTCCTGTTTCAGTTCCGGGCCCAGGTAGCGGGAAGAACTTCGCCAGTCCAATAACGGACCGAATTTCTCCTCCAACAACGGCTCATCCGCCGGCTTGATATCATTGCCGGCAATGAACTCGACAACTTCGTAGCCCTGGTTCATGGCCTGCTTGATCAACGGATAGCCACCCAGCGCGCCGATAATGTGCAAGCCGGGAACATTGCTTTCATAACGGACCGACAATTCCGGCAGGGCGGCGCGGTCCTTGGACGAAAACTGAATGCCACAGGATTCAACGAATCGGCGTGGTGGATCGGCGCCCAAGCGGGCGATTACCCGGTCACAACGTACCGCAACTTCGCCGTCGGCAACGTTGAGCGTAAGTTCCCCCGGCACCACCGCTTCCGGTGTTGCGTTGTAGTAACATTCCAAGTCCCCATCAGCGATCGCCTTCTCGATCGCCATGCGGTTACCGTCCTTGGCACGGGCGAACTCGCCTCGCCGATTGACGATCGAAACCTGGTTGTGGCCGGAAAGGGCGATAGCGTTCTCGATCGCCGCATCGCCGGCGCCGATAACCACGATATGTTCGGCCTCGTATTCGTCCGGGTCGTCAAGCTGATACTGTACCCGTTCCCAATCGTCGCCCGGCACGCCCATGCGGCGCAAATTGCCCTGCAGGCCAATCGCCAGCACAACGAATTCAGCCTCGATCGTCTCGCTGTTGCCCAGGGTAAGATGGAAATCGCCTTGTTCCCCCTTGATCGCCCTTACCTCGCTGCTGAAGCGGACATTGACGCCAAGGTTGCGGACCTCATCGTCCCAGGTTCCAAGTATCGCCTCGCGGGTACCAGCCTGAAACGAGCAACTGCTACGCAACGGCAGCATGTCGGGCGTCGCCATGACGTGCTTGCCCTTCTGGTACTTGAAGATGGTATCGGACAGGCGGTCAGCGCGCTCCAGCAATACGTGTGACAATCCCAACTCAGCCGCCCGGCCGGCCGCACTCATGCCCCCCGGGCCCGACCCGACTATCGCGATCTGAAAACGTTCACCCATTTGCCCCGTCCACACCAATTTTTGTTTCTTCAGAGACTTGGCCTTTGCCAATGCTCCTGGCCACCCCCGGTCCCGTACAATTGGTCCTTGGAGATACTAGCCATAATTATCTGGAAACACTAATTCTTCTAAGGCGCCCCCTGTCGGCACCAACATCCCGCTGCGATTTCCCCTATAACCCCGTTATCGTACACGCATGGCCGCCACATGCAAAAGCACATCCCGTCACGGCCCGGACAGACGCATACGACTGCCAGGGACTAAAATATCCCGATATTTTTGACGAAAGCAAATTATTGACACCGCCAAAGCATCGGCCTGCACCCAAGATCGGGCCGGATATAGCGGTATTGCGTAGCCGATTTGGTTGTCGCAATGGCTTCATTACACCGACACCGCGGCCACCCGCTAAATGCAAACACCCTTCAATTGCCGGCCATTATGCTGTTTGACCGTGTCCCGCGAGGCTGACCGGATAGCGAAGCCGGCACTATTGTTCTCGATCAATTCTCTCAAGAGGCTTAGCATTTGCCGATGTTGCCAAATAGGGAGTCGAGACATGGGTTTGAATTTTTCGGCGGAGCAAATAGCGATACGCGACGGCGTTCAAAAACTCTGCGCCGATTTTGGCGATGAGTACTGGCTCAAAATGGATAACGAAGGTGGCCCGGCGCGGGAGTTTATCGATGCCGTCGCCGCCGGCGGCTGGCTTGGTATTGCCATGCCCCAGGAATATGGCGGCGCCGGCCTCGGCATGACGGAGGCCGCCGTGATGATGCAGACCGTGGCGGCAAGCGGCGGCGCCATCGCGGCCTGTTCCTCGATCCATCTGAATATCTTCGGCCCCAACCCGGTTGTCGTGTTCGGCACCGAGGCGCAAAAGGCGCGCATGCTGCCGCCTTTGATCAGCGGCAAGGAAAGCACCTGTTTTGGTGTTACCGAGCCCAATTCGGGCCTCGACACCTCGAGCATCGAAACCCGCGCAGAGTTGCAGGGGGACAAATATATCGTCAATGGGCGCAAGGTCTTTACCTCGAACGCCCAGAACGCCGACAAGATCCTGCTGTTGACCCGGACCACGCCAAAGGACCAGGTGGCCAAGCCGACCGACGGCTTGACCATCTTTTTCACGGATCTAAACCGCGATCATGTGGAGATTCGCGAAATTGAAAAGATGGGCCGCATGGCGGTCGATACTAACGCGCTGTTCATCGATAATCTGGCGGTGCCGGTGGAGGACCGCATCGGCGAGGAAGGCAAAGGGTTCCAATACCTCCTGCATGGACTCAATCCCGAACGTATCATCGGCGGCGCCGTTGGGGTCGGCGTGGGCCGCCGGGCGCTGGAACGGGCCGTGGACTACGCCAAGGAACGAGAAGTGTTCGGCCGGCCCATCGGCATGAACCAGTCGATCCAGCATCCCTTGGCCGATGCCTGGGCGCAGTTGGAGGCCGCCAATCTGATGACCTTCAATGCGGCGGAACTGTACGACAGCGGCCAGCCCTGTGGGGCCGAGGCCAACGCCGCCAAATACCTCGCCGCCGAGGCGGCTTTAGCCGCCTGTGAGCGGGCGGTGATGACCCATGGCGGCATGGGTTACGCCAAGGAGTTTCATGTTGAGCGCTACATGCGGGAGATTTTTATCCTGCGCATCGCCCCGGTCAGCCGGGAGATGATCCTCAATTTCATCTCTGAACGCATCCTCGGACTGCCGCGCTCTTACTAGGCGCTAAACACGCCGTCGGTGCCCATGGCCTTGATTTCAGCGTCCGAATAGCCGAGTTCGCCAAGCACCTCCCTGGTGTGCTCGCCCAACATTGGAGCCGGCCGGTCGGTGCTGGGGCCATCGCGGTCGGCAATGAAAGCGGCACCGACCAGACGGTGCTGCCCCGCGCTGCCGCCCGGCGCTTTGACCGTATGGATGATGCCGCGGTGTTCCAATTGCGGATCTGCCAAGACCGAAGGTATGTCGCGGATTGCCGCCACGGGGATGCGTTCGGCGCCGAGTTTCTCAAGCCAGTTGGCGGTAGTGTCGGTCTTCAATGCATCCGCCATTTTCTGCCAAACCGCATCGTGGTGTTCACGCCGGCCGTCGTTGTCCGCTGTGGCGGGGTCGTCAAGCACCGCCTGACAGCCAATGATCCACAAGGCTATTTGAGCATTGGTTTCCGTCAGGGCGGTAATCTGAATATAGCCATCCGCCGTGGGGTAAACGCTTTGTGTGGGCAATTCCACGGGCGAATTATTGCCGTCCAGGCCGCCCACATGGCCGCTTACCAGATTCTGGGCGTATTGGCATTGCATCAAGGTCATGGCCGTGTCCAGCATGGCGACGTCGAGGTACTGCCCCTCCCCCGTGGCGAGCTTGCGGTAGAGGGCGCTGGAAATGGCAAAGGCGGTGGTTATCGCCGTGGGCACGTCCACGGACTGAAAACCGGTGCGCGTTGGACCGGTGGCTTCGTGACCATTCAATGACATCATGCCAGAGGCAGCCTGGACCGCCCCATCATAGGCACCGGCCCCGCGCATGGGCCCGGTCTGGCCATAGCCCGTTACCGAGCAGTAAACGATATTGGGATTGATCTTCTTCACATCTTCATAGCCAAAGCCCAGGCGTTCGATGGCGCCGGCCTTGAAATTCTCCATCATGGCATCAGCGTCCCGCAGCAGACGGTTGATGATTTCCCTGGATTTTGGATGTTTCAGATCAAGCGCAATGGAACGTTTGCCAACGTTGGCGGTCATAAACGATGGCGACATGCCGTACGGCTCCGTTTCCTCGGTCTTCAACATCTCGCGCAGTTGATCGCCCTGACCCGGCGCTTCGATCTTGATGATATCAGCGCCCAGCATGGCCAATAGCTGTGAGGCGTAGGGACCCGCCAGGACCTGGGTGAAATCGATGATCTTGAGGCCGGAAAACGCTAACGCCATTAACTTCATTCCTCTTGCTGAACCGAAACGCTTCGGCACATCGATGATGCCAGTCAACTTGCCACGCCCCTACTTGTCACGCCAGGGGAACAAATTGTCCGGTGCCGCCAATTCCATTCAATCCGCAAATGCTTTAGGTTCTGCGGGTGCCGCCATGGGCGGTGGAACTGGTATATGTTGTAGGCGTTGGGAGCGGGACATGAGCACGGGCGATGAAGAAAGCAACGGGCAGGCCTTGTTGCAGGAAATCGAGGATGCGCGCCACGCCGTGCTGGATGAAGGCCGGCCAGAAGCGACCGAACGGCAGCACAAATACGGCAAATACACCGCCCGGGAACGCCTCGATAAACTGTGCGACGACGGCAGCTTCCATGAATACGGATCTTTGGTGGAACCCCTGCGGGATACTGGCTTCAACAAGGGCCTGGTCGCCCCCGCCGACGGCATTATCATCGGCAGCGGCCTGATAGGAGGGCAACCCGCCTCGATCATGTCCCACGACTACACCGTCCTGGGCGGCAGCACGGGGCGCCATGGTTCCTACAAGGCGAACCGCGCCATTACCAAGGCAACGGACGACGGCGTCCCCCTGGTAGCCCTGCTGGAGGGCGGCGGCCACCGCATTCAGGACGGCCAGGACAGCCGGCATTTCGCCTCAGGCTCCCCCATCTTCCAGTATCTGGCGCGTAATTCCGGCTGGGTGCCCCAGGCCATGGCCATGCTGGGCCAGGGCTTCGCGGGCCCGACGAACTATGCCTCTTTGGCGGATTTTGTCGTCATGGTGCGCGGCCAGGCGACCATGGGCATGGCCGGTCCCGCCCTGGTCAAGGCGGGCCTGGGCGAGGATATCGACAAGGAAACCCTGGGTGGGGCCATGATGCAGACCAACCGCCATGGTATCTCGGACCTGGCCGTGGATACGGAAGACGAGGCCCTGGCGGCGGTGCGGCGTTTCCTCTCGTACCTGCCGGCGAATGCACAGCAGCCTCTGCCTATTCGGCCCATCGACGATCCGGTCAATCGGGCCGAAGAGGAACTGCTGGAGATCATTCCCGCCAGCCCGCGCAAATCCTATGACGTACGCCGCATCATCGAACTGATTGCCGACCAAGACAGCGTGTTCGAAAAGAAGCCTTCCTATGCGCGCAATATTGTGACCTCGTTTGCGCGCCTGAATGGCCGCCCGGTGGGCTTCGTCGCCAACCAGGCCCGGCATCTGGCCGGCATGCTGGATGTGAAGGCCTGCGAGAAGGCCTCTCATTTCATCGGGCTGTGTGATGCCTTTGGCCTGCCATTGGTGAT
>CAYWYB010000187.1:0-10297 GCA_964462145.1 uncultured Rhodospirillaceae bacterium
ACCTGGAACAAAAAACGCCGGCGCATCTGGCACTCAATCCCCTGGGCACGGTGCATGGCGGCCATTTCGCGGGCATGCTGGATTCCGCCATGGGCTGTGCCATCCACAGCCTGCTGGGAGTGGGGCAATTCTATACAACGCTGGAATTCAAGCTGAACATGGTCCGCCCCCTGCCCGTTGACGGCAGCCTGATCCGGGCTATCGGCGAAGTGGTCCATCCAGGGCGCAAGATCGCCACCTCCGAAGCCCGCCTAGTGGATGCCAACGGCAAGCTCTATGCCCACGCCACCTGTTCCTGCATGATCTTCGCGGCCGAAAGCTAATCTCAACCGTTGGCGCGCGCGATGCGCAGAATAGCCGCCAGGGTCTTGGCCACATCTTCGTCTGTCGTGGCGTGGGAGGAGAAGCTGATGCGCATGGCGGCACGGCCATGCCAGTGGGTGCCGCCGCACCAGGCCGTGCCGTCGGCTTGCAGGCCCTCAATCACCCGCTCGGTCCGTTCGTCATCGCCAAACGAGACCATGACCTGGTTCAGCCGAACCTCATTCAGCACCTCATAGCCCGCCGCCGCCAGCCCCTCGGCCAGCATACTTGCGTGGCGGCAACAGGTCTCGATCAGATCAGCCAGGCCCACTTGCCCCAGGCTGGCCAGTGCGGCCCAGATTTCCGTGGCCCGCATGCGCCGGCTGCATTCCGGCGTGTAGTCATAAGGTTCGCGCACGCCGGCCTCGGGCAGATAGGCGGCGGAGATGGACATCGCGGCGCGCAGATGGCTGGGCTCGCGCACCAATGTCACACCACTGTCATAGGGCACGTTCAGCCATTTATGGCCATCGACCGCCAGGCTATCCGCCGCTTCGTAGCCCGCCGCCAAGGCGGCACGCGCCGGCGCCGCCTTGGCCCAGATACCAAAGGCGCCGTCCACATGCACCCAGGCCCCAGCCTTTTGTGCCATTGGTATCAGTACTTCCGCTGGGTCAAAGGCGCCGGAATTGACGTTGCCCGCCTGCAAACAAAGGATTGTCGGCCCCTCGATCATGGGTAGTGCATCCGCCCGGATGGCGCCCTGGTCATCGACGTCGAGGCGGCGTACCCGGCCCTCGCCCAAGCCCAGCATGCGCACCGCCTTCAACATCGCGGCGTGGCCCTCGCCCCCGACCAGAACCTCTATCGACGGCGCGCCGAACAAGCCATCCTGTTCAACATCCCAGCCGACGCGGGCCAGCACCGCATGGCGGGCCGCTGCCAGGGCGGTGAAATTGGCCATGGTGGCACCGGTGACGAAGGCTCCGCCGGCGCCCTTGGAAAAGCCGAAAATTTCCTTCAACCAATCAAGACAGGCGACTTCCAAGGCCGCCCCCAGGGGTGAGGACGCGGTGGAGAAGGCATTCTGGTCCCAGGCTCCCGCCAGCCAATTGGCGGCCAGGGCCACGGGCAGGCTGCCGCCCGTTACAAAACCAAAATAACGCGGCCCGGCACTGGCGATGGTGGCGGGAGAGCCCAAGCGATCCAATTTCGCCAGAATGTCCCCGGGACGGCCACCTTGTGCGGACCAGGGCCCGGCCAGTTCGGACAGCGCCGCCAAGGCCTCGCCGCTGGGCGCTACGTGGCGCGTATCCAGGCCTTCCAGATAGGCCAAAGCCCGCTCCGCTGCGGCTTTTAATATGCTATCCATCCGGCCCTCCATAGCTTTGGAAGCAAAGTAAAATAATTGGATCAAACGAACAACTCCGCCACTTATGGGCGATGGCACAGCCACCAACAAGCCGATGACAATTTGCTCGATGCCATGGATCGAAACACTCGCATATGGAGTACATTCTCCTGATTAAGCGTTTTCAAATCTTCCAATGCCCATGTTAAGGCGCACGCTTAAGTAGGGCTTCAATCGCAGTTTTTATGGCAAATACACTGCAATCTTCCGCACTTATTACCTTTGAGATATATTCTAAAGTAATATCCTAAGAAATATGGACTATTTGCAACATTTTTAATCATTTTTGTAATTTTTTTACTTCATTTTATTGTTTTTATTTGCACCATTAGCAATACTTTATTAATCCCCCAACCATAACAATGATGCCCGTTCTGGTCGAAAAAGACAAAACTAGATGGCAATCGCTATTTGCTGATTTCAATCGGGGCACAGTACGTCGCGTCGGCCAAACGGCCAGCCACCCAGTCCATTTGGGGCGAATGGATTACTCGCTTTAATACAGGCTGAACTAGACATTGGCGGTGCCAACCAAATCGCCAAACGGGGATTTTTGTTTTCGGAAATGGAACAATGACATGAAAATATCAGTAAAAATTCTTTCAGGCTTCCTGGGCCTGATCGCAATCATGGCGATCGTCGCCTTTATCGGCATTTATGCTTTGGGCGATGTTGGTGATGGATTTACCAATTACCGCAAACTGGCCTTGCAAACCAACCAATCCGGCCGGGTACAGGCCAATTTGTTGACCGCGCGGCTCAACGTTAAGAATTTCATCATTGATGCCACGCCCGAAGCCATCAAAGCGGTCGAGACACGGGCCCAGGCCACGTTAAAATTGACCGATGGCCTGCACGATATGGCCACCGACCCCAAACATGTCAAAATGGCTGAAGAGGCGAAGGTACAATTGCAGGACTATCTCAAGACCTTCAAGGCCGTGACGGAATTGCAGGCACAGCGCAATGAACTGGTCCTCAACGGTCTCGACAAAAAGGGCCCGCAGATCGAACGCAAAATCACCGCGACCATGAAGAGCGCGATGGAAGACGGCGATGCGCAGGCCGCCTACAAGGCCGGTCTGGTTTTGCGGCAGTTGCTGCTGGGCCGCCTCTATGCCGCCAAGTATCTGGTGAAGAACGACGACGCATCTTTCAACAGGGTGCAAAAAGAGCTGACGGAGTTGGCGAAGGGCCAGCAGGAACTGCTTGACGAGTTGCAAAACCAAACCCGACGGCAGTTGGCGACAGAGGCGATCACCTTGATCGGTCAATACGCCAAACAGCTGACGCAAACCCATGAAGTGATCGAAAAACGCAACGATTTGATCAAGAACAAACTCGACGTCATCGGCCCGAAAGTGGCGAACGACATCGAGACCCTGAAGCTTGACATCAAAGAGCGGCAGGACACCGTGGGGCCGGAGATGGTCGCAACGATTGAAACGGACAGCACCCTGACGCTGGTCGTATCCATTCTCGCCGGTATTGCAGGTGTTGCAGTTGCCTTCTTCATCGGGCGCGGTATTTCACGTCCCATCGTCGCCATGACCACGGCCATGCAGAGCCTGGCGCAGGGCGAATTGGAAACCGAGGTGCCGGGGCAGAACCGCAAGGACGAGATCGGCGAAATGGCCGATGCCGTGCAGGTCTTCAAGGACAACGCCCTTGCCGTCAAGCGCATGGAAGAAGAGCAGGAGCAACAGCGCCTGGACAACGAGAAACGCGTCCGGGACGAGCGTCTGCAGCTTGCCGACAACTTCGAACAGGCGGTCATGGGCATCGTGCAATCCGTGGGCGATTCCGCGACGACTATGAGCACATCCGCCGAACAGATGCGTGGCATCGCCGAGCAGACGTCCGGCCGCTCCGCCACTGTTACCACGGCCTCGGCGCAGGCCAGCACCAATGTGCAATCGGTGGCCACGGCGACAGAGGAAATGTCCGCCTCGGTGCAGGAGATTTCACGCCAGGTCGCGACATCCAGCGAGATTTCCGACAACGCGGTGGTGGAATCCAAACGCGCCACGGAAGATGTCCAGGGCCTGGTTGAAGCTTCCCAGAAGATTGGTGATGTGGTCAGTCTGATTAACGACATCGCCTCTCAGACCAACCTGCTTGCGCTGAACGCCACGATCGAGGCGGCACGGGCGGGTGACGCCGGCAAGGGTTTTGCCGTTGTCGCCTCGGAAGTGAAAAACCTTGCCAGCCAGACGGCCAAGGCGACGGAGGAGATCTCGGGTCAAATCACCGAGATTCAAAGCGCCACCGGTTCCGCCGTCACGGCGATCGAGGGCATCTCCAAGACCATCGGTCAGATCAGCGAGATCGGCAATTCGATCTCGGCCGCGGTCGAGGAGCAAGGTGCCTCCACCAAGGAGATCAGCCGCAATGTCCAGGAGGCCGCGCAAGGCACCCAGGACGTTAACGACAATATTGGTCAGGTCAATCAGGGCGCCCAGGAGACCGGCTCAGCCGCCGGCCAGGTACTGGACGCAACCAACGATCTGAGCAAACAGGCAACCAGCTTGAGGCAGGAAGTGGATAAATTCCTCGCTTCGGTCCGGGCTGCCTGATTTGAAGAAGTCCACGATGACGGCGGCGTAACCCGGTCACTCCCCGGATTATTCCGCCCAAACCAAGCGCCCCGGTCGACAAAAATCGGCCGGGGCGTTCCCTATTCCTGCAACAGGAATTCCGGTCAATTGCGCCCCAACTGACCGTTAATGTTCTTATCACAAGGACATATGGATGGTTTGGATTCTAGGCTGACCTTGCTTCCAGCGGCTTCGATCCCAGCCATAATTCGGCTTCCTCGGGATCGGTGAAAACCTTGTATCGCGGCATGCTTTGCTGACTTTCGCTAAAGGCGACCAGCAATTTCGCCAACATCACGTTACCTCCACCAGTAACCAACAGCGCCGCGAGGGAGGCGCCTCTTTCGGTTTCCGAGTTGTTCATTAACTCCGCCAGGGTTTTAAAGCCTTCGGCCGTCACATCCATTTGGGTGACTGATCTGGCATCGGATAAAGAAGACATCCCCACCTTAAGTTGTGGGTCCGCATTTAGGCGGGCAATACAGGCGATCATTTCCGCGTCGGTAAGTCTACCGGAGGCGGTGAACAACACCCTCTTCCGGTCAGGGTCGATACGATATGTCATGGGCATGGCGAGAGCACTCTAACTAAATTCAACCGGTGCCCTCTCCTCAACAGTTCAATTACCCGAACCCGACTGACACTGCAAGAAATAGTTCGCTTTCAGGAAAAAAATTAATACGAAATTAATAACTTTTCTATCCGGAGTTCCATCAAAACCGTTGAATGGCAAACGCCTCGATCGGCAGGCTAGCCTGGCCGGTGGTGATCAGCTCCATCAGCAAGCGCCCGACGATCGGACTTAACTGGAAACCATGCCCACAGAAACCAAAAGCATGGTACGCGCCCTCCGCCATCTGGCTCGGCCCGATCACCGGAATGCCGTCAGGCATCATGGCCTCGATCCCGGCCCAGCAGCGCACCACGTTTACCGGCCCCAGTTGCGGGAACAGAGCCTTCACCGTGACGGCGCTGTTGCCCATGCCGGCCAGGCGGGTCTCGGCCAGGTTCCGCTCGGGCACGGCGCGGCCGCGCTGGCCGCCGCCGATCATCACCGTGCCATTGGCGTATTGCTTGAAAGACAGCTTCCGCCCCACCGCGCCCAGTACCGGCGTGATGAATGGCGCCACCCGCTCGGTAATCATTAACATAGGCGCCGATGGCTCCACCGGCGCTTCATCGCCGATCATGCGGCAAACCTGATGCCCCCAGGCCCCGGCAGTGTTGACCAGCACCGGTGCCTGAAAGTTATTCCGCGCGGTTGTCACCTGCCAGTCGCTCCCCACCCGCGCGATGTCCGTAACCGCCGCGCCCAGTTCCACCCGCGCGCCCAGGGCCTGGGCCGTGCGGAAATAGGCCTGGGTGGTGCGATATGGATTGGCGGCGCCGTCCTCCGCACACCAAATCGCGCCCAAGCAGTGCGGCGCCAGGGCGGGCACGATCTCGCGCAGCGCGGCCTGATCAATCAACTGCTCATGCTCGAAACCTAGGGCTTGCAGGTCAGCGACCCGTGCGGCCTGTTGCGCCAGTTCGTCTTCCGTCTCGGCAATCTGGATATGACCACAGGCGGCAAAGCCGCAATCATCGCCGACAAAGTCCGAGATATTCTCCCAGATCTCCCTGGCGGCAACTGATAACGGTACCTCCGCCAGATGCCGGCCCAAGCGGCGCACCCCGCCGGCGTTGACGCCCGAGGCATGGCGGCCGGGATGATCCTTTTCCACGACCACCGCGCGCAGCCCGGCCTTGGTCAGATGGATCGCCGTGGACAGACCATGCAGGCCGCCGCCGACAATGATGGCATCGTAGGTGTCAGCCGCCATCGCCAGCCTCGTTTTCTAGCGAAACTTCCGGCTCGCTGAATTTCGACAGTTCATCAAGCGGCACCGGCTTGGCCGGCCAGCGCAGGCGGAAATAGCCCACCTCCGGCACCACCACGCCGCGGGCACGGGCCAGAACCTCAGCCACGCTCAAGCCGCACATGCGGCCCTGGCACGGCCCCATGCCGGGCCGGCCGAAGGATTTGATCTGATTGGCATCCTGGCAGCCTTGCGCAGCCAGGCCTCTGATCCCGCCCGCCGTGATCTCCTCGCAACGGCAAACGATCGTATCATCGCCTGGATCGAGAAATTCATTCCCCGGCGCGAACAGCCTGTCGATAAAGGGCCGGGCGGCCAGGCGGCGGCGCAATTCACCGCCGGCCTCGGCGATCTCATCCGCGACCGTATGGCCGCCCAATTCCCGCGCCACGGCCAAGGCCGCCAGCCGGCCCTGCACCGCCGCCGCCCCGGCCCCGACAATACCGGCGCCGTCGCCAGCCAGGCGAATGCCGGAAATTTCGGTTGCGCCATCCGGGCCGCAACGGGGCCGCCAACAGCGCTGCACCTCGTCCCAATCGTGGGCTAGATCCAGGGCACGGGTGACCTGTACATTCGGCGTCACACCCATATGCAGCAGCAACAGATCGCAGCCCAGTTCTTGCTCCCGGCCATCGGCGGTAAAGCGCAAGCCTCCCACCCGCTCATCGCCAACGGCACGAAGAGCACGGGCGTTCTTGAAATGCGGTACGCCCCGGCGCTGCAGCTCCCGGTGCAAGGCCC
This sequence comes from uncultured Rhodospirillaceae bacterium, assembly GCA_964462145.1. GTDB lineage: Bacteria > Pseudomonadota > Alphaproteobacteria. The sequence goes on from CAYWYB010000187.1 coordinate 6,912, forward strand.
GGCCCTGACGCAACAGCTCGCCTTCACGCAGCAATCCCGGCAGTTTAAAGATGGCCTGGCGAAAATTGGCCGACGGCGTGGTCTCGACCAGGGCGGCGATATCGACGCCGGCGCGACCGTACTGCGCCGCCAATAGCCACAACAAGGGCCCGCTGCCGGCCAGGACGACCGCGCCTTGGGGCACCAGGCCCGGACTTTTCAACAGGGTCTGCCCGGCCCCCGCCGTCATCACGCCCGGCAGGGTCCAGCCGGGGATCGGCATGGGGCGTTCAACGGCGCCGGTGGCCAGGATGATATGTTCCGCCCGCAGCGCCGCCGCCTTACCCTCGCGGCTGTAATAGATCTCGCCATCCGCCGTGAGCTGCCAAACGGTGGCGCCGTACAGGTCGTGGTGCCCCGGATCGTCGGCAGCCGGCAGCAGCGCCCGGCCCTTGGCATATTCATCGCCGAGCATGGCCATCCTGTCCGGACCGGCATGGCCGATGCCGCGATAGATCTGCCCGCCGGGCGCGGGCTGTTCATCCAACAAGGCCACCTCAATGCCGTAACGTTGGGCCACGGCAGCGGCGGCCAACCCGGCGGGGCCAGCACCAATAATTGCGAGAGGTATCTGATCAATCATCACCGGCCACCGGACGCAGGCCGCCCATGGCCTCGATACGCATACCGTCGCGCACCGGGGTCATGCAGCCCTGGCGGTTGTCTTCGCCATCGATCCGCAGCAGGCAGTCGAAACAAGCTCCCGTCATGCAAAATGGCCCGCGCGTCGCGCCGCTTTTCGGGGTTTGCCGAAAGTCGCCTACGCCAGCGGCCAGCAAAGCCGCCGCCACGCTGTCGCCCCGACGCGCCTGGATCGCCTGGCCAGCGAAATAGATCGTCAGGCCGGCCCCAGGATCGGGCTCACTCAAACGGCGAAATAATGACCTGTCCATTTACGCGGCGGCCTCAAAATATGGCGAATGGCTTCGCACGATGGCGAAAACTTCCCTACCAAAAGGGGAATGGTAAACGCAATTTCATTTAGCCGCCAAATAAACTTGCCGCTGACCGGATCAGGCACGCCGCGCGATTGCACGCTTGACAAGTATTATGACCAGCGCAACCCTAACGGCAAAACAACGCTGGAGTCAGAGTGATGAGTTTGGAGCTCCCATTGGAAGGCGGCTGCATGTGCGGCGCGCTGAGATATGAATGTGCTGTGACGCCCACCGCCGTGGTCTGCTGTCATTGCACGGACTGTCAGCGCCGCACGGGCAGTGCCTTCGGCATCAGCGTATCCATCCCCAGGGATGCGTTCAGAAAGACCGCTGGCGACGACATTGTCTGGTCCACCACACGGGAAAGCGGCAACGAAATCAGGCTGCATTCCTGCGCCGTCTGCGGCAGCCGCTGCTGGGCCGAGTTATTGGCCAATCCAAAATTCCTGATGATTATCGGCGGAACCATGGACGGCATCACTAAGTTGAGGCCGGATGCCCATATCTATACCGCCAGCAAGCATCCGTGGATTGCCATTCCCGAGGGAACCTAGGCATCGAAAGGCGAACCGGACTGGCGCCAAGTTTATTAGGACCAACGTCGCCTCGTATACATTGGGCCAATACCGTAAATGCCGGAGCAAGCGGAGAAGGTGTGATCCGCGGAAAATTCGGCAAGGTCTCGTTCCCTGCATGGTTTGCCGTCTGGCAAAATTTTTTTTGGTTCGCGGTATGTAAAATTCGAGATCCGCCCCCGATCCTTCTGTTTGCCGCTTGACGACCAAAGAGTGTGTGGGACAGTGTACGGAGCATGAATAGGATATATTCGTTTCTGCGGAAGATCCTTCAGCCGGGATTATGGGCCGTTGTGTTTTGGCTTATCTATAACCCCCCTGAGGGCCTGCTGACCGACCTAATGTCTTGGTTGGATGGACTGGTCATCCAAAAGGCTTTTCCTTTTTTGGGGGATTTCCCACTCATCACATTGCTCTGGCTGGGGTTAGGCCTTGGGCTATTTCTGAAATGGGCGATAGGGCTTTTTCGGGAGCGACCCTCGCCACGACTATCCTTTGGCGAAGCGTTTGTTGAGACTTATGAAATGGCCGATGGCCATTCTTGGAAGGTTGTTAGTGTGGAAGTGCTCAATAAACCAAAGAGCCGCACAGCTGGCGAAGTGGCAAAAGATGTGTCGGTTGAACTTGAAACAAGAAATATTCCCGACGATGATGTTCTTACGACCGGACAATTTGCACGGTGGAATTCTCAAATCCAGCCAGGGCATCCTGATGCGCCGTCGAACATATCCGATCTGAGATATTTCGATCTACAGCCTCACGGAGCGCCGGAGGTTGTCAATCTGGTTATGAAGGCAGACGATAGTGCCGATTGCTTCACACTTACGCACGAGAGCTGGTTCGATCCGGCCAACGCCCCGGAGGATCGGCGCATTGTGGGCCACGATATTGTTGTGCGAGCCACTATAAAGGCCAGTAATGCAAAATCGCGACGCAAGGAATTTGTGATTTACCACGACGGCGTCGGGTCGTCATTGAGTGTTGAATAACAAGACACGTGCTGGTCCCCATGTCCGTTTCCATGGCTCCGTTTCCGGAAGACACCCCGCTAAGGAGCGAACGAAGACCGTAGTTGCGCCGCCCAGACGCCATCGATTTCCGCGATCACCCATAGGGCTCTGAATTTTCCAAGCACGCTGTCGTCCGCCCTGTAACGGGTGAACCGGACATCAAGGTGAACCTTACCCGGTTCCGCCGCGATCACGTCCAGGGAGTCCCAGGCGCTGTGGTGCCAGCCGTCGCCGGCGCGGGCATGAAAATCGGCCAAATACTGATCGGGCCCCTCCCAGGTCTGCAACACGCCGCCCGATAGCCGATAATGGGGAAAATGCAGGGTCGCGGCCAAGTCCGCCCCGTTGCCGGCGTTCAGCGCCGCGATATGCGCCGCCATGACACCTTTCGCCCGGGTCACGGGATCACCGACGGATCCATCGCCATTGTTGCTATTCATATTTCCTTACCCAGTTACTCGGCAGCTTTCAGTTCGCTGACGAAGCCTTTCCTCCACATCGCCGGCGGTGCCGTGCCATCTTAACAGGTTATACGGCGCCATTGCGACGCTATCCCAAGACGCTTTTGCATGACACACCACAACTAAAACGGCCTTGTTTTCTATTTGGATTGCATTTAGCAATTATGACCCTTGCGGAAGATGGGCGCTGTGTGATGCATATATCCAAGAAAAGACTCCTGTCCCCATTTCTCTTGACCCTACTTCTCATTGTCTTCGTCGCAACACTAACTTCTTCCACAACATCGAGAGCTGAAAATAGCAACGACTTAGCCCGCATTATTCATGGCGGCCACCTGGTTTGAACAGGACGCGCGGTATCTA
>CAYWYB010000188.1:0-10244 GCA_964462145.1 uncultured Rhodospirillaceae bacterium
AGATACCGCGCGTCCTGTTCAAACCAGGTGGCCGCCATGAATAATGCGGGCTAGGGGAGAGGGGAATGACCGGGGATTTGCCTCGTCGAGAGGCTCATTATTTTACCAATGTTTCCGATTCCGACCGGTGGGACCATTTTGCGGGCCGTGACAGCGATATTTTTATCTGCACGCCCCCCAAGACCGGCACCACTTGGACCCAGGCCCTGTGCTGCCTGATACTTTTCGGTTGGCGTGAATTCAACATTAGGCTCTCCGACGTCTCGCCCTGGTACGATGCCACTTTCGAGTCGGTCGAGCATATAAACGCGGTGATCGAGGCGCAGGATCATCGCCGCCTCATTAAGACCCATACGCCCCTGGACGGCATTCCCTACAGTTCCCACAGGACCTTCGTGACCGTTTACCGCGATCCGCGCGATGTGTTCTTTTCCGCGCTCAATCATAAGGACAATGTCACACGAAATGATTTTACGCTCGGTCCGGAGGACAATGTATCAGCACCATTCAGGGAATGGGTACAGGGACCGGCAGGCAATGGCGGGCCTGCCAGCCGCTCCCTGGAGCGGTTCGTCGTTCATTTCAAGAGCTTTAAACGGTTCAGCCATTTGGCGAACATTCACTTTTTCCATTATGCGGACATGAAACGGGGCCTGCCCGCTGCGATTGCCGGACTGGCCCGCGTGCTTGGGATCGAGATCACCCAAGATGACATCACACAGATATCCCGCGTCGCCGATTTTCAGAACATGCGTAAGAACGCCGCCCAGTTCGCACCGGATGCCAAGCTGGGGATGTGGAAGAGCAACGAACAATTTTTCAACAAGGGTACCGGCGGCCAATGGCGCGATGACCTGAGCGCCGAAGATCTGGCCTTGTACGATGAACGCATACGCGGCCTGTTGCCGGCCGAAGATATCGCCTGGCTGCATCACGGCGCAAATCAACCTAGTTGATGACGTTATTACCCGCCGGTGCAGTGCGCCTGAAGCGATATATTTCCAGAGATGACGGACGGCTTCGTTGCCGAGCGCCTACACTCAACACTAGGCGGCCAGAAGCCGGCGGCATTTTGCGCCGACCCGCGACCGGTGGATAAGCGGACGACCGGCCGTGCCGGATTGGCCACTTCCCCATAGGCCCAACAACAGCTACAAAGATTCCATCAATGCGGGACCACTTCAACTATGGAAGCTCCAGTACAGCAAATCGTCGCTTTTCCCTTGACCGCCTTCTTGACAGGGACCTGTATCGTCGCGGTCATTGCGATTATTTGGATCAAGCTTAATGACTATTTCACCAATAAACGAATTGTTGATCGGCTCATAAATTCATTTGAGGATGTCCGTCGGCAATTGGAACAACTTTCCACATCCGATGGTAATCGTACACAGGATGAATATTTCATCAAACTGGATGATAGGCCGTTTGGTGCATGGCAACGCGTGGGTCGTCAGGATCGAGAAGGTGATCCCTTAACCGACCAGATAAATTTTTTTCGCCGAAAGCTAGGTTTCTTGCCAGGGTCTACTAGAATTCGCGGAATCCCGATCACCGATGCACAGAAAGCGGAGATCAGACGATATGCCAACGCTACGCTCTTGCCATTGGTTGACGATATAATTGCCAACATCAGAGCGGATTACCGTGGTCGGCAGTTATGGCGACCAGTCAAACGGGATTAAGCGATGGAGAACGATATAACGCCCTTTGTATTGAAATTGTGAGACATCGAACGATGGAACCGTCGGCGTGCCGATAGCCTCCGCCACCGGTTAGCTAAGTCTCTCGAAACTATTCGCCGCTAAAGATCGCCTCGCGCCGTTCCACGAAGGCGGCTACGCCTTCCTGGCCGTCGTGGCTTAGGCGAATTTCGGCCTGAACCTCCAATTCCCGGCGGAACTGTCTCTCGAACGCATCGCCTTCGATTTCGTCCACCAGACGGCGGGTTTCGACCAGGGCCCGCGTTGGTCCCTTGGCCAGCCGGGCCGCCAGCTCGTGGGCTGCCGGCAGCAGTTCTTCATCATCCAGACAGTCGCTGATTAGGCCCCATTCCAGGGCCGTTTCCGCCGCGATGGGATCGTTCGTCATCATCGCCCGCAAGGCCTGACCCCGGCCAATGATTTTTGGCAACAGATAAGTCGAGCCGCAATCAGGCACCAGGCCAATGCGGCTGAAGACCTGAATGAACTTGGCCGAGCGCGCGGCAATGGCAATATCGCCGACCATGGCCAAGGAAAACCCGGCGCCCGCGGCGGTGCCGTTGACCGCCACGATCACCGGTACCCGCGAGGTGCGGATGGCGTTCATGGCGCCGAAATAGCAATCCATCACCGCCTCGACAATATCCACATTGCCCGATGGCCGGTTGCGTAAATCCTGGCCCGAGCAAAAGCCGCGCCCGGCCCCGGTCAGGACCAGGGCGCGGATTTCCTTGTCGTTCTCAATCCGCGACAGGGCCTCCTGAACCTCGTACATCATATCGAAGGTCAGGGCGTTGAGAGCCTCGGGCCGGTTCAGGGTCAGGGCCGCGACCCCCTCCCGGACCTCGAATAATATGTCCTTGAAGCCGCTCATGACGCGCCCCTTGTTGGTTCGATGGTTTAGGCGGGCTGCTTGGTGACCTTGGCGCCGAACAGCTCTTCGATCTCATCCTCGGCATAGCCCGCCTCGGCCAGGATTTCCGCGCTGTGCTCCCCCAGCAGCGGCTGCAGCCGGCGTACCGTTGATGGCGTCTTGGAAAACCGGGTTGGCGGATCGGTCATGCGCAGCTTGCCTTCGGTGGGGTGATCCACGAAACGCCAAAAGCCCGAGGCGTTCAATTGCTCGTCTTCCAGCAGCATTTCCTTGGTGTTGACCGCCATGGTGGGGATGTTGGAGCCTTCCAACGCCTGCTCCCATTCCGCCGTGGTCCGGGTGGCGACGATGTCGGCAAGGGTGTCATAGACGTATTGTGAATTATCAATCCGCGTCGAGATATCCGCAAACCGAGGATCGGCGGCCAGGTCCGGGCGATCGGCTATTTTGAACAGCGTCTCCCAATTAGCGTCCGTATAGGGCAGCACCGCAAGGAAACCGTCCTTGGTCGGGTACGGCTTGCGTCCGGTATTCAGCAGGCGCTCATAGCCCAGGCCGGCAATGGGCGGCTCGAACGCGGCGCCGTAGAGATGTTCGATCATCACATAGTCGACCAGGGTTTCGAACATCGGCACTTCCAGGTACTGCCCGCCGCCGCCGCGTTCCTTGTAGACAAGCGCCGACAGAATGGAGGTGGCCACATTGTAGGCGGTGGTCTTGTCGGCAATGATCGTGGGTACGAAACGCGGTGCGTTGGCGGTCACGGTTTGCAGATCGGCCAGGCCGGAGGCCGCCTGGATGATATCGTCATAGGCCGGATCGTCGGCCATGGGCCCGTCGGAGCGAAAGCCATAAGTGGCGCAGAAGATCAGGTCGGGGTAGGCAGCGGCGAATTTCTCGTAATCCAGGCCGAGCTTCTTGGCCACCTTTGGCCGCATGTTGTGCACGAAGACGTCCGCCGTGCCGACGATCTTGAACAGCGCCTCGCGCCCGGCCTCCTGCGTCAGATCGAGCACGATGCTGCGCTTGTTGCGGTTGGAAGCCAGGTACATGGACGCCATGCCCTCGTTCTTGCGTGGTCCGAGGTTCCGTGTGGTATCGCCGGCGGGCGTTTCAATCTTGATGACATCGGCCCCCATGTCGCCCAGCATCTGGGTGGCCCAGGGGCCCAGGATGACCGTGGTCAGATCGACGACGCGAATGCCGTCCAATGTTCCAGCCATGTTACGCTAACTCCTCGATTTGTTGCACCACGGCCATCACGTTGCGGGCCTGTTTCAGGTGCGGCATATCCAGCATCTTACCATCCAAACCAACAGTGCCCAGTCCTGGATTTTGCTCGAAGACATCGATGACCCGTTGGGCATGGGCGACCTCTTCCGCCGACGGTGTGAAGGCGCGGTTGATGACTTCCGACTGGGCCGGATGAATGGCGATCTTGCCAAAGAAACCGGCCCGGCGGTCGCGCAGGCATTCCGCTTCCAGCCCTTCCAGATCACGGAAATCCACGAAGACCACGCCAACCGGTTGCGCATCAATGGCCCTCGCCGTGGCCAGGCATAGTGACTTGGCCATCAAATAGGGATCGTCATAGTCGCCGGTGCGCGGGTTGCGGTTGTCGGTGGCGCCAAGGGCGGCGGCCAGATCCTCGCCGCCCCAGGTCAGGGCCACCAGACGATCGGTGACATTTTCCAAGTAAGTATGAAAGGTCAATAACGAGGCGGCGGTCTCGGTCGAGACGCAATGGATCTTGGTAGAGCCAAGCGCCAAGCCCTCGCGTGTTTCCAGGGCCGAAAGGTACTTCGCCATGGTGTTCACATCGTCGGCTGAGTAGACCTTGGGCAGGACGATACCGTCGGGGGCGCCGGGCATGACGGCGGCCAGATCAGGCAGGGACAAATCCGTATCCAGCGGATTGACCCGGACCCAGAGCTGCTGGCGGGAACGGTCAGGCCGCGACAGAAGATAGTCGCGGACCATTTCCCGGGCGATTTCCTGACGCGCGTCGGCGACGGAATCTTCCAGATCCAAAATCAGCGCATCGGCGGGATTTTCCCTGCCCTTTGCCAGCTTGCGTTCGCTATCTCCGGGCACGAACAGCCAACTACGGATAATCATGCCGGACGCTTCATGATCAGGCCGGTACGGACGCAGAAGGCGATTTCCTTGTCGTCCTGATTGTAGCCGTAGTGCTCGAACGTCACGATGCCCGTGGTCGGGCGCGACTTGCTCTCCCGCTTGGCGGTGATCTTGGTGACCACGTGAATGGTATCGCCATGGAACACAGGATTGACGAAACGCACATCGGTCATGCCCAGATTGCCCAATGTGGTGCCCAATGTGGTGTCCGCGACGGTAACGCCGATCACCAGGCCCAGGGTGAACAGGCTGTTGACGATGCGCTGGCCGAACATGGTGTTCTTTGAGAACTCCTCGTCCAGATGCAGGGGTTGGGGGTTATGGGTCATGGCGCAGAACATGATGTTGTCCATTTCCGTCACCGTGCGGGTGAGGGGGTGGTTGAATTCCATACCCTCCTCGAAGTCCTCGAAATAAAGACCGGCCATTTTGCGGTTCCTTTCTATTCTTTGCGGTGTCTAGGCGGGGCGGAAAACTGGCAGGGCCTGATCGCCCTCGGTGGCCCGGAAGGTGACCTCGACCGCCTGTCCGATGGCCAGGTTGTCCAGATCGCATTCGACGATATTACTCATCATGGTGACGCCTTCATTTAGGGTGACGTAAGCGATGGCATAGGGCGTATCGCCCCGCCGCATCACCGAATAGGAATAGATCACGCCCTTGCCCGTGGCCTCGTACCATGACGTATCGCCGCTCAGGCAATGGGGGCAGATGGCGCGGGGGTAATAGTGCGTCTTGCCGCAGGCGTTGCATTTCTTCAGCAGAAATTTGCCCTCCTTGGCGGCGGCCCAATAGGCTTCGGTCTCCATGTTGATGGAGGGTTCGGGGTATGTGCGCTCGTTGGCGCGTTCTAGCATTGTCATGCGTCGTTCCTTCCTAGAATAACCGTCGAGCTGCCCATGCGCGTGGCGATGGAGCCGCCCGTGCCGTGCGCCAGGGCAAGCGTGCAGTCGGGCACCTGAACCTTTGGGTGCGCCTCGCCGCGCAGTTGGCGGACGGCTTCGATCACCTTGGTCATGCCGCCGCGGTTGTTGGGGTGATTGTTGCACAGCCCGCCGCCGTCCGTATTGAACGGCAGCTTGCCAACACCCGAGATTAGATTGCCGTCGGCGACGAACTTGCCGCCCTGGCCTTTTTCGCAGAAACCAAGATCTTCCAAGGTCTCCAGCACGGTGATGGTGAAGCTGTCATAGATCGAGACATAATCGATATCGGCGGGTGTCAGGCCGGCTTCATCAAAGGCAATCGGGCCGGATTTCACGGCCCCGGTATAGGTTATATCGACTTGGCCGGCATTCAGGTGCTTGATCGCCTCGCCGGTGCCCAGGATCTTGGCGCAACGGTCGCCGAGCGATTTGGCGACCTCCGGGCTGACGATCACCAGGGCGCCGCCGCCATCCGAGATCACGCAGCAATCCAGGCGGTGCAGCGGGTCGGAAATCATTGGCGAATTGAGCACGTCCTCGACTGTCACCACATCTCGCAGCACCGCATGCTCGTTATGCTGGGCGTGGTGCGAGGCTGCCACCTTGATCCAGGCCAGCTGCTCCGAGGTGGTGCCGAATTCATGCATGTGGCGCATCGCCGCCATGCCGTATTGATTGGTGATGACTGGACCGTAGGGCAGCTCGAATCCCAAATCGGGCAAGGCGTTGCCGTAGTCCCGCGCGCCCAGTGTGGCGACGCCTTCGGCCCGGGGCCGGCCGGCCAATGTCACCAGGGCGACGGAACATTTGCCCATGGCGATGGCGTTGACCGCGTGGCCCACATGAACAACGTACGAGGAGCCGCCGGTTTCCGTGGTGTCGGTATAGACCACGTCCAGGCCCATATATTCGGCCATGGACATGCCCCCCAGGCCGGGCGCGTCGCCGGCACAGAAATAGCCGTCCACGTCGTCCTTGCTCAGGCCCGCGTCCTGCAACGCGCCCAGGGCGGCCTCGGCATGCAGTTGCGGAATGGTCTTGTCGACGGCCTTGCGGGTCGGGTGTTCATAGACGCCCGCGACATAGGCCTTGCTACTTCGGCTCATTGGACTTTTACCTATTTTCTGTTGCTACGATGTTGGTTGGGTGTTTGGCTTTCTCAGTATGATTTTGGCAGATTCAACGCTTTTTCCGCCAGGAAGCTAAGCATCAATTGTGGGCTGACCGGGGCCAGGCGGTGGATCAGGCTTTCGCGCAGATAGCGCTCCACGTGGAATTCCTTGGCGTAGCCCATGCCGCCGTGGGTCATCACCGCGTTGGTGCAGGCCTTGAAGGTGGCCTCGGCGGCGAGATATTTGCCGGCGTTGGCGTACAGGCCGCAATCCTCGCCCGCGTCATACATGCCGGCGGCTTGGAAGGCCATCAGATGAGCTGCTTCCAGCTCGGCCCAGGATTCGGCCAGGGGATGCTGGATGCCCTGGTTCATACCGATGGGCCGGTCGAACACGACGCGTTCGCGGGCGTATTCGGCGGCGTGACGCAGGGCGCATTGTCCCAGGCCCACCATGGAGGCCGAGATCAGGATCCGCTCCGCGTTCAGGCCGTGCAGGAGATAGCGAAAGCCCTTGCCTTCCTCGCCGATCAGATCTTCCTTGGGGATGCGCAGATCGTCGATGAACATCTCGTTGCTGTCGACGCATTTGCGGCCCATCTTCTCGATCGGGCGAATGTCCACATGCTTGCGGTCCAGGTCAGTGTAGAACAGCGACAGTCCATCAATGGGTTTCTTGGTCTCGGACTCATCCTTGGTACGGGCGATGATCAACATTTTGTTGCAGACCTGGGCGGTCGAGGTCCAGATCTTCTCGCCGTTGACCAGATAATGATCGCCCTGGTCCACGGCGCGGGTTTTCAGGCGCGTGGTATCCAGCCCCGTATTGGGCTCGGTCACGGCGAAACAGGCGACGTCCTGGCGCTTTATAACAGGCGGCAGCCATTTGCGTTTTTGCTCGTCCGTGCCGAATACAACGACCGGGTTGAGGCCGAAAATGCCAATGGCGATGGCTGCGAAACCGGCATTGCCGGCGCCCGACTCGGTAATCGCCTGGGCCATGATCGCGGCTTCGGTAATGCCAAGGCCGCTGCCGCCGTATTCTTCCGGCATGGCAATGCCCATCCAGCCGTCGGCAACCAGGGCCTGACAGAAATCTTCCGGAAAGACGCCGTCGCTGTCGCGTTCCAGCCAATATTGATCATCGAAGCGTTGGCACAGCTTCATCACACTGTCCCTGATTTGCTGCTGCTCCAGGGTGAAATTTAGGCTCATGGTCTGACGTCTCCTGAAATTGGCTCGATTATTCCTGGGGTTCCGTGGTCATGGGCGCGCCGCCCATGGCCAGGGTGCATGCGGCGGCGGCCTGTTTGACCTCTTGTTCGTTGCTAGCGGCGTTGGCGCGCATACGCTCCGAAGGGCCGGCGATCAGCAACGCGGCGGCGATTGTGCCGTCGGAGGCGAAAATCGGTGCCGCCAGGCCGGAAGCCCCCGGTATCCGTTCGTCGCTGGTCCTGGAAATGCCGCTGGCGCGGATGCTGGCCAGCTCGGCTTCCAATTCGGCGGTGGCGGTGATGGTGGTCGCGGTGAACTGTTCCCGCTGTGTCGTCTCCAGATAGCGCCGTAATCGTGCCGGATCGAAATGGGCCAGCAGAGCCTTGCCCAGCGCGGTGCAATATAATTCGCGCCGTTCGCCAACCGTGACCGCATAGCGGATTGGATTGCTGCTTTCGACCTTGTCCAAATAGATCGCTAGCGCCCCGTCGGGGGCTGTGTCGGATGCCAGGGCGCCTAGCACGGCGGTTTCCCCCGTTGCAGCTGCCAGGTCGGCCAGGATCGGCCGGGCCAGTACGATCAGCTCGCGGCCGGCGATGGCCCTCATGGCCAGGGTGAGAAACCGCGGGCCCAGGAAGTACCGCCCCGTCTCGTCCCGGGCCAGACAGCCTTCTGCCGTCAGGCCGGCCAGCAATCCGACCAGGCTGGTCTTGGGCGCACCGGTATCAAGGGCCAGATCCGACAGCGTGGCGCCATTCTCGGTATTCGCCAGCGCTTCGAGCATGGTCAGAATTCGGCCAACCGACTGCGGACCGCTCCGCGTACTAAGGGTTGTTGATTTTGCCGCGTGGTTCGGGGCCGTCATTTGTGCCTTCAAGGTCGCCCGTTACTGAGGATATGTGATTGCGTATATTCGTACGCAATACGAATATCGATACTTGAGGCTGTTCGCGGAGTCAATAACGGGCTGGGACTTGCGGGTAAATATCCTGGACAGGATGCCGAATTTGTTTGCAAATTTCAAATTACCAATCGGCAAAATGAACAAAAACGCCGAATCGGCAATTGCGGCCGATCGAAACGAGGTAGGAGATATGCCTTGGCGAGGCCACGTCCGGGAAAGGCAAACCGGATTGCCGGTCAGCTTTTAGGGGGCAAAAAAAGAGCCCGGAAATCGTAGATTTCCACGCTAGTCTAACAGGGAGGCTTCACGTCTTGGGAGACGCTAGACAAACCGGCTCAACACGGGGGGGGTGTGAGAGGGTTCGCCGAGAATGTTGCATCGCAACATCCTAGTATTGAATTTAGGGAGTGGGAGAGAATTTCGCCACTGAAAGTTCTGCATGTTAGGTATGCGTCATACGCATAGCTCGACCGCCATCAGAACTGCCATTGTCGAACCTGCTCTTCAAGAAACTCACGGAACACCCCGATTCTCTTTGTATTTCGCAGTTCTTCGGGATAAACGAAAAAAGCATCCGTGGTTGGTCCGTCTACCTCCGGTAGGATGCGTTGCAGTGGTCTATCGGGAGTAATCATATAATCGGGCAGGGCACCGATGCCGACGCCGTTTTCTATGGCCAAAAGTAAGCCATAAATGTTGTTGACCTGCAAAATCGTGCTGCGTGGACGGGCATGGGGTTTAAGGCCGACGGTGCACGGCCAATTGACGTTTCTGAGGGTGGTGGGGGCATGGTCGCCATAGGCGATCAAGGGGCAATCGTCCAGATCGTCGATGCTGTGGGGTGTGCCGTGGCGCTCCAGATACTTGGGCGAGGCATAGAGGTGCGAATGCACCGTGAACAGCCGTTTCTTGATCAGATCCGGTTGCCGCGGCTCGGTAATGCGGATCGCCACGTCGGCCTCACGCATGCCAAGATCCAATTCCCGGTCATCACAGATGATGGAAAGGCGGATATCAGGGTAGAGCTCCAGAAAATCATGGGTCCGCGGCGTCAGCCAGGTTGAGCCCAGGCCCACCGTGGTGGTGATGCGCAGATCGCCGGCGGGGATTTTCTTGCTATCGGTCAGGCGGGCCCGGACGGCGGCCAGTTTGTCGAAGACATCGTGGGCGGCGCGGTACAGCAGATCGCCATGTTCGGTGGATTCAAGGCCGCGGGCGTGGCGGTGAAACAGCTGCACGCCCAGTTCTTCCTCCAGGGCCGAGATCTGCCGGCTGACGGCTGATTGACTGAGGTTCAGATCTTCCCCGGCGTGGGTGAAGCTGCCAGCCAGGGCAACGGCATGAAAGACCCGCAGCTTGTCCCAATCCATAG
>CAYWYB010000189.1:0-10211 GCA_964462145.1 uncultured Rhodospirillaceae bacterium
GTTTAGCGTTTGTCCACGGGCACGAAAGTGCGTTCGGTCTGGCCGGTGTAAAGCTGACGCGGCCGGGTAATTTTCTGGGACGGATCCTCGATCATCTCGTTCCACTGGGCGACCCAGCCGACCGTCCGGGCCAGGGCGAAGATCACCGTGAACATCGATGTCGGGAAACCCATGGCGCGCAGGATGATGCCGGAATAGAAGTCCACGTTGGGATACAGTTTGCGGTCCACGAAATAGGGATCGCTGAGCGCAATCTTCTCCAGCTCCATGGCCAGTTCCAGCAGCGGATCATTGATTCCCAAATCTTCCAGCACTTCATGGCAGGTCGCCATCATGACCTTGGCGCGGGGGTCATAGTTCTTGTAGACCCGGTGGCCAAAGCCCATCAGGCGGAAATTGTCGTTGGGATCCTTGGCCCGCTCCAGGCAGGAAGCGACGTTGGAGATATCGCCGATTTCACCCAGCATATTCAACACGGCCTCGTTGGCACCGCCATGCGCGGGGCCCCACAACGAGGCAATGCCGGCGGCGATGCAGGCAAACGGGTTGGCGCCGGAGGAGCCAGCGGTACGCACGGTCGAGGTCGAGGCGTTTTGCTCGTGATCGGCATGCAGGATCAGGATCCGGTCCATGGCCCGGGACAGCACCGGGTTAATTTTATATTCCTCGCACGGCACCGAGAACATCATGTGCAGGAAATCTTCCGCATAGGAGAGATCGTTACGCGGATACATGAAGGGCTGGCCGATGGAGAATTTGTAGGCCCAGGCGGCAATCGTCGGCATCTTCGCGATCAGGCGGTAGCTGGCCACCATGCGCTGGTGCGGATCATCGATATCCGTGCTGTCGTGATAAAACGCCGACAAGGCGCCAACCACGCCGCACATGATCGCCATTGGATGGGCGTCCCGGCGGAAGCCGCGATAGAACATCGCCAGTTGCTCGTGCACCATGGAGTGATAGGTGATGTCGTGCACGAATTTATCTTTCTCCGCCTGGCTCGGCAGTTCGCCGTTCAGCAACAGAAAGCAAGTCTCGAGAAAATCGCTTTGTTCCGCCAATTGATCGATCGGATAGCCACGGTGGAGCAGAACCCCCTCTTCACCATCGATAAAGGTGATCTTGCTTTCGCAGCTTGCGGTCGAGGTAAAGCCGGGATCATAGGTGAATTGATCGGTCGTGCCGTACAATTTACGAATATCGATCACGTCCGGCCCCAAGGTGCCCGACATGACGTCAAAATCCACGCCTCCGTCCGCGTTGCCGAGGGAAATCGTTTTTTCCGCCATGGAATCTCTCCAGTCTTTTGTGATTAGCCAACCCCACATCATCGGGACCGGCTTTTTAATTGATGCTATCGATGCTGCCCCCACTATAGCGGAGGCGACGTCATTAGCGTAGGGTGGATTTTGTCGCAGAGAACAAAAAGTGAATATCCACGCCTAGCCAGGGCTTTATGCCATATGATCGCCAATACGGTCGAGGCTTTCCTGGCGGCCCAGAAAATACAATACCTCGAAAATACCTGGCGATGCATTGCGCCCGGTCAAGGCGGCGCGCAAAGGCTGGGCCAGCTTGCCTAGTTTCAGCCCCTCCGCCTCGGCCAGGCCGCGGATGGCCTCGGTCAATGGCTCCAGATTCCAATCCTCCACCGCGCCAAGACAGGCATGTGCGCGGGCCAGAATAGCCGGGGCCTCGCCTTCCAGCAGCTTGGCGGCTTTGTCCTCCATGGCAAGCGGCCGGCCATCCAGCAGGAAACCCGCCTTGTCGGCCAGCTCAATCAGGGTTTTGGCGCGTTCCTTGAGGGCGTCCAGCGCCAATGGCAGACGCGCCGCTTCAACGGCACTTAACTCCCGCGCCAAGCCTTGGCTAAGTTGCGCCGCCAACAGCTCGCATAGAGCGGCCTCGTCCATGGTGCGGATGTAGTGGCTGTTCAAACTTTCCAGCCGGGGGATGTCAAAACGCGCGGCGGATTTGCCCACGCCTTCCAGGTCGAACCATTCAATGGCCTGATCGGTATCGATAATTTCTTCATCGCCGTGGCTCCAGCCCAGGCGCAGGAGATAGTTGCGCAGGGCGGCAGGCAAAATGCCCATGTCGCGGTAGGCTTCCACGCCCAGGGCGCCGTGGCGTTTCGACAGCTTGGCGCCGTCAGCGCCGTGGATCAGCGGGATATGGGCGAAATGCGGCGCTTCCCAGCCCATCAGGTCATATATCTGCCGCTGGCGGAGAGCATTCGTCAGATGATCATCGCCGCGGATGATATGGCTGACCTGCATATCGTGATCATCGACCACCACGGCCAGCATGTAGGTTGGCGTGCCGTCAGCGCGCAGCAGCACCATATCGTCCATTTCACTGTTCTGAACGGTCACTTCGCCCTGAACCAGGTCCTGGACTACCGTGGCGCCTTCCTGGGGCGCTTTTAGGCGGATAACCGACGATGCGCCGGCGGGCGCCTCTGATGGGTCCCGGTCCCGCCAACGCCCGTCATAGCGCATGGAACGTCCCTCGGCCTTGGCGGTTTCGCGCATTTCCGACAGTTCCTCGGGCGTGGCATAGCAATAATAGGCGTTGCCTTCGGCCAGCAGTTGCCGGGCCACCTCGGCGTGGCGATCGGCGCGGGCGAACTGCGAGATCGGCTCGCCCTGCCAATCCAGGCCCAGCCATTGCAGGCCTTCGTGGATCGCCGTCACCGCCGCCTCGGTGGAGCGGGCCCTGTCCGTGTCCTCGATACGCAGCAGCATCTCGCCGCCATGATGCTTGGCAAACAACCAATTGAACAAAGCCGTACGGGCGCCACCAATATGCAGAAATCCGGTCGGCGAGGGTGCGAAGCGGGTAATGACAGACATGCTGTTTAAATTCCGGGTTGTGGGTCTATGATAACGGGTGGCGTTATCTATCACATCGTTCTGGCGGAGGCCAACGGATCACCTTGCGATGGCCTTCCTGGCCGAGCGGGAACGTTGGCCGTTGTGGCTGCCGGTATTGCTGGCCGTGGGCGTGGCGCTGTATTTCTCCCTGCCCATGGAGCCGCCCTGGTATCTGGGGCCGGTAATCACCGGCGTCCTGATTTGCGCCGCCTGGGCCCTGCGCCGGCATGGTTATCTGCTGCTTGTTCTCCTCGCCCTGCTGGCCATGGGGGTGGGTTTCTGGGCCGCCCAGGACCGTAGCGCCCGTGTCGCCGGCCCCATTCAGGACGGCAAGCTGGGACCCGTCGGTTTGACGGGCACCATCAGCAATATCGAGACCCGGCCTTATGGCCTGCGCCTGACATTAAGCGGCAGCGAGATTGCGAAACGGCCCGCCTGGCAAGCACCCCGGCTGGTCCGCCTGACCCTACGCGGCAAACAGGAACCGGCCCTGACGGTGGGCGACCGGGTCGGGCTGCGCGCGGTCCTGATGCCGCCCGCCGGGCCGGCGGCGCCGGGTGCCTATGATTTCGCCCGCGCCGCCTGGTTCAAGCAGATCGGCGCCGTTGGTTATGCCGTCTCCCGCGCCAAGGTCATCAGCGCCGAAAAACCTAGCGGCTTTGCCGCCATCAACCTGCGGATCGCGGGCTGGCGGCATGCGCTATCGGCGCATCTTCGGGCCCAGGTGCCGGGCGAAGCGGGCGCGGTGGCGGCGGCCCTGATGACCGGCGACCGGGGCGCCATTCCCGAGGCCACGATGCAGGCCATGCGCGATGCGGGATTGGCGCATCTGCTGGCGATTTCCGGCCTGCATGTGGGCCTGATCGCCGGCTGGCTGTTCTTTTCCGTGCGTTTCTTTTTGGCGCTGATCCCGTCCCTGGCTTTGCGCGCGCCGATCAAGAAATGGGCCGCCGGTGCCGCCCTTTCCGGTGCCTTCGCCTATATGTTGCTGACCGGCGCCACGGTGCCGACCCAGCGGGCGTTCCTGATGCTGGCCCTGATGATGCTGGCGGTGATCCTGGACCGGGTGGCGATTTCCTTCCGCCTGCTCGCCTGGGCCGCCGTGGCGGTGCTGTTGTGGGCGCCGGAAAGCCTGCTGTCGGTCAGTTTCCAGATGTCCTTCGCTGCCGTGGTCGGTCTAACCGCCATATACGAGGGTCTGGCGCCCAGGATGACGCGCTGGCGCGCCGATGCCGGTCCCATCAAGCGCTCCGGCCTGTATCTGACGGCGGTCTTGCTGACGACTTTGATTGCCAGCCTGGCGACGGCGCCGTTCGCCTTGTACCACTTCAACCGCGTCGCCCTGTACGGCCTGGCAGCGAACCTGCTGGCGGTACCCCTGACCGCACTTTTCGTCATGCCCTGCGCCCTGGCGGCGTATTTGTTGCTGCCCTTCGGCCTGGAACAATTGGCCCTGGTTCCCATGGCCTATGCCATCGAGGCGATCTTGTGGGTGGCCCATGGGGTCGCGGCCTGGCCCAGCGCCGTGGCTCTCGTGCCGGCCTTTTCCGTAGCCGCGTTGGCGATCATCACCCTGGGCGGGTTATGGTTCTGTCTATGGCGCGGCTCATGGCGTTATGCCGGGCTGGTCGCCATGGGCCTGGGCACCGCGCTGGCAGCAGGGGGCGATCCGCCCGATATTCTCATTGATGGCCGGGGCAAGGCCATGGCGGCCCGCCTTCCGAACGGCAATGTCCTGGTGGCAGCACCCTATAGACGCAACAACATCACGCTTTCCACCTGGTTGCGCCGTTGGGGGGCCGCGGAACCCAGCGTGGATGACCGCAGCATGCGTTGCGACCGTCTTGGCTGCAGCTTGCTTCATGGCAATACATCGGTCGGTTTTGCCCGTGATCCGCGCGCCCTGGAGGATGACTGCCGCGTCGCGGATCTGGTCTTGGCCGCCGTGCCGGTACGGTTCAACTGCCCGTCGGCGGAAATGGTTATAGACCGTTTCGATCTATGGCGCCGGGGTGCCATCGCCGTGCGCTGGCGGGATGGCATGATCAGTGTCGAAGGCGCCAACGATCATCGGGGCAACCGCTCCTGGAGCCGTCCAAAAAAGAAGAAATCGCGCCAAAAAAATTCGCGCTAATATTGCCGCAGCAGGCCGATCAACTGGCCCTGGATCTTAACCCGGTCGGGCGGGAAGATCCTGGTTTCATAGCTCTGATTGGCCGGTTCCAGGGCGACGGAATTACCCTTCGAGCGCAGCCGTTTCAAGGTGGCCTCATTATCATCGATCAGGGCCACCACAATGGCGCCGTTTTCCGCCGTATCGCTACGTTTCAGGATCACCGTGTCGCCATCCAGAATGCCCGCGTCAACCATTGAGTCGCCGGCGACCTCCAGGGCAAAATGTTCGCCCCGCGCCAGCATGCCGCGCGGCACGTCGACGAAATTGGATGGATCGCGCAGCGCCTCGATCGGGGTGCCGGCGGCGATCCGGCCATAGAGGGGCATGGAGACAATATCGTCGGAATTCGATGCCTGGCCCGCCATGGCGGTGCTGAATTCACCCTGAATAACGTTTGGCGCCAGTTTCTCACCGCCCGGCAGCACCGCATCAGGCAATTGCAGAACCTCCAGAGCCCGGGCCCGATAGGCCAGACGGCGGATGAAACCGCGTTCCTCCAACGCCGTGATCAGGCGGTGAATGCCGGATTTTGACTTTAAATTCAGCGCATCCTTCATCTCGTCGAAGGATGGCGATATGCCGTTTTTGCGAATATGTCCGTGGATGAACGTGAGAAGTTCGTGCTGTTTGCGCGTCAACATTCCATGACCCTCATTCGCTGGATGAATGTGTAAAAATCATACGTAATTCAACCCGAAAAACCATACCTTTGCCGGAACAAAAGCAAAACGTAGCTATATGTTCTAGTTTGGTTCTCGATTGTGGTCAAGAAATAATGTCAAATTGTGGATAATTTATCCACAGGCAGCCCTGAGCCTTCGTTTCAAATGCCCGTGGTTTCGCCGCTCAAGGGCAGAATTTCAACCCTTTCACCGGCTTTCGCGGGTTCCGCGTGGGGTGCGCGCAGGATCAGGCAATCGGCCTTGGCCAAGCGCGAAAGCATGGAACTGTCCTGCTTTTCGAACGGCACCACGACGGTTTCGCCGTCCCCATCCAGGGTGGCAGTGGCACGCAGGTAGTCCTGACGCTGATCGTTGCCGGGCAGATCCTGGCCCAGGCGCGCACTCTGGTTGGCGGCGTGGGGGTCCAGGCCCAACATGGCGCGGATTGCCGGGCGCAGGTAGACAATGCCGCAGACCAGGGAGGAAACCGGGTTGCCCGGCATGCCCATCATGGGCGTCTCGCCGATACTGCCGAAAATCAGCGGTTTGCCAGGGCGCATGGCGATACGCCAGAAATCCAACTCCAAGCCATCCTGACCCAGCACCTTGCGCACCAGATCATGATCCCCGACCGAGGCACCGCCCAAGGTCACCAGCATATCGGCACCACGGGCGCCAGAGGCCAGGGCACGCAGGGAATCCTCGTCATCGGAAGCAATACCCAGATCAATGGCCTCACCGCCCGAGGCCTTGATCAGGCCCATCAGGGCAATGGTATTGGACGAAATGATCTGGTTCGGGCCCACCGGTTCGCCGGGACGGACGATCTCGTCACCGGTGGCCAGCAGGGCGATACGCGGGCGCCGGGCCACGGTCAGCCAGGGTACGTTCATGGCGGCGGCCAGACCCACATCGCGGGCCGACAGTACCCGGTTCGCCGCAATGCCCACATCGCCATGTTGAAAGTCCAAACCGGCGGGGCGGACGAATTTGCCGGGCCACGGCGCCACCGTCATGGTGATCTGGTCGCCGGCGGCTTCGGTGTCTTCCTGCATCACGATGGCATCGGCGCCCTTGGGTACCGGCGCGCCGGTGAAGATCCGCGCGGTCTGTCCCGGCCCGACCTCTCCCGCGAAAGCGTTGCCGGCGGCGGACTCGCCGATTTGCGTCAGGGTCGCTGGCACCTCCGCCACATCCGCGGCGCGCACCGCATAGCCGTCCATGGATGAAACATCGGTGGGCGGCTGGGTTAGGCGGGCGGTCACATCACGGGCCAGCACCCGGCCATGGGCGTCTGCAAGAGAGATATTTTCGGTCGGCATCCGGTGCACCCCGTCCAGGATGCGTTGCAGCGCCTCGGCGACTGAGATCATTCGATAGTTCCTAATGTATTTTCTTCATTTTGCGTCGTAAACACCTGATTTACCACCAGATTTATGGATCAATCTGACATCGCATAATTGCATGCCGCGATCCACCGCCTTGCACATATCATAAATGGTCAGGCCGGCGACACTGACGGCGGTTAGGGCCTCCATCTCGACCCCGGTGCGCCCGCTCAGCTTGACCTCGGCCGTGATCTCGACGGCGTTTTCCGCCTCATTGCAGGACAGCTCCAAACTGACCGATGACAGCTGCAGGGGATGGCACAGCGGGATCAGATCGGCAGTGCGTTTCGCCGCCATGATCCCCGCCAGACGGGCCACGCCCAACACATCGCCCTTGGCCATGGCGCCGTCCCGGACGCGGGCCAAGGTCTCGGGCGCCATGGTCACGCGGCCGGCGGCACGGGCAATACGTTCGCTAACCGCCTTGCCGCCAACGTCCACCATATGGGCATTGCCCGCATCGTCGAAATGGGTCAGTTCAGCCATGATCTACGCTCCCGTAGTTTCGGCGGCGTTTAGCAAATTCCGCACCGCCACTTCCACGTCGCCCTGGCGCATCAGGGACTCGCCAACCAGGAAGCAATGGCAGCCCGCCTGGCTCATACGGACAAGGTCATCATGGGAGTTCAGGCCGCTTTCGCTGACCCCCAGGACATCATCAGGCATTTGCGCCGCCAAATTCTCGGTGGTGACCAGATCGGTGACCATGGTCTTCAGATTGCGATTATTGATACCAAGCAGACGACTTCGCAACTTCAGGGCCCGGTCCATTTCAGCGCTGTCATGGACCTCGACCAGAACATCCATGCCCCAGGACATGGCGACCGTCTCCAACTCAGCCGCCTGGGTGTCATCCAGCGCCGCCATGATCAACAGAATGCAGTCCGCGCCCAGCGCCCGCGCCTCGGCCACCTGATAGGCCTCCAACATGAAATCCTTGCGCAGCACGGGCAGATCGACGACCCCGCGGGCCTGCACCAGAAAATCGTCATGGCCCTGAAAATACGGCTCATCCGTCAGCACCGAAAGACAGGAGGCGCCGCCACGCGCATAGGCCTGGGCCAAGGAGGCCGGGTCGAAATCGGCCCGGATCAAGCCCTTCGAGGGCGAGGCCTTCTTGATTTCGGCGATCAGGCCGTATCCGCCCGCGTCCACGGCGCCGCGCAGGGCATTGGCGAAACCGCGCACGGGCGAGGCCGCCTTGGCCGCCGCCTCGACCTCAGCCAGGGGCCGTTCGGCCTTGCAAGCTTCGATATGCAGGCGCTTGTCGGCGCAGATGCGGTCAAGAACATCACTCATGATGCGGCCGGCGCGGTACGGTTGGTGATCTCCACCAAACGGTGCAGTTTTTCAAGGGCCAGACCCTCGTCAATGGCCCTGGCCGCCATGGCCACGCCTTCGGGCAGGTCCGCGACCTTATCGGCAATGATCAGGGCCGCGGCGGCATTAAGCAGCACCACGTCGCGATAGGCCCCGGCGGCACCCTGCAACAAGGCATTCAGGGCAGCGGCATTCTCCTCCGCCTCGCCACCGCGCAGATCCTCCAATGTAGCCAAGGGTAGACCGGCCTGTTCGGGCGATACCTCGAACTCGGAAATCTCGCCATTCTCCAACGAAACCACGTATGTGGGGCCGGTGGTGGTGATCTCGTCCGTGCCGTCAGCGCCATGCACGACCCAGACCCGTTCCGAACCAAGGGTTCTCAGAACCTCCGCCATGGGGCGCAGCCAGTGCCGGTCGAAGACGCCGATCAATTGCCGTTTCACCCCCGCCGGATTGGACATCGGGCCGAGGATGTTAAAGATCGTCCGGGTGCCCATCTCGACCCGCGTCGGCCCCACATTGCGCATGGCGCCGTGATGGCGGGGGGCCGCCATGAAGCAGATGCCGGCCTCGTCCAGGGCAGCCTGCAGTAACGAAAAATCCGCGTCCACATTAATGCCCAGCGTGTTCTGCACATCGGTGGTACCGGTTTTCGACGAGGCGGCGCGGTTGCCATGCTTGGCGATGGGCACGCCGCAACCGGCCACCACGATGGCGGTAGCGGTGGAAATATTCAGCGTGTGCTTGCCGTCGCCGCCGGTGCCGACGATATCCATGGCACCGGGCGGCGCCTTAATGGGCGTCATGCGGTCGCGCATGGTCATGACGCCGCCGGTGATTTCATCCACCGTTTCGCCGCGCACCCGCAAGGCCATCAAAAAGGCGCCCATCTGGGACGGCGTGGCATCGCCCGACATCATCACGTCAAAGGCCGCACGGGCCTGTTCCACATTCAACGAATTGCCGTCGGCCACGATGGCGATCAGCGCTTTGAAATCTGGCATATCCCCGGCCATCGACGGTTCTCCAACCCTGCGAATTTTTACAACCTATGTTGGCTGCGCGGCACAACAAACCGCGCCTCATGGACGTCGTCAAGGCTCCATTGCATGAAAAGCCTCGATTCGGCGAAAAGATCACCTTTCCCTCCGAAGCAATATGCACCGTCCGAGCCACGAGCCCGTGGATTTCCCTATTTTGAGGGGTCTTGCGCCGTGCCTTAGCGCTGCCTATTTCATTACCGCCTTTAATTGTCCCGATATGGTATACTGCGGCTGCGAAGAGATATGGGGACTCGATCATGAGGGAGCCAGCCACTGGCCCATAAAACGCCGATAGATGCGCCAATCCATGACAAGCAGAAGCGGCCCATACGGCAACGGCGGGCGCGGCGGCGGCAGACGCGGTTGCTGACCAAAGCCTTGTTGGTAGCGGTGGCAGGCTTTGCAGCCGGTCTGGGCGTGACCACGGCGCTGACCTTCACCCTGCCGGGCCCCAATGGGGGCGGCCCGCAAGCCACCGCATCGCCCGTGACGGGGGCGATGACGGCAAACCAATTTGGCGAGCAGCGCGTCGCCCTGACACCGCCGCCGGCGGTGTCCGCAAATTTGGCAGCACCGCCGCCGCCAGTATCCGCTGAACCGGCAACGCCACCGCCGCCGGCGGTCACGATAAAAATTCCCCCCGCCCCAATGGCTGCCGCTGCCCCGGAGCGGGCGCCGGCGCATAATGAGGGCCCGGCAATGCCGGCGGTCAAGCAACCGGTAATCGTGACGGCAAATCTGGC
>CAYWYB010000190.1:0-10133 GCA_964462145.1 uncultured Rhodospirillaceae bacterium
GCCATCCGATGCCTAACCAATCCAATTGGCAATAATGCGGCCCTGATGCTTAAAGTAGCGTTAACTGAAATTAGCTAATGCCTGGCGCGTTTAACCGCCTCCGCCGGCATAGCCAATGGCCTGCAAAGCCTCGGTAATCTCGTCCAAAATCACCGGGTCCTCGATCGTCGCGGGCATTTTCCATTCCTTGCCGTCGGCGATGGCGCCCATGGTGCCGCGCAGGATTTTGCCCGAGCGGGTCTTTGGCAGGCGTACCACAACGGTGCAGGTCTTGAATGCCGCCACGGGGCCGATCTCGGCCCGGACCTTGGCCACAAGTTCCTGGCAGATGGTGTCGGCGTCCCGCTCCACACCAGCCTTGAGAACGACAAAACCCACCGGGGCCTGTCCTTTCAGTTCGTCGGCGACACCGACCACGGCGCATTCGGCGACATCGGCGTGACCGGCCAGGACCTCCTCCATGCCGCCCGTCGAGAGGCGGTGGCCGGCGACGTTGATGATGTCGTCGGTACGGGACATGATGTAGAGGTAGCCGTCCTCGTCCTGATAACCGGCATCGGCGGTTTTGTAGAAGCCGGGGAATTCCGCCATATAGGATTCCACGTAGCGGTCATCGGCCTGCCACAGGGTGGGCAGGCAACCGGGCGGCAGGGGCATCTTGACCACGATGGCGCCAGTCTCGCCCCTGGGTATCTCGTTACAGCTTTCATCCACCACGCGCACGTCATAGCCGGGCACCGCCTTGGTGGGGGAGCCGTATTTGACCGGCAGCGGCCCCAGACCCATGCAGTTGGAGGCGATGGGCCAGCCGGTTTCGGTCTGCCACCAATGATCGATCACCGGCTTTTTCAGTTGCTGTTCGGCCCACTGAATGGTGTCGGGATCGGCCCGCTCGCCAGCCAGGAACAAGGTGCGGAACTTGGACAGATCGTATTTCGACAACAGCGCCCCATCGGGGTCGTCACGCCGGATGGCGCGGAAGGCCGTCGGCGCGGTGAAAAGTGCGACGCAATTATGCTGCTGGATCACACGCCAGAATACGCCCGCATCCGGCGTGCCCACGGGCTTGCCCTCGAACAGAATCGTCGTGGCGCCATGGAACAGCGGCGCATAGACGATATAGGAATGGCCGACCACCCAGCCCACGTCCGAGGCTGACCACCAGACCTCGCCCGGGTCCACGTCGTAGATATTCTTCATGGACCATTTCAGGGCCACCAGGTGCCCGCCGTTGTCGCGGACCACGCCTTTGGGAATGCCCGTGGTGCCCGAGGTATAGAGGATATACAGCGGGTCCGTGGCCATGACGGGTACGCAGTCGGCGGGTTGCGCCGCTGCAATGACATCGTTCCAATCATGATCCCGGCCCGGGACCAGGGCCGCGGTTTCCTGTTTCCGTTGCAGGATCACGCAGGCTTCGGGCGTGTGGCTGGACATCTCGATGGCGCCGTCCAGCAAGGGCTGGTATGGAATGACGCGCCCCGGCTCGATGCCGCAGGAGGCCGAGACGATCACTTTCGGCCGGCAATCATCGATGCGGGTGGCCAGTTCGTTGGCCGCGAAGCCGCCAAAGACCACGGAATGCACGGCGCCGATGCGGGCGCAGGCCAGCATGGTGACCATGGTTTCTGGTACCATGGGCATATAGATGATCACTCTGTCGCCCTTGTCCACGCCCAAACTCCGCAGCATGCCGGCGCACTGGGCGACCTGGGCCTTCAACTCGTTGTAGCTGATGCTGCGTCCGCTATCGGTAATCGGCGAATCGTAGATAATGGCAGCCTGTTCACCGCGCCCGGCCTCGACATGGCGGTCAACGGCGTTATAGCAGGTGTTGGTCTGGGCGCCGGGGAACCAGCGGTAGAACGGTGGCTTGTCATCATCGAGGACCCTGTCCCAGGTCTTGATCCAATGAATATCCTGGGCTGCCTCGGCCCAGAACGCCGTCGGGTCGCGCAGCCAGGCGGCGTATGTTTCGTCATATCCATTGGCCATGATCTTATCCTTTGCATTCTTCGTTATGCTTTGTTGCCTTACCTATTATGAAGGTTCACCTTGAGCAAGTCATGATCGATCATAGCCGTACTTTGGAGAACCAGGTGCCCGCCATCGCTGCCGCGCTGCGGGCGGAGGAACTTGCCGGCCTGCGCCTGGCAACCAGGGTGCGGGCCATCGCCATGTTCGCAATTGGCTTGGCCATGCTGATCTTGCAGCCCTGGCCCTTCGGCGCCGTCAACGGCGGCCTGATGCTGCTGTTCGCCGGTCTGGGCGGGCTGCATTATGCCTGCGTCCTGCGTTTTGACGGCGCCTGGCCAGGCTATCTGTTTCCCAGCCTGGACGTGGCCTTTTATGTCTTGCTGCTGTTCGGTATCAACCCGGCCATGTGGACGGGCCTGCAGGCGGAGGTTCTGTATTTCTATGGCTCGGCGCCGTTCCTGCTGGTCCTGATGGCGGCGGCGGCGTTGTCTTATCGGGCCCGGCCATTGTTATGGTTCGGCGGTTTCGCCGCCGTCGCCTGGCTGCTGGCCTTTGTCTGGGTGGCCGCCCAGCCCGGCGCGCTGGAGGCCTTGGCCGTGGCGCAACGGGGCGGCGTGCCGCTACCCAATGACAATCGACCCGGCGAAGGTGCCTTGCTGTTTTACGTGGCGATCCCGCGGATTGTCGAGGCGAGCTATTTTATGCTGGCGGCAACGGTTCTGTGGGTGGTGGTTGGCCGTTCCCGCCGCCTGGTTGCCCGTCAGGCCGCCGCCATGCGCGAGCGGACCAATCTGGCGCGGTACTTCTCGCCCAACATGGTCGAGGAACTGGCCAGCACGGACGAACCCCTGGGCCCGGTGCGGCAACAGGATGCTGCCGTGCTGTTCATTGATATCGTCGGCTTTACTGCGCTGTCCGAGGATCTGCCGCCCGCGCAGGTGATCGATCTGCTGCGCGATTTCCATGGCCGCATGGCGGCAACGGTTTTTGCCCACGGTGGCACTGTCGACAAATATCTGGGTGATGGCCTGATGGCCACCTTCGGCACGCCCTGGCCTGGCGAACGCGATGCCGCCGATGCCCTGGCCTGCGGTACGGCAATGGCGGCGGAGTTGGCGAATTGGAATGCGGCGCGCCTGGGTGGGGGTCATGCGGAGGTGGAGGCGGGCGTCGGTATTCATTTCGGCCCGGTGGTGGTCGGTGACATGGGTGGCGAGGGCGCGCTTGAATTTGCCGTGATCGGCGACACGGTGAACGTGGCCGCCCGCCTGGAAGCCCTTTGCCGAAGCCTGGACGCCGATATCGTGATCAGCGCCGATCTGGCCGCCGCCGCCGCCGAGCAATCAGAGGATGCCGCTACCGCGTTAGGCGCGTTTCGCCCGGCGCCATCCCAAACCGTGCGCAACCGGAGCCAGCCGCTGGATCTGTTGTGCCGGCCGCGGTCAGCTATCGGGGACGTAAAGGGGCGGTAGGCTGTCCGTCAGATCAAAGTCATCCAGGTTCCGTGGCACCTTCAGGACGGCGTTGGCGCGCAGCACGATTTCGCCATCGGCCAACAGCCGGCCTTCGGCGAAAACCAGGCTGCGGGTCTGTTTGACGACGCTGCCGTGGGCCTCAACCCACTGCCCATCCATCACCGAAGCCACGAAATCAGAGGTCATGGAAACCGTGACCAGAAATCCCGGAATGCCGGTTTCCACATTGGCGTTGAAACCCAATTCAATATCCATCAGGGTGAACAGCATGCCGCCATGGCAGATCTTGGCCGCGTTGACGTGTTTTTCGCCGCAGCGGAAGCCGAAGACGACCTTATCGCCAAGGTTCTTGAGAAACAGCGGCCCCACCGTGCCATAGTAGTATCGTTCCGGCTCCCATGGGTGAAAACCGGGCGGGGGATTGTACGCTTCGAATGACATGAGCAAACCTGACGAGATGATGAACCAAGCGGGCGAACCTAGCTGCTCAGCCCCAATAGGCAAAGAGAGAAATGATCGAAGTCGGGAAGAGTATCCGTGACCGATAACGTAACCGAAAATGTCACCTTGGGCAGCGCCTACCGCTTTTTCGTGCCGCTGATCCTGATGACCGAGCTCAATATGATCTCGAAATCGGTGATCAATGCGGCATTGGCGCGTTCACCGGACCAGAACGTTACCCTGGCTGCGTTTCATGTCGCCTTCACGCTTTATTTCGCGATTTCTTCCTCCACCGAGGTCTGTTCACTGATCACTTTGGCGTATCTGAAAACCAAACGTGCCCTGGGGCCGTTGTTGCGCTTCATGACGGTGATCGTCGCGGTGCCCTGGGCCGTGGCCCAGGCCTTGGCCTTCACCACCCTGGGCGATTGGGCCTTTGGCGGCATGTTCGGCGGTTCCGATGCGGTGGTGGCGCAGGCCAAATCAGCGATTTTCCTGCTCTCGTTCTCGGCCCCTGTGTTGCTGGTGCGCTCTATCTGCTTCGGTCTGATCCTGATGCATCAAAAGACCATTTTCATCACCTACGCCACCACGGTCCGCCTGCTCTCGTTGGCCGTATCATTGTTCGTACTGCCGAATTTTCTTGACGGTGCCGCCATTGGTGCGGCCGCCCTGTTGCTCTGCATGACAATCGAAACCGTGGTTGCCATTTTTTTTGCCCGCAAGCTGTACCGTGATCTGCCCAGTGGTAACGCGGCAGACGGGGAGGCGCCACCGGGGTTCAGGCGGCAATGGCGTTTTTCCTGGCCGTTGATGTTGAACACATCGTCGGAAATGGGCGTGATCACGGCGATCAGCATCTTCCTCGGCCTGTTGGCCAACCCGGATCTGGCCCTGGCCGCCTTCAATATCGTTTATGGCCTGGTCAGCCTGTTGATGAGCCCCATGCGTAACTTGCTGCAAACCGCTCAGACCCTGGTCAAGAAGTTGTCCGACCGCCGGCCGCTGTTTATCTTTGCCCTGCATTTGATCGGATTCTTCGGCGCCGTCGGTATCGTGCTGTTTTACACGCCGCTTGAAGACGTCGTGTTGGTGGATGCCATGGGACTAAAGGCCGAACTACGCGCCTATTGCGCGCCGGCCCTGAAGCTGGCCTTTCTGATGTCGGCGGCCTGGGCCTATTCGGCGCTTTTCCGGGGCCTGCTGGCGGGGGCGCAGAATACCACGATGCTGGCTGCCAGTGGTCTGTCCCGGATTGCCGTGGCGGTGCTGGTCTCAGGCATCGGATTGTTTTTCGCCGGCGCCAATGGTGCGGTCATCGGAATTATTGGCTGGATGGCCGGATATGGCGCCGAGACCATGTTGCTGGCTATGCAGTTAAGGCGCCTGGACCGGCTGCGAGACGCGCGGGCATAGATGCCGCTGTTATCGCGACAGTCTGTATTTAACGATCCGGTCATTGCCTGAATCGGATAGCCACAGGATCTCCCCTCGGGTTTCAACACCCTCGGGCGTTCTGAACTTGCCCGGCCCTTTGCCCGGCCGCCCCGATCCCAGGGTCAGCAGCAACCTCCCGTCCGCCGCAATAAACTTGATCTGATGATTATTCTTGTCCGCCGCGATCAAGGTGCCATCGGCCAGGATGTCCTGATAGCGGACGCCGTCGAAATGGTAGGGCGCGCCCTTCAACTCCCGTTTGATCGTCAGATCGGGCGACAACAGCAACATGCGGTCATTGCCCGCATCGGACAGCCAGATATCACCGTTGGGGGCAAGCTCAAGATCATGGGGTGATGACAGGCCCTTTAGTTCGCCGACAACCCTGCCATCTTCATAGGCCACTACATTACCGGACCAGGCCCCGCCCACATAAACGCGGCCATTGGGGTGCACCAAGACACCTTCCGGACCCCGAATGCGTTCGGACAGCACACCAACCTGTCGGGCCCGATTACCGTCCATCTCATAGATGACGACACGGTTGTTATGGGTGTCGGCGACATAGGCGCGGCCCGCACGATCGAAATCCACGTCATGGGTGCCAGATTGATGGTCCGATCCGAACGATCCTGCCAGGGCCAGGGTGTCCGCGTCCAAAATGGCAACACGATCATTGCCCACGTCCGAGACGAACAGGTATTTGCCGTCGGGTGATAACTTCAGGTCGTGAGGATTGTCCATCGGCACATTGCTGGCGGAAATGAATTCGGCGCTGATCTGCGCCTGTGCGGCATGGGCCAATATGAGGCTGATAAGCAAACTCAGGGTGAAACGAAGCATCATTTGCCATCTCCCGTCATGGAATTAACGAATTCTGCGGAATGTCGTCTTAGTATGCAAATCGTTATGGCCCTTGCTGTTCGTCCCGGCACGGTGTATGTCTGCGCCGCGCCGGAAGCTCTGTGCCTGGCCTACCCCTATATTCGTGACCTAATTTTGAGATTGTGACTAAGCCATGCCGCTTCGCAATATTGCTATCATTGCCCATGTTGACCACGGCAAGACCACCCTGGTCGATGCCCTGTTCCGGCAGTCGGGAACTTTCAGGGCCAATCAACAGATTGCCGAGCGGGCCATGGACTCCAATGATTTGGAGCGCGAACGCGGCATCACGATTTTGTCCAAGTGCACCTCCATCGAATGGCGGGACACCCGCATTAATATCGTCGATACGCCGGGCCATGCGGATTTTGGTGGCGAGGTTGAACGCATCTTGAAAATGGTTGATGGCGTTGTCCTGCTGGTCGATGCCGCCGAGGGCCCCATGCCGCAGACCAAGTTCGTTACCGGCAAGGCGCTGGCTCTGGGCCTGCGGCCTATCGTGGTAATCAACAAGATCGACCGCGGCGATGCCCGCCCGGATGAAGTGCTGGATGAGGTCTTTGATCTGTTCTCCGCCTTGGAAGCCAATGAAGACCAGCTGGATTTTCCTTATCTTTACGCGGTTGGCCGGGACGGCTGGGCCAGCGATGATCCGGCGGCGGGCGGCGGTGATCTGACGCCTTTGTTCGAGCTGCTGCTGCGCCATGTGCCGACGCCGACCGTGGACAAGGATGCGCCGTTCGCGATGATCGCTACCTTGCTTGATGCCGATCCCTACCTGGGCCGGGTTCTGACGGGCCGTGTCGAATCTGGCCGCCTGGCCCATAATGATACCATTCGGGCCCTGCGCGACGACGGCAGCGTGGTGGAGACCACGCGGGTAACAAAGCTGCTGGCCTTTCGCGGTCTGGACCGGGTGCCGGTGGACGAGGTGGCGGCGGGCGATATCATCGCCATCGCAGGCTTGCAGCAGGCAACGGTCGCCGACACCATCGCCGACCCAGAGGTGACGGAGCCGATTTTGGCCCCGCCCATCGATCCGCCGACCCTGGCCATGCGCTTTTCCATCAATGATTCGCCCCTGGCCGGGCGTGATGGCTCGAAAGTACAAAGCCGGGTGATCCGCGACCGCCTGCTCTCGGAAGCCGAGGGCAATGTGGCCATCAAAATTTCCGAGACCGGCGAAAAGGATGCCTTCGAGGTCGCGGGCCGGGGCGAGCTGCAATTGGGCGTATTGATCGAGACCATGCGCCGGGAAGGCTTCGAGCTGACTATCGGTCGCCCGCGCGTGCTCTACCGCTCGGATCCGCAGACCGGCCAGCGCATGGAGCCTATCGAGGAAGTCTCCATCGACGTGGATGATGAATTCACCGGTGTCGTGGTTGAAAAGATGGCCGAGCGCAAGGGCGAGATGACCGATATGCGCCCCTTTGGCGTCGGCCGCACGCGCATTACCTTTCTGGCGCCCTCGCGCGGCCTGATCGGCTATCACGGCGAATTCCTCACCGATACCCGTGGTACCGGCATCATGAACCGCCTCTATCACAGCTATGCGCCGTTCAAGGGACAGATCAGCGGCCGTCATTGCGGTGCCATCGTCTCGGCCCAGACCGGGGCGGCGGTGCCCTTTGCCCTGTGGCACCTGGAAGAACGCGGCATCTTGTTCATCGGCGGCGGCGAGCAGGTTTACGAGGGCATGGTGATCGGCGAGAACGCCAAGCCGTCGGACCTGGAAGTGAACCCGTTGAAGGCCAAACAATTGACCAACATCCGCGCTTCGGGCAAGGACGACGCGGTGCGCCTGACCACACCGCGTCGAATGAGCCTGGAACAAGCTATCGCCTATATTGGTGATGACGAGGTGGTAGAGGTGACGCCCAACCACATCCGCCTGCGCAAGGCCACGTTGGACCCGCACCAGCGCAAACGCGAACGCCGCGCCGCCATGGCGGGTTAGAAGAGCGTTCCAGCAGCGATCAGATTAAGTAGCGCGCCCCGATGGGGTAACCGCGGGTCTTTTTCTTTTTGTCATAGGTGGCGTGCAGTACCGTGCGGTTGTCGATCACGGCGATTTCGCCAGTGCCGGCGTGGGCTTCCCAGGCTTGTTCCAGGATAATCTTGCCGAACAACTTGGCCGCCTTGCCCTCGTGAAACAGCTCGTAACTGGCGCGTACGCCGCGCTCGGTATCGGCCTCGGCCCGTTGCTTGCTGACCATTTCAAGCCAGGCCACGATATTGGCGATGAAGACGGTGGATGACAGGCGGGGCAGGCGCTGCACCGCATCATCGGGATCACGGGTGAAGCAGGAATACTGGTTGGCCGATGTGGGGCCTCGGTCCACGTGAAATTTCAGATGCGGAAAAATGTTGCGGTGGAATTTTTCCCGCGCCGCGCCGGCGATGGTGGCATTGGAGAGAAAAACGCCGCCGAACTGAGCTACCAGGGCCCGCAACGATTCATCCAACACCATGTCGCAATCATGTACGGCAATCTCGGTCTGCTCCTCGAAAGCAATGTTCAGGCCGAATTGCGGTGTGTCGAAATGAATGTCCGCCAGGCTGCAAACCGCTGCCAGGCCATCGGGCGCGATGGCCCGGTAATGCCGCGCGATCAACTGGTCATAGTTGGCGATTGCCACCCGTGCCTCATAGCCCACGCCATACAAACCGCCGCGCAGGACTTTGCCCGGTTGCCGCAATAAGGGCGCGAAGGCATCCACGTCAAAGACGCCGGTGCGGGCGGGCAGGGCTATGATATTGCTTTGTGTCATGGGCCCAGTGTCGCCCAGGGCCATGAAGAAAGCCTTACGCCGAAGGGTTAATGGATCGCCAAGATTTGCGGTTGGAAAAGCGCCGGATTATGGCAATATTATAAAAGAGTGCCATCAAGGGAGATCAAGCAATGCGCTGGTTCCTTGCTTTTATATTTTGCCTATCGTCCCTGAACGTTCTGGCCCCTGACGTTCTGGCTGATGAGGCCAAGCCGGTGGATGTGGCCATCGTGGTCTCTTACGACCGCTCGGAATCCATTGACCAGGGCGAGGCCGATGCGCAAATCGCCGGCCTGATCTATACCCTGCGCCACGAACGCTTTCACTTGGCGGTGGCGTCGGGCTATTTTCGGCGCATCGCGCTGTCCGCCATTGCCTGGTCCTCCTTTACCAAGCACGAATTGATCATGCCCTGGATGCAGATCGGCAATCCCGACCAGGCACGCATGGCGGCGCTCTGGCTGGAGAAATTCCGCGACCGCGGCGAACAGATTGGCCACGGCACGCAAACGGACGTGGCCTGGGGTATCAAGCTGGCGGCGGAGCAGATGCATGCCCTGCCGTGGTGGGCCTCTAAGAAAGTAATCAATATGGTTGGCGACGGCATTTCCAACATTGGCCGCATCGCCTCCATCGCCCGCGACGAAACCGTGGCCGCCGGCATTACCATCAACGGCCTGGTCATGGCCCGGGGCCGGGCGGTGAAGCCGCTGTCGGCCTATTACCGCCGGGAAGTCATCGGCGGTCCCACCTCTTTCCTGCAGTTGAGCCGCTCGAACCAGGATTTCGCCGATGCCATGCTGCGCAAGATGACCCTGGAAATGGTGCGCCTGCGGGGCCAGGAAAACCGGGAACTGCTCTAAGCTACGTTTACCCATCAGAGATCGCGGTTTAAACTCGCTGCATCTGAAGTTGTGTCGAGGACCGTTGCGCCATGAATGCCGCCTTCCAGGAATTGATGAACATCCGTAATCGCCCCGATGGCGCCGAGGCGGAGATATCCGGCGCCGATCCGGTTTTCTCGACCCGCTTCAAGGTGGCCGAAACAGGCGCCGGGATTCTGGCGGCGGTGGGCGTCGCGGTCTCGGACATTTGGGAAATGAAAACCGGTCGACGGCAGAGCGTCGCCATTGATGCACGCCATGCC
>CAYWYB010000191.1:0-10058 GCA_964462145.1 uncultured Rhodospirillaceae bacterium
AAATCCTCGAGGCCGAGGGCCGCCTGCCCGATACCTTGGTTGCCTGTATTGGCGGCGGCTCCAACGCCATGGGGCTGTTTCATCCTTTTCTGGATGATGAAGCTGTCGAGATCATTGGCGTTGAAGCGGCGGGCGATGGCATCGAGACCGGCCGTCATGCCGCCTCCATCACCGGCGGACGGCCCGGCGTACTGCATGGCAACCGCACCTATTTGCTGCAGGACGAAGACGGCCAGATCACCGAGGCGCATTCCATATCCGCCGGCCTGGATTATCCTGGTATCGGCCCCGAACATGCCTGGCTGAACGATATTGGACGGGTCAAATATGACTCCGCCACGGACGCGGACGCCCTGGAGGCCTTCCAGTTGTGCAGCAAGCTTGAAGGCATCATCCCGGCTCTGGAGCCGTCCCATGCCCTGGCTCATGTGGCCAAGATCGCGCCTGATCTGCCCAAGGACCACATCATCGTCATGAACATGTGCGGCCGGGGCGACAAGGATATTTTCACCGTGGCCGAAATGCTGGGGGTGAAGATATGAGCCCGACAGGCAAGGCCAGGATCGAGGCGCGTTTTGCCAAGTTGCGGGACGAGGGCCGAAGCGCCCTGGTGACCTACATCATGTCCGGTGATCCGGACCTGGAAACCTCGGCCAAGATCATCGCCGGTCTGCCCGCCGCCGGGGCCGACATCATCGAACTGGGCATGGCCTTTACCGATCCGATGGCGGACGGACCTTCCATTCAGGTGGCTGGCTTGCGCGCATTGGACGCCGGCATCACCTTGAAGAAAACCTTGGCCATGGTGGCGGATTTCCGCCAACACGACCAGGAAACCCCAATCGTTCTGATGGGCTATTACAATCCGATCCATGCCATGGGCGTGCCGGAATTCCTGGCGGCGGCCTCCGCGTCAGGCATCGACGGCCTGATCATCGTTGATCTGCCGCCCGAGGAAGATGCCGAACTATGCCTGCCCGCGCTCGAAGCCGGGCTCAGCTTTATCCGTCTGGCCACGCCGACCACCGATGAAAAGAGATTGCCGGCGGTAATGGCGAATACATCGGGCTTTGTCTATTACGTCTCCTACGCCGGCATTACCGGGGCGGGCTCGGCGGATGCGGACACGGTGGCCGCGGCTCTGTCCCGCATTCAAAAACATACCGATTTACCCATTGCGGTGGGCTTTGGCATCCGTACGCCGGAACAGGCCAGGGGCATCGCCTGCGTCGCCGATGGCGCGGTGGTGGGCACGGCCTTCATCGATGTGCTACGCGATAGCCTGGATGATGCAGGCAAGGCAACATCGGCAACCGTGGATGCAGTGTTGGATCTGACCCGCGATCTGGCCGCCGGCGTTGCCGGCGCGTCCAAAGGAGCCGCACGATGAACTGGCTCAGCAATTTCGTCCGGCCGAAAATCCAGGCCCTGGTGCGCAAGCGTGAAGTGCCCGACAACCTTTGGACCAAATGCCCCAATTGCGGTCAGATGATCCATCACAAGGAAATCAAGCAGCGCCAGTTCGTTTGCCAGCACTGCGACCATCATTTGCGCATCGGCCCCGACGACCGCTTTCCCAATCTGTTCGATGACGGCGAATATTCGGTGATCGAGCTGCCGGACGTGTTGGCCGATCCCCTGAAATTCCGTGACGAGAAAAAGTATACCGACCGCCTGAAGGATTCTCAGAACAAGACCGGGCAA
Source organism: uncultured Rhodospirillaceae bacterium (assembly GCA_964462145.1). Taxonomy (GTDB): domain Bacteria; phylum Pseudomonadota; class Alphaproteobacteria. The sequence continues at coordinate 1,705 of CAYWYB010000191.1, forward strand.
AAAGACGCCAACGTCGTGGCGCATGGCAAACTGGGCGGGCACAGCGCGGTTATCGTCGTGCAGAACTTTTCCTTCATGGGCGGTTCCCTGGGGCAAGGCGCGGCGGAGGCGATCATTGCCGCTGCCAAGCTGGCCGTATTGCAGGACGCGCCCCTGATCATCTTCGCCGCCGCCGGCGGGGCCCGCATGCAGGAAGGCATCCTTTCGCTGATGCAGTTGCCCCGCACCACCATCGCGGTGCAGATGCTGCAGGAAGCGGGCCTGCCCTATATCTCGGTGATGACCGATCCGACTACGGGCGGCGTTACCGCCTCGTACGCCATGCTGGGGGATATCGCCATATCGGAACCCGGCGCCCTGATCGGCTTTGCCGGGCCGCGGGTGATCGAAAACACCATTCGCGAACGCCTGCCCGAAGGCTTTCAGCGGGCCGAGTATCTGCTGGAGCATGGCATGCTTGATATGGTGGTGCACCGCCACCAGATGCGCGACACCCTGATCCAGGTGGTGGAGTTGCTGGGTAACCGCCCGCCCGCGGCGGATGTGATCAGTCTGCCGGCGCCGGATCTGGAAATCCCCTTGCCGAAGGACCCGGAGCAGGAAGGCGGCGATAGTGAACCTGGCGGCGCGTCCTGAAGCCATCGATGCCGTTTCGGGGTCCGCGTCATGTGAAGCGATCCTGCGGCGGCTGATCGGGCTGCATCCTAAACAGATAGACCTGTCCCTGGGGCGCTTGCGCGGCCTGTTGCAGAAGATGGGCCACCCCGAGAGAGAACTGCCCCCCGTCCTGCATGTAGCGGGCACCAACGGCAAGGGTTCCACCATCGCCTATCTGCGGGCGGCCTTGGAAGCCTCGGGACAGCGTGTTCATGTTCTGACATCGCCGCATCTGATCCGCATCAATGAAACCATCCGTCTAGCGGGCCAGCTGATATCTGATGAGCACCTGGCCGCCGTTCTACAGGCCTGTGAAGACGCCAACGGAGATGATCCAATCACCTATTTCGAGGTGACGACGGCGGCGGCGTTTCTGGCTTTTCGTGACAGCCCGGCGGATATTCTGTTGTTGGAGACGGGCCTAGGCGGACGCTTGGATGCGACCAATGTCATCGACCGCCCTCTATTGACGGCGATTACCACCGTTTCACCGGACCATCAGAATTTTCTGGGTGATAGCCTGACGGAAATCGCCGGCGAAAAGGCGGGCATTCTCAAGCCGGGCGTGCGCGGAGTGATCAGCCAACAAGCACCGGAAGCGGAAAAAGCTATCCAGGGCAGGGCGGATGCCCTTGGCATCGATTTGCTGCGCCAGGGCAAGGAGTGGCAGGTTGAAGCCCGCGACGGCGCCCTATGTTTCCAGTCCGACAAAGGGACTTTGCAATTGCCTCTGCCGGCCCTGAAGGGGGTGCATCAGGTGCAAAATGCCGGCCTTGCCCTGGCTTGCCTGCAAAATCTGGCCGGGTTTACCTTTACCAACAAGAATTTGGCGGCTGGCCTGACCAAGGTGCAATGGCCCGGCCGCCTGCAACGTCTCCACAAGGGGCCTCTCTATGAACAGCTGGGCCCGGATGGCGAGCTATGGCTGGACGGCGGCCATAACCCCGGCGCGGGCGCGGCCTTGGCCCAGACCTTGCAGGATTGGCGAGAACAGGATGAAACGCCACGGCCATTACATTTGATCATGGGAATGTTGCGGCGCAAGGATGCGGCCGGCTTCCTGGCGCCGTTCCGAACCCTGGCGCCGAAACTGCATGCTGTCGACGTGCCTTATGAAGCGGCGGCCATGGCGCCGGGAGATATTGTCCGCGCGGCGCGGGTACTAGGCCTGGATGCGGCACCCGTCGATGGCGTGGCGGAGGCATTGGCGCATATTGCGGCCGACCGCGCCGGCGGTGTGGCGCCCAGGGTGCTGATTTGCGGCACGCTTCACCTGGCCGGTAGCGTTCTAGCCACCGACCCACAAGACGGGATGAACTTGACTTGAGCCGCCTGAGCGACGCTTTCGCCGCCCGCTAGATCGATTCCTCGATCCATTCCTGGATCTTGCCCTTGGGCAAGGCGCCTACCTTCATGGACGCGACTTCACCGTCCTTGAACAGCATCAGGGTGGGAATGCCACGCACGCCATATTTCGCCGGAATGGATGGATTGTCGTCGATATTGACCTTGGCGATCGTGACCTTGTCGCCGAGTTCCGCCGCGATGTCTTCCAGGGCCGGGGCGATCTGCTTGCAGGGGCCGCACCATTCGGCCCAGAAATCCACCACCACTGGCCTTTCGGCATTCAGTACGTCGCTATCGAACGAGTCGTCGGAGACGGGTTTCGTGGTCATGGCCTTTTCCAATTCTTCTTTGCGGCACCCTAGTCGTTGCGTACTGGTTACTGCGTCCTGACTGCCGCGTATTTGTTGTCGCGCAACCCAAAAGAGGCGGGTTCATAGCACCCGTCTTCGCGCCGCGTCAATATTTCACCTTAGTCTAAAAGGGTAGGTAGCCAGGCCCGATGCGTCAAGGCGCATATGTCTTTAAAATTGCCCCATCGATCACCATCAAATTTGCCTCCAGCGTCCACAAAAGTGCGCAAAATATTGATTTTTCGGGATAAATTTCCTGCAGTATGGCGCGGTATGCGGCCAGTTGCCGCAAATAGGCAATATCGACATTAGCCGCCGATTTTGGTGGCGGACGGTTGCTTTTGTAGTCGATTAGCAGGATTTCCGAATCGGTTATCAGCAGGCGGTCGACCTGGCCGCTGACCACCCGCCCCGATAATAACGCGGTCAAAGGCACCTCCGCCCTGGAGCCCGGACCGAAAATGGCGGCAAAATCCGGATGGCGCAGCACCGCCATGGTTTCGGCCAGAATTTCAGCTTGCTGCTCCTGTTCCAGCACATGTGCCGGCAGGGCGAGATAGCGCGCGGCGGCCTCCTCGCGTTGGTTTTCCGCCAGATCCGGCAAAGTTTGCAACAGCCGGTGGATATGGTTGCCGCGCCGGTATCTGGCCTGGCCATCATCGCCCAGGGGGCTGGCCACGCTGGGCTCCGGCCCATCGGGGCGCGATGGTGCCAGTGGCCGGGGCGGGACCGGCTCCATGGGCGCAGGCTGGGCGGCCCAACTGGGCAGGCCATGTTCCGTTGGCGTTATCGGGGCCGGCCCCGGGCGCACATCCGAGGTCTGCGGGTTAGCCAGGCGCAGGCCGCCATCCAGTTCCGCCGGCCGTTCAATTTCGGGCATGCCGTCCAGGGTTCGCCAAGCCATATCGTACCAGCAATGATCCTTGCGCCCGTTCCTGCCTTCAAAGCCGCAAATGTACAGCCGCTCCGCCGCCCGGGTCAGGGCGACATAGAACAGACGGCGGTATTCCCGGTCCCGGTCACGCTCCGCCGCCTCGCGTGCCTGTCGCAAGACCGCTTCTTCCATGGCGCGGATCGGCGCCCATAGAGGCGCTGGAGCGCCCCTCTGATCATGTTGATCATCATTTTGGCTTTGCGGCCACAATAAAGCCGGGGTCTTGTCCGGCGCCCGTACCGTGTCGGCCAGAAAGACAATAGGCGCCTCGAGGCCCTTGGCGCCGTGCACGGTCATCACCCGGACCTGGTTCTGGCCCTGGTCCAGATCCCGCTTGATCTGGGTTTCGCCGCGCTCCAGCCAATGCAGAAAACCCTGCATGCTGGGCGCGTGGTCGCGTTCATAGGATAACGCGAGGTCGAGGAATTCGTTGATGGGATCGTTGGCATCCGGGCCCAGACGCGCCAGGATGCGCCGCCGGCCCCCGCCCGCGCCCAGCAATTCGGCGAACAATTCGAATGGCGGTACGAAGTCGACCTTCGCCAGCAATTCGGACAACGCGCCATATGCCGGGTCTTGCCCATCCGCCCCGTGTTCGCGCAAGGCGTCCCATAAACTGCCCTGGCGGCCGTGGGCCAGGGCAAACAGTTGCTCGTCATCCCAGCCGATCAGCGGACCTTTCAGGACCACCGCCAAATTCAAATCATCTTCCGGCAACAACAGAAAGCGGCCCAGGGCGATCAGATCCATGACCGCCAATTGCTCGGTCAGGACCATGCGGTCGACGCCGGCGACGGGGATGCCCCGGCGTTTCAGGGCACGGACCATGGCCTCGACGAAATTGGCCCGCCGCTGCACCAGGATCAGAATATCGCCGGGACCGATAGGCCGACCCTGGGCCTCCAGCATTTCCTTTTGCCGCAGCCATTGCTCGATTTGTTTGGCGATCCGCCGGGCCAGGCGCGCCACGGGGCTGTCCTGGTAGCGTTGCTCTGTCGGCAGGGCCCAGGCGGGTTGTTCCTCCGCCCTGTCCGGCTGTTCGGTGGGCCAGATCTCCACCAAGCCCGCATCCGTGGCGCGGTTGGGAATGTGACGGACGGCCTCGTTATCGGCAAAGATCAGGCCGTCGCTGGCCTCCGGTTCCGCAAAGATGGCATTGACCGTTGCCAGAACCGCCGGGGTTGAACGGAAGGACAGCGCCAGTTCCACCGGATGCCAACGCCGTTTGGCGGCGCCCACGCGAGCCGCAAAATGATCGCGCATGGCCTGAAAAGCAGCCGGGTCGGCGCGCTGAAAGCTGTAGATCGACTGTTTCACATCACCCACCGCGAACAAGGTCCGTGGCGTGCCCATGGCGCTGTCATCACCGTCTTCGTAGGCGCCATCACCGGTAAAGAATTCATCAGCCAGGGTGCGGACGACCTGCCATTGTTCGGGATTGGTGTCCTGGGCCTCGTCAATCAGGATATGGTCCAGACCGCCGTCCAGTTTGTAGAGCACCCATTCGGTACTGCTGCCTTGCGACAGCAGATAACCCGCCCTTAGCACCAGATCATCGTAATCCAACAGGGCCAGGCGGTCTTTTTCGTGTTGATAGGCCGCAATCAGCCGCGCCCCTAGACGCAACAGCAATTCCGTGGCGGCGGCCACGCGCACGGCATTGCGCCGCTGGCGGACATCTTCCAGACGCAGGCATTCCTCGCCCACGATATCCAGGCCGTCGGGCATGCTTTCCATGCTCTTCTTGGTCAGTGGCTTGGCATAGGGCGTGCCCTGGCCGTCCTTGGTGAAAAAGCCCGCCAGATAGGCATCAAAGTGCGCCACGCGTGTCTCGGGCGCGGCCAGCCAATCGGCGATGGCCTGACCGTGGCGTTTCTCAAGTTTGCCGCCCTGCAGCATCTGTTCCGCCAGGCGCAGCAGTCCAGGCGCATCGAAATTCTCCGGATCGGCGGCCTGGCGCAAAATTACCGTTTCATCCTCGTCTTCGCCCAAGCCAAGGCTCTGGCGCATGTTGGCCAGCAGACCGTCAAGGCCGCCGGGTTGATCGAGCAGCCGTTGCAGCCGCCCCCGGTCCGAGGAAAGATTGGCCATCAGGCCCTTGAAGGTCTCCTGATCCACCAGGGCGGTCAGCTCCGCAACCAGCGGCGCGTCCGTCAGGGCATCCTGTTCCAGGATGCCTTCCAGGGCCCCTTGCAGGATTTCATCCGCCTGACGCTCTTCCATGACCTGGAAATGGGGCGCCAGGCGGGCCTCCAGGGGAAAGCGCCGCAACAGGGCCTCGCAAAAGGAGTGGATGGTCTGCACCTTCAGGCCGCCGGGCGTATCCAGGACACGGGCGAACAGGCGCCGGGCCAGGTTCATGTCCTGGGCCTCGAACAACTGGCCGGTCAGGTCCATCAATTCCTGGGCCAGCGTGGCGTCATCGACTACGGCCCAGGCGCCCAGACGTTGGTGCAGGCGGTTGGCCATTTCCGCCGCCGCCGCCTTGGTGAAGGTCAGGCACAAAATGCGCTCAGGCGGGCAGTCCTGCAATAACAGGCGCAGCACCCGATCGGTCAGAACATGGGTCTTGCCGGTTCCAGCCGATGCCGTCACCCAGACGGAGGCGCCGGGGTCGGCGGCCAGGCGTTGCTGATCGGTGGCGCGCATGCCTAGAAGTCTCCCGGTCCGCCGGCGGACCATTCCTTGATCCGGGCCAGATGGTCGTAATCGGAAAAGCGCGGCGCGATGGCCGGACGGGGGCGGGAGCGATAGGCCGTGTTCTGATCGTCGAATTCCGCGATTAGATTGATCAGGCCTTGCCGGGCCTGCTCCGCCAATTCGCCGCCGTCGGCCTTGATATCCCTGATCTCGCCCGCTTGCCGTCCGCCCGAAACCCGCCAGTAGCTCAAGGTAGAGACCGCCCCACCGGGCACATGGGCAAATCCACCGGCCTGTGCGATGGCGGCCTCTAGCGGTAACTGCGGCGCCTCGCCGCGCTGCAACTCGCTCTCCCTTGGCGCCACACCGGTCTTGTAGTCGATGATGCCCAGGCTGCCGTCCGCCAAACGGTCGATGCGGTCGGCGATGGCGGTCAATTCAAAGTTTCCGGCGGGGCCCGGCAGTATCAGGCTACCTTCGGCCTCTGTCGCCAGGGGCAGAATATCAGGGCGGCGTTCGCCCTCCTGGGCCAGGAACCAGCCGGCAATGCGCTGAAAGCGCGGCCACCAAAAGGCCCGCACGCCCGGACGGTTGAGCATTTCGCCAAAGGCCTCCCGGCCCATGGCCAACAGAGCCGCCTCGGCATCGGTTGGAATTTCAGCGGGATATTTCCGGGCGAACATCTCCAGGGCCTTATGCACGGCATTGCCATAGTCAGCGGCCGAGGGATCAGCGGCGATGGGATCCAGGGCGCGCAGGCCCAGGATACGGCGGGCATAAACCCCATAAGGGTCGCGGATCCAGGTTTCCACCTGGGTCACGGACATTTGCCGGGGCCGGGCCGCCAGCGGCGGGCGGCATTCAGGCGCCTGCACGGGCTGGGGCGGGCCAGGGGCGGCGTCCAGCTGCTCCTGCCAGGCGCGCAGTTCCTCCGCCGGCTGTTGCGCCAACGCCAGGCCGGCGGCGGTAAGCACCTGCTCCAAGCGCAACAGCCAGCGCGAGGGCACCGTGGGGGTGCCGTCCACTTTCGCGGCGCGGGTCAGAATGACCTCCCCGCCGCAGGCGGCCTGGGCAAAGTCATGCGCCGCCAGGCCGATCCGCCGCTCGGGCGCGGCCAGACCCAGCTTGGCCGCCATGGGACGGCTCAGCCAGGCATCGGCCTCGGCGCCCGCCGGCCAGGTGCCTTCGTTCAGGCCGCCCAAAATGACCAGATCCGCCTGCTGCAGGCGGGCTTCCAAGGGGCCCCAGATATGCAGGCGCGGATGCAACCCAAAAGCCGGACGCACTACCTGCCCGGCCATCAGGCTGTTCAGCAGGCTGGCATAGCCGCCACCCGCTATCACCGGCAAGCCGGCGGCGGCGGTCAGTAGATCGGCGATGAAAGCCATGGCGGCCTCGCCGCCATCGCCGGCCCACAGATGGCACTGGCCGTCCCGATCCGTCGCCAGCCATTCCGCGAAGCGCACATGGGCCGCCAGCAGGTCCGCCAGTTGAACCTCGCTCTGCCCGGATAGGGATAGTGCTTCCGTGCCTTGGGCGGTCAAATCATCCAGCAATGCCCTGGCCCGGTCCGTCATCTGTCGGGCCGCCGCCACTGCCGCCGCCAGGCCGGCAAAGCCCGGCCCAGGGCGTGGCCCGCGCAGGGCGAGGCGGTCAATATCCCGCGCCGCTGCCTTCAGGGTGCCGGCCTCGCGCCCGGCCAGGGCCAGGGGATGTTTCAAAACCGCCAACAAATCGATCGGGTCCAGTGCGCTGCCCAGCATTTCCGCTGTCAGCCGCAGAAAGGAACCCGCCGGCGTGCTGGCCAGGGGCAGGCCGGCGGAATCATCGACCGCGACGTCCCAACGCTTCATCTCCGCTGCCACCCGCCGCGCCAGGCCACGGTCAGGCGTGATCAGGGCGGCGCTGCGTCCCGGCGTCTCCAAGACCCGGCGCAGGGACAATGCGATCACTCCGGCTTCTTCGATGGCATCGGCACAATCAATGCGGACCAGACCGGTGGCGGCTTCCGCCTCCAACACCGGCAGCTGGCGCCATTGATCCGTCGTTTCCGTTGGGCGCAGGGCTTCGCGCAGCAAATGGTGGCGCGGGCTCTCGGCAACGGCATCCCGCCAGGGCCGCACGCCCGCCCTGTCCATGCCGATCCGTTGCAGCAGCTGGCGCAGGCCGAATTGTGCATGCCCCTGATCCACGGCAGCCCAGGCCGCTTCGTCCGAATAGCCGTCCAGACCGGGCAGCACTACCGCGCCCTGGGGCAGCTGAGCCACCACGGCGATGAGGGCGGCGGTGGCGGGAATGGAACCGGTGGAGCCGGCGACAATGACCGGGTCTTGCGGCGGCGAATGCTGCCAGCGCTCCGCCTGGGCCCGCAGCAGAACATTGCGCCGGGCGCTTTTATCCATGCAGCCTTCCGCCGCCAACAGGGC
>CAYWYB010000192.1:0-9944 GCA_964462145.1 uncultured Rhodospirillaceae bacterium
ATCGGAGATCTGGCAGACCTTCAAGGAAACCTATCTGGATGCCGACGAACCGTTCGAGCTGATCGATTACCGGATGAATTCCACCGCAGAATCCGCCGAGGTCATCATGTGCACGGCGACGATCCGGGCCTATGGCGAGGTGCGCGATATCGTCGGCCGGGGCGATGGCCCGATCGATGCCTTTTTTGGCGCCCTGAAGGAGGCCTGCGGCGTGCAGGCCACGTTCGAGGACTATGTACAAAAAGCCATGGGCGCCGGATCGGACGTGGAAGCCGTCTGCTTCATCAAGCTACAGGGAGAGGACGGCCAATCAGCCCATGGCGTCGGTGTTCATCCCAACACCAACAGCGCCTCGCTGAAGGCCATAATCTCCGCCGTCAACCGTCTGCTAACGCAATAGCCGTCCGTTATCGCTGTTTTGCCAATTTTCTCGCCAAGCGGTCAGGACCGTAAAATTTGGCGAGATAATTGGTGATCAGCTTACGCTCATCTGGCTCGAGGGCTTCCATTTCCTGCTCCTCGATCATCCAGTCGAGGGCCTCCTTCCAGCGCTCGTAGTCAAGGCCCTGTTGGGCCACCAGCCGAAAAGAATGGCATGCAGAGCAAAGATAGTATGTCTCCTCCGCGCCAGGCGCCCGCGGTATACCACCTAATTCATCTTCATCGGCCCGTGCCGGCCCGCCCGGCGCGAGACTTATCGCGCCGAGCAGAACCAGAACAGGTAGATACGGCAGCCACCGTGGCGTCATGAAACGTAGACCGAAACGCGATGCATGGAATTGTTAAGGTAACCCTTTGGGTTCCAGGCAATAGCGAACGGCTGGCTTCGGCCCTCGGCATCGGTTGCCCGGGCCCAGACTTCATAGTAACCGGCCATGGGGAATTTCACCTCGGCAGCAAAACGTTGCCAGGCATATGGATTTGCCGGATCGGCCAGATCAGCGGCTTGCCAGGTCGCCCCGAAGTCAATCGATACATCGACCTTCGTTACCTTGCTATCACCGGCCCAGGCATGACCACCAACATCAAGGCTGCGGCCCGATAGCTTGATGCCGGTTTGCGGTGTCGTAATCAGAGATTTCACCGGCATGGCATGGATGATCTCAAAATCGCTCTTGGGTACTTTCTGGCCCGCTTCCACTGGATACTTCGGGACACGGTATGCCTTGCCCGTCATTTTTGGGCCGTCATGCACCACATCGCGCAGCCAGATCCGCTCCAGCCATTTCTGCGAGCACGAGCCCGGCCAACCCGGCACGACCAGGCGTAGAGGCGCACCGTTCATGGGATGCAGTTCCTTGCCATTCATGGCAAAGGCGATCAGATTATGCGGGTTCATCGCCTTTTCAATCGGCACCCCGCGCGAAATTGCCAACTTGCCTTCCTTGCCGGAGAGATGGCTGTCGGCGCCCACATGGGCGGTATAGATCACGCTATCCTTGACGCCGGCGGCCTTCAAAACATCAGCGTACCGAACGCCGGTCCATTCGGAACAGGCCACCGCGCCCAGGCTCCATTGATTGCCCTTGGCCGGGGGATCGAAAAATGCCCGGCCATTGCCGCCACATTCGACCACAAGGCGCTCGGTCACCACCTCGAATTTGGACTTGAGATCAGCGATGGACAGGGTCATCGGATTGTTGACCAGGCCATCAACGGTCAGGCTCCAGCCGTCAGCCGAAGTGTTCTCGGGCGGAATGCCATTATTGCGGATGAAATGCCGCGAGGTCGGCGTTACATCGTCGTTCAGCAAATGCGGCGGCGTTTCGGCATTCACCGGACGATCATTCAGTACCGTCAAGCCATCCTTGCCATCCACCGTCATCGCTTTTTGCGCCAATGCCTCGGGGACGAAACCAGCCGGCATATTGCGGCTGAACGGAATTGCCGCGCCCAGCATGGCGCCCATGGTCGCCAGTCCCGCGCCGCGCAGGAAACCGCGCCGGTCGCCTTCGCTTTCGCGGCCAAAAACCTCGCGGTCGGCCCCATCCGGATCCTCGGCAAACCGTTGCATCAGGTCAGATGGCACCTGCTTCTGCTCATCAATACTCATGGAAATCCTCCCAATTTTGCCGCACGTATGCGGCACCTCCCCAGGCGCGACCATTTGTCGCGCCATTTGAAGTAAGAGGAAACGTTTCGTTGTTCGGAATTATTCCAATTAATTTTTAGTCGCGCTCAAGCAATAGCGCAGGGCTTGCTCTCCGACCTTGAGCGGGCTAACGCGACCCGGATTTCCCTGCTCATCGGCGCCGCCTTCATGCTGGCGTCGAAGACGCTTGTCGCCATGAGACGGAACCGTGGTTCCGCCATCCCCTTGGCCAGCATGGCATAGCTTGTGGAGCCGATCCGCCATCGTGCACTGATAACGCCGCCGGTATCTTGAAAATCCAGCGCGCCGCCAACCATGCCAAGACCGTCTTCCTGGGCCACGAGCGTAACCCGGCAGCCGCGTGAGCCCAGGTAGCCCGCGACAAGTAGCGGCCGGCCTTGGCTATTCCGGGTCGTAAGATGCACAAGTTGCAGCTTGGCGGCCCTCAAGTCCGGCACATATATATGATGAAAATTCGCCCGCGCAGTGGCCAGGACGACGCCGCGGTCAATTGCCTCTCCTTTTCCAGTCGGAGACCATGACTGGTGCGCGGCGGACGCTATATCGACGTTTTCGTTCCCACCCAGATCATTATTGATGGCAAACCAATAGGCCGAGGCGCCGATCGTCACCGTCAACAGGGCAGCGGCGATACCGTACATCCAACGCCCACGTGCCGGTTCATCCGGCAGTGTGATGGTTTCTTCATCCGGCACCACGGATACCGCCGATTTAAGCCGGCTCAGGACCATGACCTGCCGGGCCACTTCCGGGTCGCGCGCGACGGCCTCGGCGATCTGGGCCCGCTCGTCCACGTCCAGTTCGCCGTCCACATAGGCGCCCAACAGGGCTATATCAATTGGGCCTTTTGACACGTCGCTTCCTTCGCTCCGCCAACTCCAACACTTGCCCGCCATCACTTTCCAGCAGGTTTAGCATGACCGCCCGTGCACGGCTCAGGCGGCTCATAATCGTCCCCACGGGAACATCCAGGACGTCTGCCGCCTCCCGATAACTCAAACCGGCTATATCAACCAACGCCAGTATTTCCGCCTGGCCCGGTTTGATGGTCGCCATGGCCGCACGAACCGACAATCTATTGATAAGACGTTCGTCACCTTGCCAATATTCCACGGCAATATGTTCAGCTGCCGAGATTTCCGTCAAGCGCCGTTCGTCCCGGCCAAAACGGCGCACCTCGTCGATATAGTGGTTGCGCAAAATACGGAACAGCCATGCCCGGTATGCAGCCTCGTCCCGTGGGGTATTCCGGGCCGCCAGCGCTTTGCAGGCAGCCTCCTGTACCAGGTCCCGTGCCGCCTCCTTGTCGCGTATCAGGCTTTGCGCATAGCCGAACAGCCGTGGCAAGTACGGCAGAATTCGATCACGCTGGCGCTTGCTTCTTCGCAATTGGGTGCTTTATCCAGATTCAGGGATCGGCCAATGGTCACCACCCTAGCGAATGCGCCGGCTTCGGTCAAAACACATTAGAACGCTTAAAAACGTGGCGGCGTGTTATCCGCGCTGTTTGGCTGTTGCCGCCTCGTCGATCTGTCCATCTTCGCTGACCACGACGCCGTAGTCGCGGGCGGCGGCCTCGACACTGACCAGGCCCAGACGGACATCATCGGCGACCGCCTCGGCATCGCGGGCCATTGGATCGCCATAGCCGCCACCGCCGGGCATTTCGATGATCAGCCTTCCCTGGGCCGGGATCGTTTGAAAGCCCTTGTTGCGCAGTTCCTCTCCGGAGCCCAGGCGTAACTCGCCCGTTGCCCCGGAACCGCCGCCGTCACGGCCGCGCGGCGGGAACAGAACGCGTTCGAAACTGGCGAAAATGCCGAACGGGGCATCTTCGCGGCTGGTAATTTCCATGCTCTGGCCCAGACCGCCCCGTTGTGCGCCGGTGCCGCCCGAATCCTTGCGCAGTTCCTTGCGCCAAACCACAATCGGCGTAATCGCCTCGGAAATTTCCACCGGCACATTGCGCACGCCGCTGGGATAGGGCGTGGCGGAGAGGCCATCCAGTTTCGGCCGCGCGCCGGCACCGCCGCTATGGAACGCCATCAACATGAACGACGTGGTCTCCTGCTCGGTCCGTTCGGTAATGCCGTGACCGGCGCCCAGCTTGATATTCCACAGGTTCGAGGTGCCCTCCGCCGGCACACTGTCGGGCAAGGCCTGATGCAGGCAGCCAAAAATCACATCGGGCAGCATATGGCCGATGGTCGAGCGGGCAACGACGGCGCAGGGATGCGGTGCGTTGACGATCGTATTATCCGGCGCCGAAACGGTGATCGCATCCAGGGTGCCTGCGTTGTTGGGGATATCGGGTGCGACGAGGCATTTCACGCCGAATGCCGTGTAGGCCTCGGTGTAGCAAATGGGGCAATTGATGCCGAAGTCGGAAGTGCCTGACGAGCCGGTATAGTCCACGTGAATGATACCATTGGATATGGTCAGCGTGGCGACCAGATCGATCGGTTCCTCGAATCCATCAATGCGCATGGCATGTTCCCAACTGCCTTGCGGCAGCTTGTTGATGGCGGCGGTAATCGCGGTTTGGCTCTGCTCGATAATATGATCGCCCAGGGCATCGAGATTATCGAGATCGTATTCGTCCATCATCGCGAACAGCCGCCGGGCGCCGGTTTCGTTGCAGGCGGCCAGGGCGTAAATGTCACCCTCCACCTGAACCGGCTCGCGCACATTGGCCCGCACCAGATTGAGCAGCCATTGGTTCATCTCGCCGGCGGTGGCCAGGGGCATGATCGGCACGAACAGGCCTTCGTGATAGACCTGCCGGCCATCGGGCGACATGCCGACGCCGCCGATATCGACCACATGGGATGTACAGGCAAACAGCGCCACCATTCTGCCCTTGCGAAAGACTGGCGTGACCACGGTGAAATCATGCAGATGGCCGGTACCCTTCCAGGGGTCGTTGGTGATGTAGACATCGCCGTCCTGCATGCAGTCGGCGGGGAAAACGTCAAGGAAATGCACGACTGCACGGGCCATGGAATTGATGTGTCCCGGTGTGCCGGTAACCGCCTGGGCCAGCATCTGCCCCTTCAGATCGAAGACGCCGGCGGAAATGTCGCCGGCTTCGCGGCTGGAGGTGCTGAACGCCGTGCGCACCAGGGTCTGGGCCTGTTCCTCGACTACGGCGAGCAGTCTTTCCCACATCACCTGATAGCGGATCTGATCCATATTCGTGCTCATATCAGCTATCCTTCTCTGGTCATGACAATCTGGCCCAGCGCGTTGATGGCCGCGCCAAAGCCATTTGTCACCAGCGTTGTCGTTTCATCCTCGACGATCATCGCCGGGCCCGGCACGGAGGCACCGGCGCCCATGTCGGCGCGGGCAAAAACATCTGCCTCAACCCATGCACCGCTGTCCGGGTCGAACAGTCTTCGTTGTGCCACCGGTTCAAGGCTGCCATCGGCGGTCGGTTGCGGCGCGGTTTCCGCGCCGGGCCGTTCGGTCGCCAGGGACAGGGTCCAGGTCAGAACCTCGACGCCAAGATTGGGGATGGTGCGGCTGAACAATGTCTCATAGGCCTCGGCGAACCAGCCAGACAACTCTTCTGCATCATCCGGCCCGAATGTCCTGACCGGCACCGGGACCATGATCTCGTGACCCTGCCCGCGGTAGCGCATGAAGGCCCCGCGGGTTTCGACCAGTGGCTCATCCGGCGCACCAAGACGCACCACCGCCTCGGCCTCGGCCCGCATGGCGGCATAGATATCGTTGGCCATGGCGGGATCGAATTCACGCAGATCCGTATAGCGCGTCCGCACCACTTCGTAGGAAATCTGCGCCCGCAAGAACCCGATGGCGGAGCCGACACCGGCGCCTTGCGGTACGATCACCGTGTTGATGCCAAGCTTGTCCGCCAGCCGCGCCGCATGCAGGGGCGCCGCGCCGCCGAAGGCAACCAGCGAGCGGTCGATCATATTCTTGCCGTTCTCGATGGCATGAACCCGCGCCGCATTGGCCATATGCTCGTCGACAATCTCGGAAACTCCGGCGGCGGCAATGTTGGTTTCCACATCCAGGGCGTCGCCGATATCGCCTTTGACCGCCGCCGCCGCGCGGTCGGGTTCCAGCGTCACCTGACCGCCGGCGAAGCGCGTGGGATCGATCCGCCCCAGCACCGTGTCGGCGTCCGTTACCGTGGCCGCCGTGCCGCCGTTGCCATAGCAGGCGGGACCGGGCACAGAGCCGGCGCTTTCCGGCCCGACGTGGATGCGCCGCATGCTATCCACAGCGGCAATGGAGCCGCCGCCGGCGCCAATTTCGACCATCTCGATGGCCGGAATGCGCAACGGCAGGCCGCTGCCTTTCAGAAAGCGCGACATGCGCGCCACTTCGAAAGAGCGCCCGATTTGCGGCTGAAAATCATCAATCAGGGTAATTTTCGCGGTGGTGCCGCCCATATCGAACGACAGCGCCTTGCGCAGATCATTCTCCTTGGCAATCTCGCGCGCCAGGATGGCACCACCGGCGGGGCCGGATTCTACCAGGCGGATCGGCAGGCGGACAGCCGTGTCCACC
Organism: uncultured Rhodospirillaceae bacterium; assembly: GCA_964462145.1. GTDB lineage: Bacteria > Pseudomonadota > Alphaproteobacteria. The sequence goes on from CAYWYB010000192.1 coordinate 6,656, forward strand.
GTGGTAACGCCGCCGCTGGACATCATCAACAGCAACGGACAGGTCACGCCGCTGGACTGCAGCCCGCCCTGCAGCCGGTTCAGATAGCCCGCCATCATGGGCTGTACATAGGCGTTGGCGCAGGCCGTGGACATGCGGTCGTATTCGCGGATCTCCGGGCAGACTTCCGCCGAAAGGGTAATCGAGACATTCGGCAGCGCCTCGGCCAGAATTTCGCCGGCGCGCTGTTCATGCTCTGGATTTACATAGCTGTGCAGAAAACAGACGGCGGCCGCCTCGATATCGGTTTCGCTCAACTTCGCCGCCAGCGCCCGCAGCTTCTCTTCATCCAGCTCCAACAACACGGAACCGTTCGCCGCGATCCGCTCGGGCACAGAAAAGCGCCAATCCCGGGCGATCAGCGGCTGTGGCCGCTCCATATATAGGTCGTACTGTTCAAAGCGGTGTTCGTAGGCAATTTCAATGGAGTCGCGAAATCCGTCCGTGGTTATCAGCGCGGTGCGCGCGCCCTTGCGCTCGATCAGCGCATTGGTCGCCAGGGTGGTGCCGTGAATAACCAAGGTAACGTCCGCTGCCTTAACGCCGGCGCGCTGCAGAATCGTATCAATGCCTTCGAGAACCGCTCTTTCAGGCGCCTCCGGCGTGGTCAACAGCTTCAAACACTCCTGACCGCCGTCGTGTTCCAAAACGACATCGGTGAACGTGCCGCCGATATCGACAGCCAGCCTCGCCCCGGCATTCATATGTACGCTCCCATTTACTCAAAATCGTAAAATCGTCTTCGTTCAAGCGGCGAAACGAGACCGGCGATATTATGCGGCCTCTATATAGGAGCGTCAACGAAGGCCAATTTCAGGTAATATCCAGGTCTCGATCATTGGAGGGCGTCATGAGAACCCGAACCGCTTCGTGTGCATGCGGACAGTTTAGCGTTACCTGCCATGGTGAACCCCAAATGGTGTCTCTCTGCCATTGCCTGGAATGCCAAAAGCGGACAGGGAGCACCTACGGTATCGCCGCCTTTTTCCTTCGCAAAGACGTTACGGCTGAAGGCCTCACAAGCAGATACGAGCGTTCATCCGAAAGCGGCCTTGCGGTTGTTTTCCATTTCTGTCCGAACTGTGGCTCAACCGTGTATTGGGAACCCGAACGGAAGCCAGAGGCGATCGCTGTTGCGGTTGGATCATTCGCAGATCCATCGTTTCCCGCGCCGACCCAGTCCGTATGGGACGAGCGACGGCATTCTTGGGTGAAGTATTCAATTTAAAGCCAAGTTCGCGGCGTTCTCCGAAACAAACGGTTGACCCGCAGGCGCGGCGGCGGTGATCATCAAATTAGGAGACTATTCGGGCAGGGGAATGTTCGGGACGCCAATAAAAGAAACGCGAGGCGAGAAACAATGGACCCAACGGATCGCGCGGAGCATAAGAATTTTCGCGAGGAAGTGCGCCAATTCCTGGATGAGAACAAGCATCAGGCACCTGACGTATCCGCTTTTACGCTACGTATGCGGCCCCGCAAATTGAGCCAGGAAGTGCGCGACTGGCAGGGCCTGCTAATCGACCGCGGCCTGACTTCCCGCACCATTCCCAAGGCTTATGGCGGTTACGGTGCCGAGCCGGATATTTTGAAATCGCGGATCATCGCCGATGAATTTTACGCCGCCGATACGGTCCAGGGCCTGCGCAACATGAGTATTTCCATGCTTGTGCCGACCATGCTGGAACACGGCACCGAAGAGCAGAAACAGCGTTATATCGAGCCCTCCATCCGCGCCCAGTTGGTTTGGTGCCAGGGCTATTCCGAGCCTAATGCCGGCTCCGACCTGGCCAGCCTGCAAACCTCGGCGACCGAGGATGGTGATGATTTCATTATCAACGGGCAGAAAATCTGGACCTCGGGTGCCCATGTGGCGGACATGATGTTCTGTCTCGTCCGCACCGAACCCGACGCCCCGAAACACGAAGGCATCAGCTATATCGTCTTTCCCATGGACACGCCGGGCATCGAAGTCCGGCCCTTGATGAACATGACCGGCGCGCCGGCCTTCAACGAAGTTTTCTTCACCGATGTGCGGGTGCCCCAGGCCAATGTCATTGGCAAACGCGGCCAGGGCTGGATGGTGGCCAACAGCACCCTGAAGCATGAACGCGGTCTGCTGGGCGATGCCAACCGCTCCCTCGACAGCCTGTTGCGGGTCGGCAAGCTGCTGCAAAGCGAAAGCCTGGATGGCCGGCCCCTAATGGAAAACCCGCTGTTCCGCGACCGTTTCATTAAGCTGCAGGCGCGGACACAGGCCATGCGCCTGCACGAAATGCGCATGATCTCCAATGCCGTCAAGGGAGAGGCGCGCTCCATGGGCGATATGGTGATAAAGCTGCTGGGCTGCGAGTTGAACCATCAACTGGACGGCCTGGGTGTCGATATCATGGGCGAGATCGGCGTGCTGTACGACGAAAGCCCCATGCTGCGCGACAGCGGCGCCTGGCAGGCCAATTTCATGTTCGATCTTGGCCTGATTATCGGCGGCGGCACGGCGCAAATTCAGAAGAATATTATTTCGGAACGGGGCCTGGGCATGCCCAGGGAACCGAAAGCGGCGAGTTCCTGAGGGAGGAGAAAGCAAATGGATTTTGGACTCTCGGAAGAACAGGAACTGATCCGCGACAGCTTTCAGGGCAGCCTTTCGCGCATCTCGGAACTGGACACGGTGCGGCAAACGGCGGAAGCCGGCGCGCCCATGGATGAAAACATTTGGGCCGAGCTGTGTGCTCTGGGCATGGCCGGCTTGCTGATCGCGGAGGAATTCGGCGGCGCCGGCCTGGGTTTGCTGGAGGCCGCCGTGGTGGCCGAGGAACTTGGCCGCCGGGTGACGCCGGTGCCGTTCGTGGCCAGCGCAGTGATGGCGCCCCTGGCCATCCGCCTGGGCGGCAATGAAGATCAATGCCGGGAATGGCTACCGGGAATGGCGGACGGCTCGGTGCGTGTTGGCGTCGCGGTTTCCGAAGCCGCCGCCGGGGCCCGGGAAAATGCCGGCGTGACGGCGGAGAATGGCGTATTGAGCGGCCGGGCGCTGTTCGTCCTGGATGGCGCCGGCGCCGAGGGCTATGTGGTCGCCGACAAATCCGGCGGGCTGCATCTGGTCCGCGCCGATGCCGCCGGGTTGGAGAATGTGGCACTGAAAACCATCGACCGCACCCGCGCCATTTGCGAGCTGAATTTCGAGAACGCGCCAGCAGATCAACTGCGACAGGGCGAGGGCGTGTTGCAAACCGTGATCGACGCGGGC
>CAYWYB010000193.1:0-9881 GCA_964462145.1 uncultured Rhodospirillaceae bacterium
GCATGGAATAGGTCTTGGACAATGAGGTGAATTCCACCGCGACGTCTTTTGCGCCAGGCACCTGCAGGATCGACGGCGGCGGATTGCCGTCGAAATAAATTTCCGCATAGGCCAGATCCGAAAGCAGGAACAGGTCCTTCTCCCGGGCGAATTGCACCATGCGCTCGTAAAATGCCAGATCGACAACCTCGGCCGTCGGATTGGAGGGATAGTTCAGGACCAGGGCGGTTGGCGGCGGCACGCAATGGCGCACGGCCGCTTCCAGATTTGCGAAAAAATCCTGCTCCGGCCCAACCGGCACATGGCGGATCACCGCGCCCGCGATAATGAAACCGTAGGGATGGATCGGATAGCTGGGATTAGGCGCCAGGATGACATCGCCCGGCGTGGTGATGGCTTGGGCCAGATTGGCCAGGCCTTCTTTCGATCCCAAGGTGACGATGGTTTCAGATTCGGGATCAATATCAACGCCAAAGCGGCGCTGGTAATAGTTCGCGTTGGCCAGCCGCAGGCCCGGGATGCCGCGCGAGGTGGAATAACGGTGGGTCTTTGGGTCCCGCGCCGTCTCCACCAGCTTGTCGATAATATGCGGCGGCGGCGGGGTGTCGGGATTGCCCATGCCAAAGTCGATAATGTCCTCGCCCCGCGCCCGCGCGGCGGCCTTCATGGCATTCACTTCGGCGAAAACGTAAGGCGGTAGTCGCTTGATGCGGTGAAAATCAAAGGGCATGGTCGTCATCATCTGTTCTTGACGTTTCACGGTCATCGGCACGGCAGCCAAGCCGCCTACGAAAGGGCAGGCTTTATGCCCGATTTTTCCGGTTGGGGCGAGCCCTAACGAACAAAGACCTCGACCCGGCGGTTCTTGGCCTCGCCATCGGGCATGAATTCAAAATACAGCGGTTCGGCATCACCCTTCGCCTGTACCACGATCTGCTGGGCTGACACGCCCTGGCGGCGCAATTCACCCGCGACCCTATTGGCCCGGTCCAGGGAGACATTGAAATTCACCAACTTATGCTTGGCGTAGTTCATATCCCCTGTGCGTTGGCTGGCATGGCCGACGACATAGATGGTTTTGCCGCCTTGGCGGGCTTGACTGGCCAATTGTCCCAACCGCTTTTTCTCCGCCCCGCTCAACCGGGTTGAACCATGGCGAAAGCGGATCAGCATGGGTGCGCCAGGCAGTCGGCGCATGGCCTGATTGCTCATCTGCGGCGAGGCCATGAGGGCGGCGCCCGCACCGCCGTGCATGCTTTGGTCGGTGCCGCTCAACGAGGCGTTGAAGGCCTGCTGTACGACGCCGGGGACGTTTGTCGGCCATTGTCCCTGTATGGGCACGGCACTGGGTGCCTTGAAAATGTCGCCGGGCTGGCGGACGATCGGGCTGCCTTGGGCCGCCAACGACGAGGCAAAGGTCTGCGCCAATACGGATTGATCCTGCCCCAGGGGCAGGTTTACCTGCACCGACGGCGACCGTGGCGCCGCCACCTGGGCCGTGGCCACGGGGGATGGCGGAAGCAATTTCGGTGCCGCCAATTTCGGTGCTACGAGTGGCGTGGCGGCCGGAACCGCAGGCGATGCCGTGGCGCCCGAGGATATGGGCGTGGGCGGTTTCGGCAAGGCCGCCAAGCCAGCCGGCTGCCGAACGCCGGGGCTGGCGGTGGATTTCTGGACCACCTGCGGGATTGGACGGCGCGATACTTCGGCCACAGGGGTGGGCGGCGGTGGCGGCGCGCCCCGGCGCTGGATGATGGACGGCACCTGGGTCAAACTGGAGGAATTCGCCGCGCCGCTGGAAACAGGCTTGGGCGGCGCGGGTAGGGATGGCAACACGGGCCGGGCCGCGCTGTCTTTTGCCGCCGGTATCGCCGCCAGTTGTTGGTTGCTGGGCTGTTGGGCCGGACTTGGTGCGGGCGGCTTCGCCTTGGGCTTTGGCGCGGACTTTGGCGCCGGCGGTGCGGAGGCCATGCGGGTATCACCGGCGCGCAGATTTTCATTGGTATAGCGGGCATTGTCGCGATCGGCGACCAGGCTATCGGCCAGTTTCTGCCTTGTCTCGGTGGATCTTTCCGATTTTGGCGGTGGCGGTAATTCGCCCAGCTTGGGAAAGGGTTTATCGGCACCGGGGGCGCCGGCCGATTTGCTGGTGTTCGTTGGTACGGGCGGCAGCACGTCTACATTCTCGCCAAACATGCCGTCGAACCAGCCGGTCGGATTGGCCCATTCGGGAACATCGGGCAGTTGGGAGCAGCCGGCCAGCGCCAGGACCAATACCAGGGCTGTCAACGGGGCGGCGGTCAACGGGCCTGCCGTCCGGGCGGCTTGTGACGGAGCCATGGGTAAGGTGCGGCCCCCGCGTTCCTTGGCTATATGTCCATTCATCCCGCATATGCTCCTTATTACTGGCGATGGCCGGCGGCGAATTTTCCGCCGGCCCTAAGTGGCACACTATTGGCCAATGTTATAGTCTTCAGGTACCTTGCTAACAACCGCTGCTATGTAAAACGAATCACTTTGGCATTGTATGGTCAAGCCCGTATTCGTCAAACCAAGGATCAACAGTCGTCATGACCCAAGATAGCGAAAATTCCACCACCGCCGACGCCGGGCAGCAGGCAGCCGAATTTTCCGAGAATATGATCAAGGTTGCGGAACAATGCCAGACCCTGGTTAATGATTTCCTGCAACAGCAGGCCAAGGATGGCGGCAAGGCTGATCCCGATCCGATGAAAATCGGCGCCGCCTTTATGGAACTGACAGCCCAGATGATGGCGGATCCGGCCAAAATGGTCGAGGCGCAGATGGGCCTGTGGCAGGACTATATGAACCTGTGGCAGAACGCGGCCAAGGGCATGCTGGGCGAGGGGGCCGAACCGGTGGTCACGCCCGCGAAGGGTGACAAGAGATTCCGCGGCGAGGAGTGGGAAAGCAATCAGATCTTTGATTTCATCAAGCAATCCTACCTGCTGACATCGCGCTGGGTGCAGAACACGGTGCATGATGTGGATGGCCTGGATGAAGCCACGGCGCGCAAGGTTGATTTCTATACCCAGCAGTTTACCGACGCCATGGCGCCAACCAACTTCGTCGCCACCAACCCGGAAGTCCTGCGCGAAACGGTGGAGAGCAAGGGCGAGAACCTGGTGCGCGGCCTGACCAACATGTTGGATGATCTGGAGCAGGGCAAGGGCAAGCTGGCGATCAAGATGACGGATCTTGATGCCTTCACGGTGGGCGAGAACATCGCCGTCAGTCCGGGCAAGGTGATCTGGCAATCGGACCTGATCCAGCTTATCCAATACGAGCCGACGACGGAGCAGGTCCGCAAGACGCCCCTGCTGATCGTGCCGCCGTGGATCAACAAGTTCTATATCCTGGATCTGAAGCCGCAGAATTCCTTCATTAAATGGGCCGTGGAACAGGGTTTGACGGTTTTCGTGATTTCCTGGGTCAATCCGGATCTGGCCTTGGCCGAAAAGACCTTCGAGGATTATATGTTCGAAGGCATTTACGCAGCCCTGGACGGCGTCAAGGCGGCCTGCGGCGAGGACGAGGTGAATATCATCGGCTATTGCCTGGGCGGCACCTTGACCGGCGCCACCTTGGCCCACATGGCCGCCAACGATGACGAACGGGTCAAATCAGCCACCTTTTTCACCTCCCTGGTGGATTTCGAGGAGGCGGGTGAACTATCCGTCTTCATTGATGACGAGCAACTGGACCAATTGGAACAGAAGATGGAGGAACAGGGCGGCATCCTGGAAGGCGCCGCCATGGCCCAGACTTTCAACATGCTGCGTTCCAACGACCTGATCTGGTCCTTTGTTATCAACAATTACCTGATGGGCAAGGATCCGTTTCCGTTCGATTTGCTGTACTGGAATTCGGACTCGACCCGGATGCCGGCGAAAATGCACAGCTTCTATTTGCGCAACATGTATCAGGAGAATTTGCTGTCCCAGCCGGGTGGCATTGAAATGGGCGGCTGCCCCATTGATCTGCGCGACGTGAAGATCCCCGTGCACATCATCTCCACCAAGGAAGATCATATCGCGCCCTGGAAGGGCACCTATGTGGCAACCCAGCTATATAGCGGCAAGACCACATTTACTCTGGCCGGGTCGGGCCATATCGCGGGTATCGTCAATCCGCCCAGCGCCCACAAATACGGCTATTGGAGCAATCCGGACAATCCCCCGGCTGCTGATGACTGGTTCGCCGGCGCCACCCAGCACGAGGGTTCCTGGTGGCCGCAATGGGGTGAATGGGTAGCCAAACATTCCGGCCGCAAGGTCAAGGCGCGGCAGCCGGGCAGCAAGGACGCGCCGGTGCTGGAGGATGCGCCGGGCAGCTACGTGAAGGTCCGTTCGGACGGGTGATTCATCGGAAAATTCTGCCAAGTACAGTACCATAAGTCTTGCTGTATTAGTCCAGTTGCCCCATTCGGCTCAGGCGATCCATGCCTCGATCAAAGACCTTGATCATGTGCCTGTTTTGCTCGACTTTTTTCGACAACAAAAGGTACAGCGGCATTCGCCGATAGGGTTTATTCAAGTGGGTAATGTTGTTCGCATCCGTCTTTGTTAAACGCCCCTGTTTCCGAAGCTGCTCGATTTGGTGGTAACCCACGTCGATTTGCTGCGGAAAAACGTCAACCCGCCCGCGGGTGAGCATCAGGAATATTTGTTCGTCGGTCGCGACCCGTTCGTACTTCAAAAGGCCGTCTCGAAGGGCGCTGGTAAAAAAATCGTCCCCGTCCATGACCCAGTCGCCAAGGGTTACGCCAAATACATATGCCCTTAAATCAGCAACGGACCGCGCACTGAAATTAGTGTCCTTGCGGTGAAAAAATACCCACTCCCCCGAGTTGACCGGTCGTTTGCTATAGTAGTGGTATCTTGCCCGTTCATCGCTATAGGGCCAGCCAATGGCGCCGTCCCACTTGCCATGGCGGGACAGCATATATGACCGTTTCCAAGGAAAGAATCCGTATTCAACCTTGACGCCCTCAAGCGCGAATGCATCCGTCACGATTTTCGATGGGCGGCCAAAATCTTCCAATGATTTGGAAAAAAATGGCAGCCATTCGCCGTTAGTGATCCTGACCGTATCCTTGGCCAGCCCTTGCGTTGAGAAAATCAGAAGTAGAGAAAAAAGCAAAATGGGAAATCGCGAATACTCTTGGTATTTCCCATTTTTCATAATATTGCGTCCATTCGTGACCGGTTATAGAGCAAACAGTGGACAACGGTCTATTTTGCCGCTTAAGTCATTCCGCCGGATGTTACAAGAAAACTGAGTTCTTCGAAAATGATGTCAACGCCAAGCCGACCTGGTGCCGCAACAGCGCTCAATTATTTGCCAAAATAAGCAGCTGCGATATCATTATGTCGTTTCGAAGGGACGTTCCAGTGTGCGCGGGAAACGAGTTGATGGGGACGGTACAAAAAAAGCCGCCTGTCTGTTTTGCAAATGGGCGCTGATATTAGATAAGTTTACAGGTCGGAACTTCAAAAGGGGTTTCCGCATTGCCACGACCTTACTGCATTTATCTGATTTTACTCGTCACGTTCTGCTTTGGCATTCCGGGTGCTGAGGCGGCAGGCAAGCTCAAGGTTATATTTCTTGCCGGGGAAAGCTGGTTTGGGAAAGAGGGCTATCGCTATTCTCTGCTGGAGCTTGCTCTTGCCAAATCCGGCCGGGCCCATGAAATTTCCATTGTCGACGAGCGGGCACCGCAAAAGAGACGTAGCGAGATCATGCGGCATTCGGCCAAGCCCTATGTCATGATCATGGGCACCAACCCCGGCCTCGAAAAACAGCACCGGGCTGTTTACTTTCCCATCTACCTTGGCATTGGCAGTGGCTACCGCCTAATGCTTACGCGCAAGGAGTTGCAGGAGGAAATACGTTCTATTAGGGATCTGAAGGATCTTCAGCGTTTTTCTGTCGGTCAGGGTATGCATTGGTCGGATGTCCCCATTCTTGAAAATGGCGGCTTGAAAGTTGAGCAAATCGCCAAGAAAAGCTTGCTTTGGCGAATGACGGCATCCGGCCGGTTGGATTTATTCCCCAGAGGCATGTTCGAAATTTTCGAGGAATATGAAAATTATAAAGCGGAACTGCCAGATCTGATCGTCGATGATCACCTACTTCTGACCTATCCCTTTGCAATCTATTACTTTGTTAACAGGAACAACGAAGAATTGGCGCTCGCTATCGAGGCTGGCCTGCGTGCGGCATACGCGAGCGGCGAGCTGCAGAATCTGTTGCTGGGAACGATTGGCCCGAATGTGAAAAACGCGCTCTTGGGTTTGCACAAGCGCGTGCGTATTGATCTGCCTGCCTATAATATATCGCCGCGGACCCTTAAAGTTATCAAGCAGTTTCCGTTTGATCTCAGCAAGATCCGAAACTGATGGAAAATTCGAATTGCCTTTTGTGGCCGTGGATTTGTTTCGTACAGGAGTTAAACGCCGATCATGCAACAGGCTGTAAACGTCGTTGAAATCGAGCGCGTGGGCGATATTGCCGTGCTGCGCTTTAACCGCCCCGATAATCTGAATGCCATATCGATCGCCTTGGCCCAAGGCATAGCCGCCACATTGATCGAGCTGGACAATGATGACAGCGTCAAGGGCATCGTTCTGACCGGGGCCGGCGAGCGGGCCTTTTGCGCCGGCGTCGATCTGTTCGAGGCGCGCGGCATGCAGGTGGCGGATATCGAACATTGGTTCGGTACTGCCTGCAATGTCTACAAACAGATCCTGCTGACCAACAAGCCGGTCATCGCCGCCATCAACGGTATCGCGGCGGGCGGTGGCTTTCAGATCGCCATGGTTTCCGATCTGCGCGTGGCCCATCCCGGCGCCCGCATGGGCCAGCCAGAGATCAATGCCGCCATTCCCTCGATCATGGGCTCGTACTGGATGTCCCTGCATATTGGCTGGTCGAAGAATCAGGAGCTGTCCATGACCGGCCGCCTGATGGCGGCAGACGAGGCCGAGAATCTTGGTCTGATCAATTATATGGTGGCTCAGGATCAGGTCGTGGCCAAGGCCTGCGAAGTTGCCGAAACCCTGGCCGCCAAGCCTGCCGTGGCCTGGGCCCGGACCAAGGCGCGCTTTCGCGAGATCGCCCTGGCCGGCTTCGACGAGGCCTTCCGCGCCGGCGTCCTCGGGCAACAGGAATCCTATGCCAAGGGCGAGGCGCAGGCCATTATCGAAGCCTTTCTGGCCAGCCGGGGCGCCGGCAAGTCCTGAACCCAAACTAAGTCCATCCAGAGGAGGCACCGCCATGGGCGCCGAACACCAGACCGTCTCTACCTTCGAAGTGAAGGATCATGTCGCGCGGATTACCCTGAACCGGCCCGAAGCGATGAATTCCCTGAACCCGGAGTTGCGCTGGGAGCTGTCCCAGCATTGGGACGAGGTCGAGGCGAATGATGATATCTGGCTTGCGGTCGTGACGGGGGCCGGCACGCGGGCCTTCTGTGCCGGCGCAGACCTGAAGCACCGGGCTCGCGAACGCGAGGCGGACGAAGTGGTGCAGGCGCAATGGCAAAAGATGGCCGCCGAGAGCACCAGTCTGATCGAGCGTTGGCATTTTCCCAAACCGATCATCGCCCGGGTCAACGGCTTCGCCCTTGGCGGCGGCCTGGAACAGGCGCTGGCCTGCGACATCATCGTTGCCGCCGAGCATGCGGAATTCGGTCTGCCCGAACCCCGGCGCGGCCTGATCGCGGGTTCGGCCGGTGTCCACCGCCTGCCGCGCCAGATCGGCCTGAAACCGGCCATGGGCTACATGTTGACCGGGCGGCATATGACGGCGGCGCGGGCCTACGAACTTGGCCTGGTTAACCAGGTCGTTCCCTCCGATAAACTCGACGAGGCGGTCGAGGAATGGGTCGCCGATATCCTGCGTTGCGCGCCGCTGGCGGTGCGGGCGACCAAGGAGGCCACCATGCGCGGCCTCGACCATCCCCTGCCGCAAGCCTATTACACGGCTTATCCCGCGAACCGGCGCCGGGCAAATTCGGCGGATACATTGGAAGGGCCGCGCGCCTTTGCCGAAAAACGGGCGCCGAAATGGACGGGGCGGTAAAGGTAAGATCATGAGCAAACTGGACAAATGGGCCGATTTTCTGCCGGCCGACGAATTGGCGACATACGCGAAAGGCAAGTTCGGCGAAAAGGTCGGCTTCGGCAGACGCGTCGCGTTGCTGAACATCGATACCACCTACATGTTCGTTGACCCCGCCTACCCGCAATGTGGCGACGGCGATCCGGAACTGGTCGAAAACATCACACGGATCGTCGCGACATTTCGCGATATGGAATTGCCGATCTATTACAGCCGGCGCGATGACCGCAGCCATCCGATCCGCCGGGGCATGTGGAACGACAAACTCGGTATCGCCGGCGATATGATCTATAGCCAAGACCCTAGAGCCGATGAATGGCCGGATGCCTATGCGCCGCGGGAGCAGGACGTTGTTGTCTTCAAGAACAAGGCGTCGTGTTTTTTCCAGACGCCGCTGGAAGCGTTCCTGCGTTATGACGATGTGGATACCATCGTGATCTGCGGCATTTCGACTAGCGGCTGCGTGCGCGCGGCGGCCAATGACGCTTTCTCGCACAATTTCCGGGTCATCATCGCCGAAGAGGCGGTTGGTGACCGCAGCCTTACGGCCCATCGCGCCAATCTTTTCGACATGGATATGAAAATGGCCGATGTGGAGCCGCTGGATAATATCATCGGGGAACTGCGGCAACGCTATCAGGCCGCGTCATAAGCGATCGCAGCTTGGCGTCATTGCGAACCTATCGACGCTGCATTTGATGAGGTAACGCGGTTGACTGATAAAGGGGGCGGACAATGGCGTATGTGAAATCACAGGGTTTGGACATCCACTACGAAGTCATTGGCGAGGGTCCGCCGCTATTCATGCATCACGGCTCATTGGCGAACGGCGCTAGTTGGGCCATTGACGGCTACCTGGATGGTTTGAGGGATGATTACAGCCTCATTCTTATTGACGCGCGCGGGCACGGAAAAAGCGACAAGCCACATGATAGTGATGAATACACGGGTCCCAAGTTTGCCAAAGACGTCGTTGCCGTTCTAGACGATCTTGGTTTGGACCAGGCCATCTATTGGGGCTATTCCCTTGGCGCGCATGTCGGGTACGAGTTGGCAAACATCGCGCCGGATCGGATCAGCGCCTTTAATAACGGTGGTGGAACGCCCTATGCCGAAGACATGCGGTTTCCGGTCGATGGCGATGAGAACGACCAGGCGACTGTACGAACCGCGATGCTTTCGCGCCTTGGAATGACGGCCGAAAGCATCCCGGATCTATACAAAGACCTCATCTTGTCGAACGACTTCATTGCCGTCCGCGCGGCAATGAGAAATCGGCCATCCGTGGAAACCGCACTGGAAAAGATGACGATGCCTTGCCTCATCTATGTCGGCGATCAGGACCCCCGATTGGAACCATCGGAAAAAGCCGTTTCGCAATTGCCGAATGCAAGGTTTGTGGTGCTACCGGGGTTGAATCACGTCGGGGCCATGATGATGAAAGACATGGTCATGCCAAAGGTGAAGGAATTTCTGGAAACTTTGGCTTAGGCATCCGCGGCGCTTTCTAATGCAAGCGTCCCGCCTTCAGTCCCCCGCGCCTTCCGCCGCCGTTTCCTGAAAGATTTCGTTGGCGATGATCATCGCTTCGCGGATGGAAGGCACGCCGATATAGCCGCCGAGGTGCAGCAGAACTTCGCCGATTTCATCCTCGGTCCAGCCCTGGCGCAAGGCCATGTGGATATGAAAAATGTCATGTTCGCCCCTCTAAATATCGAAGACCAAACGGTCGGTAT
>CAYWYB010000194.1:0-9843 GCA_964462145.1 uncultured Rhodospirillaceae bacterium
GATCGATCAGCCGTTGTTCGTCATGCCATGGCGCAACGGCCTGCAGGCCGGCGGGCAGGCCATCCCGGGAGGTGCCGGCGGGAATGGAAATGGCCGGATGTCCGGTCAAATTGAAGGGTGCGGGATAATTGTACCAATTGGCCCGCAACGAACCTGCTGCCTGACCGTTAATGACTATGGGGTCCAATGCGGTGTGGCCAATACGCGGCGGCGGCGCGCTCAGGCATGGGGTCAGCAAAAGATCGGCATCGGTGAATATGGCTTCGGTCTGATGATACAGAGCCGTCCGCCGCATGGGCACTTCCTGCAACTCCCGTGGTTGCAGCGCTTCGCTTTCGGCAATCGCCGCCCGCATGGTCGGGCCCATTTTTTCCCGCTCGGCGGCGGAGAAATGCGCCATGCGCGCGGCCAGCGGCGCGCGGATGCAAACCCGCGCCAGCTCATTACCCCAATCTTCGCGGCCCTCGCTGCGGCTGACGATCACGCCTGCTTGCGATAGCCTATCGAGCGTATGCTCCATCGCCTCGGCGACGCCGTCATCCAGCAGTTCGTTGCCCAAGCGCGGCTTGTAATGCACGCGCAGGCCGCGCAGCGTTGCCAGTGGATCCTCGGGAAGGGCGCATGGTGCCGGGGTCAGGCCACGGCTCCACGGATCGCCTGTATGGGGTCCGCTCATGACATTGAGCATGGTCACCAGATCCGCCACCGTTCGTGTAATGGTGCCCAGGAATATGAAATTTCCGAACAGATCAACAGCCTGCTCGTTGGGAATGCGGCCCAACGTCGCCTTTAGGCCCAGGACACCACAGCAGCTGGCCGGGATACGGGATGATCCGGCGCCGTCGGTGGTTATCGTCAACGGCCCCATGCCGGTCGCGGCCGCGACGGCGGCGCCGCCGCTGGAACCGCCGGAGGAGAAATCCGGGTTCCAAGGGTTGCGGGTCGCGCCATGGCGGGGGCTGTCGGTGAGGGCTGCGTGGGCGAATTCAGGCGTTGTTGTCTTGCCGATCATGACCGCACCCGCCGCTTTCACCCGCGCCACCGCGGCGGCATCCTGCGTTGGAATATTACCCGCCATGAGGTGCGAGCCATAGGCGGTTTCCACGCCCTCGGTCTGGATTAGATCCTTGACCGAAAACGGGATGCCGTGCAGTGGCCCCAATGCATCGCCGCGCGATCTGGCTGCATCCGCCTCTCGCGCGGCCTGGCGGGCGCCATCCCGGTCGACCAGTGCAAACGCATTCAATGATGGTTGCAGCCGATCAACACGGGTCAGCACGGCATCCAGTAGGGCTTCCGCGCTCAATGTACCGTCGCGCAGCAACGGCACCAATTCCGTGGCGGATAGTAGGCAGATATCCTCTGTCGTCATACTCACACTTACCTAGGGTGCTAGTCGAATGTCACCACGCTGCGGATTGATTCACCGGCATGCATCAGATCGAAGGCATTGTTGATCTGTTCCAGGGGCATGGTGTGGGTGATCAGGTCGTCGATATTGATCTTGCCGTCCATGTACCAATCGACGATTTGCGGTACATCCGTCCGGCCCTTGGCGCCGCCGAACGCGGTGCCGCGCCAGACCCGCCCGGTGACCAACTGGAATGGCCGGGTGTTGATCTCCTGCCCGGAACCGGCGACGCCGATGATGATGCTTTCCCCCCAACCCTTGTGACAGCATTCCAGGGCCTGGCGCATGACCTCGACATTGCCGATGCATTCGAAGGAATAGTCGGCCCCGCCCTTGGTCAATTCCACCAAGTGGGCCACCAAATCACCGTCAACATCATTGGGATTAACAAAATGCGTCATACCGAATTTTTCCGCCAGGGCGCGCTTGGATGGATTGGTATCGACGCCGACGATCATGTTGGCGCCAACCATGCGGGCGCCCTGCAATACGTTCAGGCCGATGCCGCCAAGGCCGAAGACGATCACATTGGCGCCGGCTTCCACCTTGGCGGTGTTGATCACGGCGCCGATGCCCGTGGTCACGCCGCAGCCGATGTAACAGACCTTATCGAACGGCGCGTCCTGGCGGATTTTGGCCAGGGCGATCTCCGGTATCACCGAATATTGCGCAAAGGTAGAGGTGCCCATGTAATGAAAGACCTGTTCGCCGCCCAGAGAGAAGCGCGAGGTGCCGTCGGGCATCAGGCCCTGTCCCTGGGTTTCCCGGATCGCGCCGCATAGATTGGTTTTGCCGGAGGTGCAGAAATCGCATTGTCGGCACTCCGGCGTATAAAGCGGGATCACGTGATCGCCCGGCGCCAGGGAGGTGACGCCGGCGCCGACCTCGACCACCACGCCGGCGCCCTCATGTCCCAGAATGGCGGGAAACAGCCCCTCGGGGTCGTCGCCCGACAGGGTGAAGGCATCGGTATGGCAAACGCCGCTGGCCTTGATTTCCACCAGGCACTCGCCCGCGCGGGGGCCGTCCAGTTGTACCGTTTCGATGCTAAGCGGTGCGCCTGCCTTGTGCGCTACGGCTGCCCGTACGTCCATATCTCAAAATCTCCCCAAATTAGCTCGTTTTATCATTGTCGCCGGTTCCGTCGGTCCTGGCACCTCCAGTGTAGCAACTGAAGCGCGGTCCAGTATCGACATTTTTTTTACGCACAATGACGCGTTTCAGCTCTCGGCCGGCGGAATTATCCCGTCGTATACACCAAATACGGGACCGCTAGTTTGATAACACAATGTTGCGAATATCAGGATGTCTTAATGTCTTATGCTGGAAGTTCCTGATTTCCGCCAATGTTCTGCCTCTCAAACATTAATCTGACGAATTTTCTCCGTTCGAAAGAATTACAATATTGTAACAAATGTATACATCATGAAAATTACTAAGAAAACATCTTCAATGATTGCGTGTTAATATATTTTTGGGTCGCGTTAACCATTTATTATTGATTTATATCCTATAGTGTTTAGACAGTTTCAGTACGAGTATTTAGTATTTTTGTAAGTAATAGTTATGTTTTTGAGTAGCCTGTATGCGTATCGAACCTGAAATGACGGAGTAATTTTGGGTTCAAGTCGACGGGAGCGGGTTTTTCTAGCCAAGAGTACCTTGTAGCCGCATCAGAGTATGAGTACCCGCGTAAGTAAATCAGTATGGCTTTGCCCCCCACAGCGAAAAGCCCGCTCCCACCTATCATCGAACGCCAAACGGCGTTCTGTAGCAATTGAAAGGGGACGGATTATGTTTCGCACTCTGAATATCACCAGCGCCACTCTGGCCGCCGGCATTGCCGCCGCCGTCCTCACCATTTCGGCGCCAAGCACCGCTCAAACACAACAGATGCCGCAGATGCAACAGCAGATGCAACAAGGGCAACAGGCAGCCTGTGATGAGCGGGGCAAAATTCTTACTAAATTGGGTAAGGATTATGCCGAACGCCGGATCTCCCTGGGGCTGGCCGCGAATGGCAATCTGCTGGAGGTTTTAGCCTCGAAAAGCGGCAGCTGGACGATGATCTACACCATGCCTAACGGCGGTTCCTGCCTTCTGGCAACCGGCCAGTCCTGGATCGATGTAGAGCCAACACCGGCACTTCCCGCCTCGCTCTAAGCCTCCCGATTTTCCTCTCCGCGCGCACGACAATTCAGTGACCGTGTTGGCCGTTCCATGCTAGGGACGTGTGCGGCTTGGCGCCGCGCGCGTTTTTGGGATGGGATTTGGCATGAGTACTGACAACGACGGTAAACAGTTCCGTATTGGCGATTACGAAATCGATATCATCGTGCATGGATTTCCCGGAAAATCCGTTTGTCACGGTTCGCTAGGATTTTCCACCATCGCGCTGATCCGCCATGGGGCGCGGCTGGCTTTGATCGATGTGGGTTCGTTCGGACAGCGTGACCTGTTGCAGGAGCAACTGGGCGAACGGGGCCTCTCGCCCGCCGACGTGACCGACGTTCTGTTGACCCATTCCCACTATGATCATTCCATCAACTGGACCATGTTCAGTCATGCCAATATTGTCATTGGCCAAGAGGAGCTGGATTGGTCCCTGGAACAGCCCTGGGGTACCACGGTGGTGCCGGAGCTGTATGTCAAGGAATTGGCGAAATGGCCCACCATGCGCACCGCGGGGAACGGCGACGAGGTTTTCCCCGGCATCACGGCGCACCTGGCACCGGGGCATACGCCGGGTTGCCTGGTCTTCGCGCTTGATACGGGGAGAGGCGATATGATCTTCACCGGCGACGCCTGCAAAAACCGGGCCGAGCTGCTCTCCCGCGCCGCCGACATGACCTACGACGCTGCCGTCACCAAAACCTCGATCGAGGCGATCTGGGCCCTATGGTCCCGCCGGCCCGGCAATATACTGGTGCCGGGGCATGACCTGCCCATGGTTCAAGAGGGCGGCCTACCCCGCTATCTGGGCAACCGCGAGGCCGCGATCCGCGCCTGGTATGGCGAGGACCTGAACGAAACCACGGTGATCTCGCTGCTGCCCGAATAGAGCGGAAGCAGTCTAATTCTTGGCTAGACTCTTGCCGCCGGAATGCAGATCGGCGCAGGCTTCGTTCAGGCGTTCAACCATGCTGAGTTCGCCCTGGCGCAGCCATTTGCGCGGGTCATAGACACTTTTGTACGGCTTGTCGTCATCGGGATCGATCTGATACGAGAAGGCGCGGGGTGTTTTTTCCACGTAGGCGCCGACGGCGGTGGCGAAAGCAAATTGCGTATCGGTATCGATGTTCATCTTGATGACACCGTAGCTGATGGCCTCTTCGATCTTCGCCTTTTCCGATCCGGAACCGCCGTGGAATACCAGGTCCAGGGGGTTGGCGCCCAGGCCATGGCTCTGGGCGACCAGTTCCTGGCTGCTTTTCAGAATCTCGGGGCGCAGTTGCACGTTGCCCGGCTTGTAGACCCCGTGCACATTGCCGAACGAGGCCGCGACCGAGAAATGCCCGATGGGCGAGAGCAGGTTATAGGCCTGCAGCACTTCGTCGGGCTGGGTGTAAAGCTTGGCGTTGTCCGTGATGTCATCGTCGGAGCCGACGCCGTCTTCCTCGCCGCCCGTCACGCCCAGTTCGATCTCCAGGCTCATTTCCAGCGGCACGATTTTCTTTAGATATTCCGCGCAGGTGGAAAGGTTGTCGTCCAGGTCTTCCTCGGACAGATCCAGCATGTGCGAGGAATAGAGCGGCCGGCCATTTTGTTCGTAGTATTGGGCCCCCGCATCCACCAGACCGTCGATCCAGGGCAGCAGTTTACGGTTGGCATGGTCGGTGTGCAGCACCACGCAGACGCCGTAATATTTCGCCAGCAGATGCACATGATTGGCCGCCGCCACCGCGCCCATGACCTTGGCCGCGTCGCCATCGGCCATGCCCTGGCCGGCCATGAACTGGGCGCCGCCATTGGAAAGCTGAATGATGATGTCGCTGTCGTTGGCGGCGGCGGCTTCCATTACCGCGTTGATGGAATTACTGCCTACCACGTTGACCGCCGGCAGGGCATAGCCCCCGTCCTTACAGCTTTGCAGCAGTTCCTGATATTTCTCGCCGTAGACGACGCCCGCTTCCATTTTGGCCATGCTGAATATTTCCTTCGTCTGGTTACGCTTTTACGCTGCTGCTGTTTGCCGGCAACACGAAAGCCTATTGATAATAAAAAATGAGCGACAGGGCCAGCAAAGCAGCGGCCCATAGAACCATGCTGCCCGTCGGCCAGGTCCGCGCCAGGATCCCGTGCGGGCCATGGGTTTTGAAAATCCGGTCGATCAGACCGGCAAGCAGCAGCAGAACGCCGCCCGTGGCCGCCGACCAGACGCGGCCGCCCGACGACAGGCACCAACCGACAATCCGGGGTGCGATCCAACGATAGCTGAAATCGAAATCAAGCACCGTCGAGCGCAGCTCCGGCGGGTAAAGACCGCTTCGCTGCAGGGTGGCGAAGGCCAGCCCCGAGAATACCAGCAACTGCAGCATGGTGATTACATGCGTCGTCGTGTAGGGGACATAGTCAACGGGGAAAGGCAGCAACGCATACAGAGGCTGCGGATAGACACCCACCGCGATGCACAGGAAGGCGGCAATGCCCATGGCGAACAGCATGTTGAAAGGTGCTTCCTTGGGCCGCTTGCCCGAGTCATGGGCGAAAAAGGCAAAGAACGGAATCTTGATGCCCGAATGATGGAAAACGCCGGCGGAGGCGAACAGAAGGATCAGGAACGGGACCACGTAGCCTTCGTTGGCCACGGCTGTCAGAATCATGGATTTCGTGACAAAGCCGCTGAACAGCGGGAAGGCCGAAATCGAGGCGCCGCCGATGATGCAGAAGCCGGTGGTCCATGGCATGGTCTTGTACAAACCGCCCAATTCCGAACCCTTGACCGTTCCCGTGCGGTACAGCACCGCCCCCATGGTCATGAACAAGAGCGCCTTGTAGATGATATGGGCGAAGGCATGACTGACCGCGCCATTGATGGCCAGGGCACTGCCGATGCCGATACCCGTGACCATGAAACCCAACTGATTGTTCAGGCTGTAGGCCAGAACCCGGCGCAGGTCGTTCTCGATAACGGCGTAGAAAATGGGGAAGGCGGTCATGGTCACGCCAATCCATATCAAGACCTCGGTGCCGGCGAAGCCCCGCGCCAGCGCATAAACCGCCAGTTTCGTGGTAAAGGCGCTGAGGAAAACCGTGCCCGTGGCCGAGGCCTCCGGATAGCCGTCCTGCAGCCAATTGTGCAGGAACGGGAAGGCGCATTTAATGCCAAAGGCCAACAGGATGAGAAGGCCGCCCGGGCTTTCCAGGCCGATGTGGTTGAATTCAACAGAGCCGGTGGCATTGGCCTGCAAGGCCGCGCCCGACAGCAAAAGCACCCCGGATACCATATAGATCAGCAGGCAGCGGAGGCCGGCGGCGAAAGAGCGGTCCGTGCGCGCGGCCCAAATGATAAAGACGGCGGCGATCGCCGCCAGCTCCCAATAGAAAAACAGGGTGATCAGATCGCCGGCGAAGGTGGCGCCGATGGCCGCCCCCACATAGACCAGGGCCGTGGATTTTTCCCAGGGATCATCATTGTGCCAGGCAAAAATAACGCCCATGACGGCCGCTATGTAAAAGATATAGCCGAACAATAGGCTCAGTTTATCCACCCGGACATGGGTCTGCTCAAACCCGAAGGAGGCCATGGCGCCGAATGTGCCCGGCTCCAACATGATCAATTGCAAAATGCCCAACAGCGGCAGGACAAGCGTATAGGCCGAGCGCAGATTGCCCTTTAGGAACGGCACCAACACGGCACCGCCGATCAACAGCAGACCGGGTGGGAATTCAGCGATCATAGTAATCCTCGTCGCGCATCAGGATTTTTCGCAGTTCACGGGCCGTCAGCACCAGGGCAAACGAAACGGAGAAACCGAACAGGCCGAAAAAGCCAAACCAGTTCTCGAACTCGAAAATGACGTGCTTGTGATAGAACGCGTCCGACAGGAACAGTAATACGCAGAGGATGACCAGGGCCCAGAAGATCTTGCGCACATTGCGCATGTCATCCAGCCAATAACGCTTGCCGTCATCCACTTCCTGGGTGTGATCATGTGGCTGTTTTTCGGTCATGTCATATCCTCCTACTGGTTGACCAACAGTGTGGCCAGTTCCAGTACCGGGCCGGGAAACAGGAATAACAGAATAGTGCCGGCCCCCGTGGTCACCAGGCCCAGGACTATGGGCAGGGGCGCCTCGCCATGTTCATGGGCGTGGCCGTCCGTGGTTTCCGGTTTGAAAAAGGCGGCATAGACGATGGGCAGGAAATAGGCGGCATTCAGCAATGTGGAGCCGAGGATGACCGCCACGGCGAACCATTGTTCAACGTCCAATGCGCCCAGCAGCATGTACCATTTCGACAGGAAGCCGGCGGCGGGCGGCAGTCCGACCATGGAAATGGCGCCAATGGCGAAGGCGCCCATGGTCCAGGGCATGCGCTTGCCAATGCCGTCCAGTTCGGAAACCTTGGTCTTGTGGCCGGCGGTATAGATGGCGCCCGCCGCCATGAAGAGCGTGATCTTACCGAAGGCGTGGACGGCCACATGCAGGGCCGCGCCCATGGTCGATATGGGCGAGAGAATAAACGCGGCCAGGATGACATAGCTGAGTTGGCTGACCGTGGAATAGGCCAGCCGCCGTTTCAGATTGTCCTGGTGCAGGGCGACGACGGAGGCGGCCAGGATGGTAAACCCGGCCAGGTACAGCACCACGTCCGCCATAGCCAATTCGCGCAGGTAGTCCAGGCCGAAGATATAGACCGAAACCTTGACGACGGTGAATACGCCGGCCTTGACCACGGCCACCGCGTGCAGCAGGGCGCTGACCGGCGTCGGCGCCACCATGGCCGCAGGCAACCAGCGGTGCATGGGCATCAACGCCGCCTTGCCGATGCCGTACATGAACAAAAGCAATAGAATACCGCCGATCAGCGGTTCCACCTTGCCGGCCATGACGCCGCCCGGCGTGAAGGTGACGCTGCCTGTCAGCACCCAGGTGGCGATGATCGCGGGCAACAGCAGCATCACGGAACTGCCGATCAATATGCCCAGATAGGTGCGGCCGGCCGCCTTTGCCTCGTCATTCTTGTGGTGCGTGACCAGGGGGTAGGTGGACAGCGTCAGGGCTTCATAACAAATGAACAGGGTGAACAGGTTCTCGGCGAATGCCAGGGCCACGGTGGCGGCGATGGCGATGGCGAAACAGACATAGAAACGGGTCTGGCGCGGCTCATTGTTGCCGCGCATATAGCCGATGGAAAAGACCGAGCTGACGATCCACAGGAACGAGGCGACGCAGGCGAAGACCATGCCCAAGGGCTCCACCGCGAAGGCGATATCAAGGCCTGGAATGGGCGCGGCCAATTCCAGGCGCACGGGCAGGCCGGCCAGCACCAGCGGCAGGATCGCCAGCACCACCACCAGCAACGCTACCGCCGTGATCAGGGTCAGTGCTTCGCGCTGGTTCGGTGATTTGCCAACGACCCAAATCGACAGGGCCGCGAACAGTGGCAGACCGATGGCCAGTAAGATCAAGCCGCCCCCCGTTACCATATCTGCCCCCGCATCAACAGCTCGGCGGCGTTTTCGGCGATTGCCACGGGCACGCGGGTATCAACGCCGAAATAGACGTTCGCCCCCGCCAGCAGCAGGGTCGGCAACAGCATGGATAACGGTGCCTCGGTGACCGCGTCCGTGCCGGGCGCCGGCTCCTTGAAATACAGCGCTTCCACCAGGCGCCAGACATAGACCAGGGCCAGCATGGAACTCAGCACGATCAGAACGACCAGCCACCACAGGTTCGATTCCAGAGCCGCTTGCACCAGATACCATTTCGAGATGAAGCCGGCGGTCAGGGGCACGCCCAGCAGACTAAGGCCGCCGGCGACGATGGCGGTCATGGTCCAGGGCATTTGCCGTCCCAGCCCAGCCATGGCGTCGATCCGGGTCGAGCCGAGGCGGTAAAAGATACAGCCCATGGCGCAGAACAGCGCCGCCTTCATCAGGCCGTGATTGAAAATATGGATCAGCGCGGCGGTGACGCCGGCGTTTGAGGCTAGCGCGATCGCCAGGGTGATGTAACCGATCTGCGCCACCGAGGAATAGGCCAGCATGCGTTTGACATCGCGCTGGAAAATGGCGCTGAGCGAGCCAGCGAACATCGCCAGAATCGCCGGCACCAGCAAAACCCAGTGCAGGGGCAGGTCGCCAAAGGCGTATTTGGCGCCAAAAATCGTGAATGTGAAACGCAGCAGCACATACAAAGACACCTTGGTCGCCGTCGCCGCCATGAAGGCGGAAACGCCCGATGGGGCAAAGGCATAGGCGTTGGGC
>CAYWYB010000195.1:0-3660 GCA_964462145.1 uncultured Rhodospirillaceae bacterium
AGCGGATTGAACGCATGGGCGGTATTGTCATCGGCAAATCGAATACGCCCGAATTCGGCGCCGGCGGCTCCACTTTCAACGAGGTCTTTGGTAAGACCCGCAATCCCTGGAACACGTCGCTGACGCCGGCGGGCTCCACGGGCGGCGGCGCGGCGGCGCTGGCGGCGGGCGAGATCTGGCTGGCCCATGGCAGCGATCATGGCGGCAGCCTGCGCCGGCCGGCCACTTATACCTCCGTTGTCGGATTGCGCCCTTCGCCGGGGCGGGTGACGCGGGGCACCGTTAATACCATGTTTTCGCCCCTCTCGGTGCAAGGCCCCATGGCCCGCAACGTTCCCGATCTGGCCCTGTTTCTGGATGCCATGGCCGGGTTCTGCCCCACCGATCCCCTGACCTTTGACGCGCCGGCGGTCTCCTTCAGCCAGGCGGTGGCGGCGGCGAAGGTTCCAATGCGTATTGCCTATGCCGAGACCATTGGCGGCTCGCCCGTGGACAAGGAAACCCGCGACATCTGCCGCGAGGCGATGAAAATATTCCAGAATCTCGGCGCCGAGGTCGAGGAAATCAGCATCGATATCAACGATCTGGAAGGGACCTTTCTGGCCCTGCGCTCGCAGCAGTTCGTCATCGACCGGGAACTGCAATTGCAAAGCCACCGGGATCAAGCCGGATATTATTTGGCACACGGAACTGGGCCTGAAGCAGTCGATCTCGGACCTGGCCAAGGCCGAGCGGGGCCGTGCCGCGCTTTATGGACGCTTCGTGGAACTATTTGGCCAATATGACCTGATCGTGACGCCGGGGGCTAATACGCCGGCTTTCGATGTCAATTTGCGCCACCCCGAGGCCATTGATGGCGTCAAGCTGGAGCATTACATGGCCGCATCATTGTTGACGGCGGCGGTTACCCTGTCGGCCTCGCCAGCCTTGTCGCTGCCTTGCGGTTTTGACCAGTTTGGCCGCCCGGTCGGCTTGCAATTGGTCGCCCCGCCACGCGGCGAGGCGCCCTTGTTGGCTGCGGGCGCCTTGTACGAAGCCGAGAGCGGATTGGATAAACAGCTGCCTATTGATCCGCGTCCGGGCACCGTACCGCCTACGTCCGGGCCCTATCCGTTTGATTTACAGGAAAGATTCAAAACGGGTTATTAGTGGCTTGCGAATCTGGAGGCAAAAGCCGATAAAGCGCGCGGAAGGGCGGTTACGGACGTACCGCTTGCCAATCCGGTCAGGACCGAAAGGTAGCAGCCGTAACAAGTCTGGTCCGGGTCGTTGACCGTTCTTCCACCTACACTCCCATTTTAAAACCTACCCCGCCATGCTAGCCTCTAGGCGAAGTCATGAACGAGATTGATATGGATAGCGCGGTGCCGGGCGGCAACGAAGGTGCGTCAAATGATGACGCCGCCTATCGGGTATTGGCGCGGAAATACCGCCCGCAAGACTTCAGCCAACTGGTGGGTCAGGAGGCGCTGGTCCGCACCATCACCAATGCCATACGGGAAGAGCGGATCGCGCATGCGTTCATCCTGACCGGGGTGCGCGGCGTGGGCAAGACCACCACGGCGCGGATTATTGCCCGCTCCTTGAATTGCATTGGTGCCGACGGCCAGGGCGGGCCCACGGTTGAACCTTGCGGGGTCTGCGAACATTGCATCGCAATCGCCGAATCGCGCCATGTTGATGTGCTGGAAATGGATGCCGCCTCCCGCACCGGCGTCGACAATATGCGGGAATTATTGGAAGGCGTGCGTTATCTGCCCGCCTCGGCCCGCTACAAGATCTACATCATTGATGAAGTGCACATGCTCTCCACCGGGGCCTTCAATGCCTTGTTGAAAACCCTGGAGGAGCCGCCCAGCCACGTAAAGTTCATCTTTGCCACCACGGAAACCCGCAAGCTGCCGGTCACCGTGCTGTCGCGCTGTCAGCGCTTTGATCTGCGCCGGGTCGGCGCCGAGCTGTTGGTCAGCCATTTCGCCGGCATTGTCGAGGCGGAAGGTGCTACTGCGGAGGCCGAGGCGCTGAACCTGATCGCCGGCACCGCCGAAGGTTCGGTGCGTGACGGTCTATCCCTGCTGGATCAGGCTATCGCCCATTGCGGCGGCCAGGTCACGGCGGAACAGGTACGCGAAATGCTGGGTCTGGCCGACCGGGTGCGGATCTATGATCTGTTCGAGGATTTGATGAAGGGCGATGTGGCCGCCGCCCTGGGGCAATTGCGGGAGCAATACGACCTGGGCGCCGATCCTGAAGTGGTTTTGCGCGACCTGTTGGAATTGACCCATTTGCTGACCCGCCTGCAGGTCGCGCCCGAGGCCGGCGCCGATCCCGGCCTTTCGGAAATGGAACGGCAACGGGCTGAGGCCCTGGCAAGCGGGCTGTCCATGCCCGTGTTGGCGCGGACTTGGCAGATGTTGTTGAAGGGTCTGGGCGAGGTGCGCGGCGCACCGTCGGCTTTGGCGGCGGCGGAAATGATTCTGATACGTCTGGCCTATAGCACCGATCTGCCGAGCCCGATTGATGCGGTGCGCCAGGTTACCGGTGCCAAGGCTGAAACCCAAGCGGCGCCATCGACCAGCGCATCATCAACCAGCGCGCCGGCAAGCGCCGCGCCGCCGGCAGGCTCGGCCGCGAGCGCGACCTCGACGCCCGCGCCTGCCGCAACAGCACCCGCACCTGCAGCGCCGGCGCCGAGTAATGTTACAACGGCACAGATGGGTGGCGGCGCCGCCGCATCCGTCCAGGTCCAGGCACAGGTGGTGCCGGAAGAGATGCCTGATTACATAATGGAGGCTATTCCCGACCCGGTCGAGGAGCAGCCCGATGAAGTACCTGAAATGGCCACGGCGGACGATTTTGGCCAGCAGGAGCCCATCACCATCGACAGTTTCGCTGCCATCGTGGCACGGGCGCGGGAGGCGCGGGAGGGGCATCTGTATCATCATCTGATGGAGGATGTGCGGCTGGTCGAATTCCGCGACGGGCATCTGGAAATCCGCCCCGAGGATAATGCCCCGGCGGATTTAGCCAACAAGCTGCGCGCCAAGTTGGATGACTGGACTGGCGAGACCTGGGCCGTAGTGATAAACGCCCAGGCGGAGGGCGAGCCGCCCCTGGCCGTTCAGCAACGTCAGGCGGAAGCCGATCTTTTGGCCGACACACAGGCAGACCCCCTGGTGCAGGCCGTGCTTGAGACTTTTCCCGGCGCCAAAATTACCGAAGTCCGACCTCTAGGTGTTGGCGGAGGCAGCAGTGCCGGTAATATTTCGAATGGAGACGAAGAACGATGAAAAATCTGAGCCAGATGATGAAGCAGGCCCAGGAAATGCAGGGCAAGATGCAGGAAATGCAGGCCCGCTTGGAAGAGATGGAGATGATCGGTCAGGCGGGTGCCGGCATGGTCAGCGTCATCTTGAACGGCAGGGGTGAAATGCGCGGCCTGAAGATGGATGCGTCCATCAAGGATGGCGATTTGGAGGTCATGGAAGACCTGATCGTCGCCGCTCATAACGATGCCAAGCGCCGGGTCGAGGAATTCACCCAGGAAGAAATGAGCAAACTGACCGGCGGCCTGAACCTGCCCGACGGCATGAAACTTCCGTTCTGAACCCGGCTTTTGCGGCGCCATGACCGGGTTCAGAACGGAAGTTTCATGCCGTC